>NZ_RJVJ01000002.1:1305000-1605000 GCF_003751605.1 Kitasatospora cineracea
AGCACGGTGCCGCTGCGCCGTGCCGTCGTGCTGGTCCTGCAGGACAAGGCGGTGGTCGAGCAGGCGCATCCGCTGCGGGTGGTGCGCGGCTCGGGGGTGCAGTTGCCGGTGCCGCGGGTGATCAGGCTGACCAGGTACGTGCGGGTGCCGTTCCGACAACGGGCTCCGTGGTCGCGGCGGGGGGTGCTGGCGCGGGACCAGTTCCGGTGCGCGTACTGCGGGCGGCGGGGCACCACGGTGGACCACCTGGCGCCCAAGTCGCGTGGTGGGGCGGACAGTTGGCTGAACACCGTGGCGGCCTGCGCGGAGTGCAACCAGCACAAGGCGGACCGGACGCCGGAGCAGGCGGGGATGCGGCTGCTGCGGCGGCCGTTCGAGCCGACGCCGGAGGCGACGCTGATGCTCGCGCTCGGGCTGCGGGCCGGTGAGCTGGGGGAGCTCGCCGCCTGGCTGCCGCAGCGGCCGGAGGACCGGAAGGCGGCCGCGGCCGCGGGCGTGTGAGAGGCCGACGGGCCCGACCTGATCAGGGGACAGGTCGGGCCCGTCGTCATTGCACGGACCGCACGGACCTCACGAACCGCACGGGGTGCGGGGCGGGGGCGGGTCAGCCCTTGCTGGTGAAGGCGGTGGCCACGCCGTAGTTGGAGGCGTGCTCGGGGACGGCCACCAGGTGTCCGGGGGCGGTGCGCACCCGGCCGGCCGTGAGCAGCGAGCCGGTGCCCTGCGGGAAGGCGCCGCCCTGGGTCTCCTGGCCGCCGGCCAGGGCGAAGCGGCTGAGGTGGGCGGGCTGGTCGCCGCGTTCGTCGGCGGCGGCCACCAGGCCGCCGGCGTCGACCCCGATCGGGCGGGCCTTGCTCTTCTCGGCGACGGGGGTGCGCCACTGCGGCTTGCCGGTGGCGAGGTCGTACGCGGTGATCGCGGTGGGGTTGCCGCCGCCGTCGGGGACGACCGCGGCGAACATGGTGCTGCCCTGGAAGTACACGGCGGGGACGGGGTCGAAGCTGCCGCGGCCGACGTCCAGCCGGCCGCCGCCCTCGACGGCCACCGGGATCTCCGCCGCCGGGTCGCCCTCCGCGCCCCAGGCGAACACCCGGTCGTCGGCGGGCTTCTCGCCGGTGGTGAGCACCACGGCGGGTTCGGCGGAGAGCACGGTGACGGTGGTGGGCTGGTTGTTCAGGCCCCGCCAGAACTTGACCTTGCCGTCGGAGACGTTGAGCGCGACGGCCTGGTCGGCGGGCGTGGAGTCGGCGCAGCGGCTGTGCAGCACCACGACGGAGGCGCCGGCGTTGCCGGACAGCGTGCAGAACTTGCCCTGGCCGGTGTACTGCCAGGCTTCGGCGCCGTCGGCGGCGGCCCAGGCGGACGCCTTGTCGTCGCCGACCGCGACGACCTTGTCGTCGGTGACGGCGACGTGGGTGGTGTAGCTGTCCTTGGCGTCGGACAGGGTCTTCGTCCAGACCGCCTGGCCGGACTTGGTGTCGACGGCGGCGACGGTGCTGCAGGGGCTCTTCGGGTCGGCGGCGGGGCGGTAGGCGACCGCGCCGAGGCCGGCGGCGTTGACGGCCGGGGACAGGCCGCAGGGGACGGCGCCGTCGGCGGGGGCCTTGAGCGTCCAGGTGGGCTTGCCGTCGGCGAGGGCGTAGGCGTGCACGCCCGTGCCGTCGGCGCGGACCACGCTGTCGGCCAGCAGCCAGCTGCCGACCAGGGTGTCGTCGGCGCCCTGGGCCCCGGCGGCGGCCTGGTCGGCGGGCACCGTCCAGGACTTGGTGTGGGCGACGGCGATGTTCTGCGAACTGCCCTGGGGGCTCTGGGCGGTGGGCTTGTCGCCGTCGTCGGACATGGCGAGCACGCCGGCGGTGACCAGTACGGCCAGCGCGGCGACGCCCGCGCCGACCCGGATCGCCAGGCCGCGGCGGCTGGGGGCGCCCTCGCCGGAGAGCACCGCGGCGCGGGCCTTGGCGGCGAAGCCGCCGGCGGCGGGGCGCTCCCGGCCGGTGCCGGTGCCGGTGCCGATGTCGGCCGGGCCGGTGGCGGAGCCGGCCGGCACGCCGGTGCCGCCGGGGGCGAACGGGTCCTCGGCGCTGGTCTGCGGGTAGTCGGCGGCGGCGGCCGGGGCGGGCGCGGCGGCCGGTTGCCCGTACGGGTCCGGCCGGCCGGCCGGCTCGGCGGCGGGAGGTGCGTAGAGCTGCTGGGCGGACGGGTCCTGGTAGCCGTTCTGTTGCTCGGCGTAGCCCTGCTGCTGCGGGTCGGCGTACGGCTGCTGCTGCTCGGGGTAGCCGTAGGACTGCTGCTGCGGGTCCTGGTAGGTCTCCTGGTAGCCGTAGGACGGCGGCTGCTGCGGGAAGGGCGGCTGCCCGTACGCCTGCTGCTGGTCCGGGTAGCCGTAGCCCTGCTGCTGCGGGTCCGCGTACGGCTGCTGCTGCTCGGGGTAGCCGTAGGACTGCTGCTGCTGCGGGTCGCCGTAGGACTGCTGCCCGTACGCCTGCTGCTCCGGGTAGCCCTGCTGCTGGGGCTGGGGGTACCAGGGCTGCTGGTCGTACCCGGGTGTCGTGGGAGGTTCCTGAGCCATGCGTTCCGTCCGTCCCGACTGCGGTCTGGCAAGGGGCCAGCATCTCACGGCGCGGGAACGGGTTTTGCCGGGGCTTTGCGCGGGGTTCGGGGGCGGGTGGGGGGCTGCGGGGGCGGTCGGGGTCAGGCGGCGTCGTCGAGGGCGCGGTCGATCAGGTGGGCGACCGTGATGTCGAGGCTGGTCAGGCCGCCGGAGCTGTGGGTGGTGAGCAGGAAGGTGAGGGTGCGCCAGCGGATGTCGATGTCGGGGTGGTGGTCGAGTGCCTCGGCCTGTTCGGCGACGGCGTCGACGACCTTGATCGCGGTGGGGAAGCTCGCGGTCTCGGCGGTGCGGGTGATGGCTTCGCCGGTGCGGGTCCACTGCGGGAGGTCGGCGAGGGCGTTGGCGATCTGTTCCTCGCTGAGGCGGGTGCGGCTCATGGCGGTCTCCGTCCTGGCTGCGGCCGCGGGGGCGGCCGTCACCGCCGAGCCTACGTCGCGCGGGGCGGCCCGTCGGGTCCGCGGACCGCAGGTCGACCTGCGGTCCGCACGGCGTGCGGGCGGCCGGGCGGGGAGGGTCGGAAGACGGCGGGGACGGTCAGAAGAACAGCAGTTTGGTGACGGCGGCCAGGCCGACCAGCACGATCAGGCCGCGCAGCGCGATCGGCGGGAGGCGGCGGCCGACCTTGGCGCCGAGCACGCCGCCGAGGGTGGCGCCGGCGGCGATCAGCAGGGCGGCGGTCCAGTCGATGTGCGAGGTGAAGAGGAAGAAGAGGGCGGCGACGCCGTTGACGATCACGGCGAGGACGTTCTTGATCCCGTTGATCGTCTGCAGGTCGTCGGGGAGCAGCATGCCCATCAGGGCGAGCAGCAGGACGCCCTGGGCGGCGCCGAAGTAGCCGCCGTAGACGCCGGTGAGGCCGATGCAGAACAGCAGCGGCCAGCCGCCGTCGGTGGCGGGGGCGGCGGTGCCGGCGGCGCGGCGGGCGGCCATCGCGCGGGCCACCCGGGGCTGCAGGACGACCAGGACGAGGGCGGTGAGGATCAGGACCGGGACGACGGCCTCGAAGGCGCTGCCGGGGAGGGTGACCAGCAGGGCGGCGCCGGTGAGTCCGCCGAGCAGCGAGGCGGTGCCGAAGCGGAGCAGGCGGGGGCGCTGGCCGGCGAGTTCGGCCCGGTAGCCGATCGCGCCGGCCAGTGAACCGGGCACCAGGCCGAGCGAGTTGGAGACGTTGGCGGTGACGGGGGGCAGGCCGACGGCGAGCAGGACGGGGAAGGTGATCAGGGTGCCGGAGCCGACGATGGTGTTGATGGCTCCGGCCGCGGTCCCGGCCAGCAGGACGGCGGTCATCTCCCACAGCGTCATTGGCTTCCCCCTCGTTGGCTGCTGTCACGCGCCGGTCGATCATGCCGGAGCGGTGCGCGGCTTGGCCAGGGTCGTCCGGAAAGTGGACAGGTGTTCCGCGATGCGAGACGCGCGGGCCGGGCGGCCCGGGACGCGGACGGGCCCCGGCCGACGCGGGGTCGGCCGGGGCCCGTCGGGGCGCTGCGGGTTACTCGTCGATCTTGGGGTACTCGCGGGTGGGCTCGACCCGGGGTCGGGCGGTCTTGTTCTCGGTGTCCACCGGGCGCGGGCCGGCGGCCGGGTCGACCGGGACGCGGGCGGCCGGCGGCGGGACGGCGGGGGCGGCCGGGGTGGCGCCGCCGCCGGTGACGCCCTGGAAGGCGCCGCCGAGGCCCTTGAGCGCGTCGCCGACCTCGCTGGGGATGATCCACAGCTTGTTGGCGTCGCCCTTGGCGAGCTCGGGCAGGGTCTGCAGGTACTGGTAGGCGAGCAGCTTCTGGTCGGCGTCGCCCTCGTGGATGGCCTCGAAGACGGTGCGGATCGCGGCGGCCTCGCCGTCGGCCTTGAGGACGGCGGCCTGCGCCTCGCCCTCGGCCTGGAGCACGGCGGCCTGCTTCTCGCCCTCGGCGCGCAGGATCTGGGCCTGCCGGGCGCCTTCGGCGGTGAGGATCGCGGCGCGCTTGTCGCGGTCGGCGCGCATCTGCTTCTCCATCGAGTCCTGGATGGAGGTCGGCGGCTCGATCGCCTTCAGCTCGACCCGGTTGACCCGGATGCCCCAGCGGCCGGTGGCCTCGTCCAGGACGCCGCGCAGGCCGGCGTTGATGACCTCGCGGGAGGTCAGGGTGGACTCGAGGTCCATCGAGCCGATGATGTTGCGCAGGGTGGTGACGGTGAGCTGCTCGATGGCCTGGATGTAGCTGGCCACCTCGTAGGTCGCGGCCCGCGGGTCGGTCACCTGGTAGTAGATGACGGTGTCGATGTTGACGACCAGGTTGTCCGAGGTGATGACGGGCTGCGGCGGGAACGGGACGACCTGCTCGCGCAGGTCGATCCGGTTGCGGATGGTGTCGATGAACGGGACCACGATGTTCAGGCCGGCGCTCAGGGTGCGGGTGTAGCGGCCGAAGCGCTCCACGATCGCCGCGCTGGCCTGCGGGATCACCTGGATCGTCTTGATCAGGGCGATGAAGGCCACCACGACCAGGACGATCAGGACGATGAGGACGGGTTCCAACGCTTCTCCCCTAGACGACCAGGGCGGTGGCGCCCTGGATTTCGACGACGTCGACCTGCTGCCCCGGCTCGAACACCGAGCCCGGGTGGAGCGCGCGGGCCGACCAGATCTCGCCGTTCAGCTTGATCCGTCCGCCCTCTCCCCCGTCGACTGTTTCCTGTACCACTGCGGTGGCGCCGGTCAGCGCCTCCACGCCCGTGCGGTAGCCCGGGCCCTTCTTGAGCTGGCGGTAGGCGATCGGGCGCACGAACACCAGCAGCGCGGCCGACACCCCGACGAACACCAGGAACTGCGGGACCACACCGCCGCCCAGACCGGCCGTCAGCGCGGCGGCGCCGGCACCGACCGCGAACATGGCGAACTCGGGCATCGCGGTGACCACCAGCGGAATGCCCAGCGCGACGGCGAGCAGCAGCCACCAGATCCAGCTGTCCACGGGCTCCATCCTAGGGAAGTCGAGTCTCTCCCCGCGTAGCTTCCCGCAGGTGGGGCGGCGGAAACCGGCCGTGTGTACGACCGGTTCCCGCCGTTCGCCCCGGCGGCGCGATTCAGCCGAGCGGGAGGCCCTGCGCGGTCCACCGGTCGCCGCGCTGCTCGAGGGTCAGCGGCAGGCCGAAGCAGTGCGACAGGTTGCGGGCGGTGAGGGTGCTCCCGATCGGACCGGCCGTCATCACCTTGCCCTGACGGATCATCAGCACGTGGGTCATGCCGGGGACGATCTCCTCGACGTGGTGGGTGACCATCACCATGGACGGCGCGTACTCGTCCCGGGCGAGCGCGGCGAGGCGGCGGATCAGGTCCTCGCGGCCGCCGAGGTCGAGGCCCGCGGCGGGCTCGTCGAGCAGCAGCAGCTCGGGGTCGGTCATCAGGGCGCGGGCGATCAGGGTGCGCTTGCGCTCGCCCTCGGAGAGGGTGCCGAACCTGCGGTCGGTGAAGGCGGCCATGCCGAGCAGGTCGAGCAGCACCAGGGCGCGGGCCTCGTCCGGCTCCTCGTAGGTCTCCTTGCCGTGCACGGTCTGCCCGTACGCGGCGGTCAGCACCGTCTCCAGCACGGTCTGGCCGACCGGCAGCTTGTCGTACATCGCGGCGCTGGCCAGGCCGATCCGGGCGCGCTGCTCGAACACGTCGACCTGGTCGAGCTTCTCGCCGAGCACCACGGCCTCGCCGGAGCTCGGGAACAGGTAGGCGCCGGCGATCTGGAGCAGCGTGGTCTTGCCCGCTCCGTTCGGGCCGAGCACCACCCAGCGCTCGCCCTCCTTGACCGACCAGGACACGTGATCGACGAGCGCGCGCCCCTCCCGGACCACGGAAACGTCCACCAGCTCCAGCACGTCGCTCATGCCTACGCCTTCCCCAAATGCAAGAATCCGGCCGTCCGTGGGACCTGGGCGTGAGGTCCTCGGGGTGCGGTCCACCTGTGTCAGGCCAAACCTACGCCACCCGCCCGGCGCGCTTGTCCGTAGGCTGGTCCGATGCTCGCCACTCCTGCCGACAATCCGTACCAAGAACCCCGTTCGGGGCGGCTCACCGCCTGGGGGAACGCGCTGCTGACCGGTGCCGCCTCCCCCGACGACGCGGCCGCCGCCGTCCAGGGCACCGACGACGCCCACCGGGTGACCGGCCTGCCCGGCGAGGCCCCGGACTCGCTGCACGGCCTGACCTGGGCGCTGGGACGGCTGCGCGTCATGGGCGCGAAGGGCCTGCGGCTCGCCCTCCCGGTGGCCGGGCACCCGCTCGGGCTGACCGGGCCGCCGGCCTTCAACTCGCTGGCGCTGGGCGCCGGCGAGGCCGTCCTGGCGGTCGGCGTCCCGTACGGGCTGGTGCCGGAGGTCGAGGTGTACGGACCGGCCGGCGACCAGGGCGTGCGGGTGCTGTGGCAGTGCCTGCCGGTGAACGACGCGCTGCCGGCCGACGTGCCCTCGCTGGACGAGGCCGAGCGCGAACTCGCCGACGGGCTGCGGCAGGCCACCGCGGTGCTGGCCCGGCTGGACGTGGCCGGGGCCGGGCCGGAGACGCTGCGGGCGCTGGAGTCCTTCCGGCGGCGCGGCCACCGCGAGGCGCTGGCGCCCGGCTACCCGCAGCGCGCGGTGCGGGTGCTGGAGTCGGCCCGGCAGGTGTCCGCGCTGCTGCACATCGCGGCGGGCGGGCACGGGGCGGCGGTCTCCGCCTCCGAGATGGCCGCCCGGCGGGACGCCCTGGCCCCGCTGGAGCGGACCGCCCGGCGGGCCCAGGTGGCGGCGCACAACGCGGCCGTGGACGAGCTGCGGGGCTGAGCGGCGGGGCTGAGCGGCGGGGCCGACGGGCGCTCAGCCCTGGTTGCGGACCGCCCACAGCGCGGCCTGGGTGCGATCGGCGACGTCCAGCTTCATCAGGATGTTGGAGACGTGCGTCTTGACGGTCTTCTCCGACAGGTGCAGCGAGCGGGCGATCTCCCGGTTGGAGCGGCCGTCGGCGATGTGCGAGAGCACCTCGCGCTCGCGGTCGGTGAGGGTGCCGCCGCGGCCCTGCGGCGGGGCCGGGACGTCCTCGGCGAGCAGGGCGGCGGCGAGTTCGGGCTGGAGCAGCACGTGGCCGGCGTGCACCGAGCGGATCGCCCCGGCCAGCGCCTCCGGGTCGACGTCCTTGTACACGTAGCCGGCCGCGCCCGCGCGCAGCGCCGGGACCATGGTGCGGTGCTCGGTGAAGCTGGTGACGATCAGCACCCGGGCGGTGCTGCCGCGTTCGCGCAGCAGGCGCAGCGCCTCGATGCCGTCGACCTTGGGCATCTTGAGGTCCATCAGGACCACGTCGGGGGCGAGGTCGGCGGCCCGCTCGACGGCCTGCTCGCCGTCCGCGGCCTCGCCGACCACCTCGATGTCGTCCTGCACCTCCAGGAAGGTGCGCAGGCCGCGCCGGACCACCTGGTGGTCGTCCACCAGCAGCACGCGGATCGGTGACGCGGTGTCAGGCACCGGGGACCTCCAGTTCGACCAGGGTGCCCCGGCCCGGGGCGGACTCCAGGGACAGCCGGCCGCCGACCGCGGCGGCCCGGTCGCGCATCGACACCAGGCCGAGGTGCCGGCCGGCCCGGCGCACCGACTCCGGGTCGAAGCCGCGGCCGTCGTCGCGGACGGTCAGCTTCGCGCCGCGCGGCGGGGTGCCGGTGAGGGTGACCGTGACGCTGCCGGCGCCGGCGTGCCGCAGCGCGTTGTGCAGCGCCTCCTGGGCGACCCGCAGCACGGCCGCCTCCTGGGCGGCGGGCAGCGCGCGGACGCCGGTGGCGGTGAAGGCCACCGCGGCGCTGTGCGCCCGGTCCAGCACCTGGGCCTGCGAGGCGAGGGTGGCCACCAGGCCGTCCTCCTCCAGCGCGGCGGGGCGCAGTTCGACCACCACGGCGCGCAGTTCGTCGGCGGCCTCGGCGGCCAGCCGGGCCACCTCGGCGAGGTTCTCACGGGCCCGGGCCGGGTCGCGGTCGACCTGCTTGGCGGCGGCGCGGGCGGTCAGGCGCAGCGAGAACAGCTTCTGCGAGACGGCGTCGTGCAGGTCGTGGGCGATCCGGGCGCGCTCGCCGGAGAGGGTGAGTTCGCGGCTGCGCTCGTAGAGCCGGGCGTTGCCGAGGGCGAGGGCGGCGTGCGCGACCAGGATCCGCAGCAGTTCCTCGTCGTGGTCGGTGAAGCCGCCGGGCTTGTTGGCCAGGAACAGGGCCCCGGCGATCTCGTCCTCGTCCATGATCGGCATCCCGAGGAAGTCGGTCATGTCCGGGTGGGCGTCCGGCCAGCCGCCGAACGCGGGGGCGGTGCGGACGTCCGTCAGCCGGGTCGGTTCGCGGTCGTGCAGCATCGAGGCCAGCACGCCGTGCTGACGGGGCAGCGGGCCGATCGCCCGCCACTGCTCGTCGCTCACCCCGTCGACCACGAACTGGGCGAACCCGCCGTGGTCGTCCGGCAGCCCCAGCGCGGCGTACTCGGCGCCCAGCAGGGTGCGGGCGGAGGCGGTGATCCGGCGCAGCACCTCCCGGACCTCCAACGGCCGGGACATCGCCAGCACCGCGGCGCTGACCGCCTCGATCGCCTGCAACGACGGGTCGCACCCGGGACTGTCCATGCCGCCCACGCTACCGCCGGGGCGGCGCCCGCCACCTCGGGCGGGAGACCTAGGCCCTGTCCGGCCGATCTCGCCGGGCGCCCGACGCCGGGCATCCCGCCTGGAAGCACCGGCCCAACACCCGAGTACATCCAGTACGAGGGCGTCGGGCCGGCACTCCCAGCCGGGCGCCCACCGCCGCGCGCCGATCCGACAAGACCGACCGGACAGGACCTAGGCCGGAGGCCCCCGGTCCGGTGGCCCCGGGAACGCCGAAGGGCCCCCGGAGGGGCCCCTCGCCGTGCGCGCCGCGGGTCAGCCGTTCTGCATGACCTCGGGTTCGTGCCGCTTCTGGAAGCGCTGGATCGCCAGTCCGATGCCCACCGAGATGACGATCATGACGGTCCAGTTGAGGAACATCATGCCCGCGGAGTGGTCCCAGATGGAGTCCAGCGGGGGCGTCTCCGGGGGCTTGACCACCACCACGGGTGAGACGTGGGCGAGGTCGAGCGTGTTGCCGCTGGCGGCGACGCCCCAGCGGGCGGGCATCAGCCAGCCGAGCTGCTCGAGGCCGGGCTTGTCGAAGAGCTGGAAGATGGCGCCGGTGAAGACCATCTGGACGATGGCGAACATGACCAGCAGCGGCATGGTCTTCTCGGCGGTCTTGACCAGCGAGGAGATCGCCAGGCCCACCATCATCGAGGTGAAGCTGAGCAGGATCACGCCGACGGACATCTCGACCGCGGGCAGGTGCTTGAGGAGCAGGCCCTCGGCGGGGAGCTTGCGGACCTTGAAGGCGATCGCCGAGATGATGCCGCCCTGCAGGAAGCTGATCGCGCCGAGCACGATGAACTTCGAGGTCAGGTAGGCGGAGCGGGACAGGCCGGTGGCGCGTTCCCGTTCGTAGATCGCGCGTTCCTTGATGAGTTCGCGGACCGAGTTCGCCGAGCCGGACAGGCAGGCGGAGAACGCGACGACCATCAGGATCAGCCGGGCGATGTCGTTGCGGCCGTTGCCGCAGGGCGCCAGGCCGCACTTGCTGGGGATGACGGCGGAGACCGCGCCGAGCACCAGCGGGAGCAGCAGGGACAGCGCGATGAAGCCCTTGTCGGAGGCGATCACCGCCAGGTAGCGGCGGATCAGCGTCCACAGCTGGGAGCCCCAGCTCTGCGGCTTGGGCGGGCGCAGCTGGTTGAGCGCGTTGGGCTGCTGCACCTGGGAGACCGCGGCGTCCACGTTGGCCGAGTACTGCTGGTAGTGGACGGAGTTGCGGTAGCGGCCGGCCCAGTCGTGGTCCGGGTAGTTCTCGAACGCCTGGAAGACGTCCGCCCAGGTCTCGTAGCCGAAGAAGTGCAGGGCCTCGCCGGGCGGGCCGAAGTAGGCCACCGAGCCGCCGGGGGCCATCACCAGCAGCCGGTCGCAGAGCGCGAGTTCGGCGACCGAGTGGGTGACCACCAGGACGGTGCGGCCGTCGTCGGCGAGGCCGCGCAGGGTCTGCATGACCTCGCGGTCCATGCCCGGGTCGAGGCCGGAGGTGGGCTCGTCCAGGAAGATCAGCGAGGGCTTGGTGAGCAGCTCCAGGGCGACCGAGACGCGCTTCTGCTGGCCGCCGGAGAGCGCGGTGATCCGGTTGTCGGCGCGCTTGTCGAGGCGCAGCTCGTACAGCACCTCGTCGATCCGGCGGTCGCGCTCGGCGGCCTCGGTGTCGCCGGGGAAGCGCAGCCGGGCGGCGTACTTGAGGGCGGTGCGGACGGTGAGTTCCTTGTGCAGGATCTCGGACTGCGGGACCAGGCCGATCCGGGAGCGCAGTTCGGCGAACTGGCGGTACAGGTTGCGGCCGTCGTAGAGCACGTCGCCGCGGTCGGCGGGGCGGTAGCCGGTGAGGGCGCGCAGCAGGGTGGACTTGCCGGAGCCGGACGGGCCGATGACCGCGACCAGGGACTTCTCCGGGACGGAGAAGCTGACGTCGTTGAGCAGGACCTTCTTGCCGCCCTTGAACTCGACCTCGACGGTCAGGTGGTGGGCGGAGAAGGAGACCGCGCCGTCGTCGACGAACTCCTGGAGCTGGTCGCCGACCAGCACGAAGGAGGAGTGGCCGACGGTGAGCCGGTCCTGCGGGCCCATCAGCTGGCGGCGGGTGGGCTGGCCGTTGAGGAAGATCCCGTTGTGGCTGCCGAGGTCGACGATCTCCCAGCGGCCGTCCGGGAGCTGGCGCAGCTCGGCGTGGTGGCGGGAGACCTGGAGGTCGGAGACCACGATGTCGTTGTCGAGCGCGCGGCCGATCCGGATGGTGCGGCCGCCGGCCAGGCTGCGGATCATCGTCGGGTTGCCGAGCCCGCCGACCGGGGCGCCCGGCTGCTGCCCGCCCTGCTGCTGGTGCACCGGCTGCGGCTGCGGCTGCGCGGGCTGCTGCGGCGGGAACTGCTGTTGGAACTGCGGCTGCGGCGGCTGGAACTGCTGCGGGGCCGGCGCGGCGACCTGCTGCTGCGGGAAGCCGGGGCGCGGGGTGGGTGCGTCCCAGCCCTGCGGGATCGGCTGCTCGACCGGCGGCGGCCGGTGGCCCTGCGCCGCGGCGGCCGGCCCGGGGCCGAACTGCTGCTGCTGGTACGGGGCCTGGCCCTGCTGCGGGCCGGGGGCCCGGCTGGTGGCGGCCTCGTGGATGCTGCCGCCCTGCGGGGCGGAGGCGGCGGCCGGCGCGGTGAAGGCGAGCCGGGGCCCGTTCTGGCCGTTGCCGAGGTGCACGACGGTGCCGGGGTGGACCGCGCTCTGGGCGACCCGGGCCCCGGCGACGAAGGTGCCGTTGGTGGAGCCGTGGTCGGCGAACTGCCAGGTGGTGCCGTCGAAGCTCAGGCTGGCGTGCCGCCAGGAGACCCTGGCGTCGTCGAACGGGAAGTCCGAGGCCGGATCACGGCCGATGGTGTAGGCACGGCCGGGTTCGAGTACCCGCTGCCGGCCGTCGATTTCTAGTACGAGTTGCGGCAACTCTCCGCCCGCCCCGCTCTCCGGTCCCCCAGGATGTTGCATCTGACGGGGGAATCATTCCAGCCCCGCCGGTGTACTCGGAAGTCGGGCCGGGCTTCTGTGACCGGTCGGCAACCAGGTCGGGACGGTGCCGGGGCCCGCGGCCGGGCCCGCGGCGGGGCTTTCCGCGGGGCCCGGGCCGGGTCCGGGCGGGGCGGCGGCCGGGGCGGCGGCCGGGTGCGGGCGGGGCGGCGGGCGGCGGCCCCGGCGGGCGTCCCACCTCGCGGACGCCCGCGGTCGGGGCGGGGGCGGGCCGGGTAGCGTGGGGGGCACCATGAACGCAACTGATCCGGCCGCTCAGGCCCTTTCCGCCGCGCCGCCCGTGAGCACCGACGCCGAGCGCACGCTGCTGGTCAAGGTGTTCGGCAAGGACCGCCCCGGGATCACCGCGGGCCTGTTCGACCGGCTCGCCGGCTTCGACGTCGAGGTGATCGACATCGAGCAGGTGGTGACCCGTGGCCGGATAACGCTGTGCGCGCTGGTCACTCCCCCGACCGCCCCGGGTGCCGAGGGCGCGCTGCGGGTGACGGTGCACCGCTGGGCGGAGGAGCACAAGCTCCAGGCCGAGATCATCTCCGGCACCGGCGACAACCGCTCGCGCGGCGAGGGCCGTTCGCACGTGACGGTGCTCGGCCACCCGCTGACGGCGGCCGCGGTGGCCGCGCTGTCGACCCGGGTGTCGGAGGCCGGCGGCAACATCGACCGGGTCTTCCGCCTCGCCAAGTACCCGGTGACGGCCGTGGAGTTGACCATCTCGGGGGTGCCGACCGAGGAGCTGCGCGCGGTGCTGGCGGTGGAGGCCGCGGTCCAGCGGGTGGACATCGCGGTGGTCCGGGCGGGCCTGCTCCGGCGGGCCAAGCGCCTGGTGGTGATGGACGTGGACTCCACGCTGATCCAGGACGAGGTGATCGAGCTGTTCGCGGCCCACGCGGGCTGCGAGGAGCAGGTCGCCGCGGTGACCGCGCAGGCGATGCGCGGCGAGCTGGACTTCGCCGAGTCGCTGCGCGCCCGGGTGGCGCTGCTGGCCGGGCTGGACGCGGCGGTCACCGAGAAGGTCCGCGCCGAGGTCCGGCTGACCCCGGGCGCCCGGACGCTGATCCGTACCCTGAAGCGGCTGGGCTACCAGGTGGCGATCGTCTCCGGCGGGTTCACCCAGGTCACCGACCACCTGGTGGAGCGCCTGGGCCTGGACTTCGCGGCCGCCAACACGCTGGAGGTCGAGGACGGGAAGTTCACCGGCCGGGTGACCGGCGAGATCGTCGACCGGGCCGGCAAGGCCCGCTGGCTGGCCCGCTTCGCCGAGCGGGCCGGGGTGCCGCTGGAGCAGACGGTGGCGATCGGCGACGGCGCCAACGACCTCGACATGCTGAACGCGGCCGGCCTGGGCGTCGCTTTCAACGCCAAGCCGGTGGTCCGCGAGCAGGCCGACACCGCGGTGAACGTGCCGTTCCTGGACACCGTGCTGTACCTGCTCGGGGTGACCCGCGAGGAGGTCGAGGCGGCCGACGAGCTGGACGGCACGCCCACCGAGGACTGAACCGACGCGGGAGGGGCGGCACCCGGGCCGGGTGCCGCCCCTCCCGCGTCGCCGCCGCGGGTCAGTCCTGCGGCATGAAGTACGAGTCGAGCCGGGCCACTCCGGGCTCGACCAGCTTCCACGGGCCCCCGAAGCTGAGCACGGCGACCGCGGCGGGCGGGAAGCCGTTCAGGCGCAGCCGGTTGAGCGCCTCGGTGTCGCCCTCGTCGCCGGCCAGCACCTGGGTGAGGCCGAGCACGCCGGGGTTGTGGCCGACCAGCAGCAGGTCGGCGTGCTCGTCGGGAGTCTCCTGGATCACCTCGATCAGCCGGCCGGGCTGGGCCTCGTACACCCGGTCCTCGTAGACCGTCTTCCGGGCCCGCTTGGGCAGCTCGTGGGCGACCAGCTTCCAGGTCTCCCTGGTCCGCAGCGCGGTGGAGCACAGCACGTGGTCGGGGTTGATCCCGGAGTCCGCCAGCCAGCGGCCCGCGTCGACGGCCTGGCCGCGGCCGCGGTCGGCGAGCGGGCGGTCGTGGTCGCTGACCTGGTTGGGCCAGTCGGCCCGGGCGTGGCGGAGGACGATGATCCTACGAGGGGTGTCGGCGCTCATACCCCTAGAGCTTCGCAGAAAACCGCCGTCCGGTCGCGTGCTCCGGGAAGCTGCCACCCCTGCGGGTGGCGGTGCCTCCGGAGCCGCCCCGGGGCGGCGGTTCAGCCCATCGCCTGCGCCACCGTCGCCACGACGGCGATGACCACGACGATGGCGGCGATCAGGCCGAGCATCTGCAGCAGCTTCTTCTGCCCGCCCTGCGGGTTCGGGTCCAGTACTGGCATGGCGCCGAGCCTAACGGACGGCCTCGTCCTCGATGTGCCGGGCCCTGGCCGCGCGCAGTCCGACCAGCATCTGCGGCACCAGCAGCAGCGCGAGCAGGCCCAGCGGCAGGTACCACCGGCCGGTGCTCTGGTAGAGCGCGCCCATCAGGATCGGGCCCGGGATGGAGATCAGGTAGCCCAGGCTCTGCGCGAACGCCGACAGCTGGGTCACCCCGCCCGGGGTGCGGGCGCGCAGGCCGAGCATGGTCAGCGCCAGCGGGAACGCGCACATCGACAGGCCGACCAGCACCGCCCACAGCCACGGCACGGTGCCGGCCGCCAACATCAGCCCGAGGAAGCCGGCGATCCCGGCCAGGCCGAGCACCACCACGTACAGCCGCTGGTCGCCGCGCCGGGCGGCCAGGTTCGGCAGCAGGAAGGAGACCGGCACGCTGACCGCCATCACCAGGGCCAGCAGCACGCCGGACGCGGACTCCGAGACCCCGGCGTCGTGGTAGATCTTCGGCAGCCAGCCCATCGCGCTGTACGCGCTGGTGGACTGCAGGCCGAAGAACGCGCCCAGCGCCCACGCGGTGCGGCTGCGCAGGATCGGCAGCTTGACGTGCGCGGCCGCCGGGCCCGCCGCCGTCGCCGTCGCCGGGCCGGACTTCTCCCGGCGGGCGAACAGCACCCCCAGCCAGACCAGCAGCGCGACCACCGCGAGCAGGCCCCAGACGCCCAGGCCGAGCCGCCAGTCGCCGCCCATCGCGTTCGTCAGCGGCACGGTGGTGGCGGCGGCCAGCGAGGTGCCCACCGACAGCGACATCGAGTAGAGGCCGATCATCGGCGCCACCCGGTCCGGGAAGTACCGCTTGATCACCACCGGGATCAGCACGTTCGCCAGCGCCACCCCGGCCAGCGCCAGCGCGGTCAGCAGCAGGAACACCACGGCGGAGCCGGTGAACGAGCGGGCCAGCACGCCCGCCGCGATCGCGGCCATGGCGGCCGTCACCACGGCGATCGGCCCCGTCCGGCGGGCCAGGCCGGGGGCGCAGACGCCGAGCAGCGCGAAGCACAGCGGCGGCACCGCGGCCAGCAGGCCGGCCGTCGTGGCGCTCATCCCGAGCCCGTCGCGGACCGGGTCGAGCAGCGCGCCGAGGCTGGTGACCACGGGACGCAGGTTCACCGCGGCGGCGGCCACCGCGACGGCGAGCAGGACGGCGGCGCCGTTGCGCACGGCGGCGGGGGTGGTCTTCTCGGTGGACGGGGCGGCGGGTGGGCGGCTCCCGGTCTCGGTGGCGGCGGGGTCTGCTGCGGTAGACATGGCGCAATCATAGAATCATGGGATGACTTACCGCACCCCGGTATCCTGATGACGTGGACCACAGAAGGAGCACGACCTTGGCGCTGTCGACCACCCGCCGCACCCCGCTCTCCGACCAGGTGATCGCCCAGCTCCGGGCCCAGATCACCTCCGGCGAGTGGCCGGTGGGTTCCCGCATCCCCACCGAAGCGGAGCTCGTCGACCAGCTCGGCGTGGCCCGCAACACCGTCCGCGAGGCCGTCCGGGCCCTCGCCCACAACGGGCTGCTCGACATCCGCCAGGGCTCCGGCACCTACGTCCTGGCCACCAGCGAGCTCGCGGGCGTCCTGCACCGCCGGTTCGCCGACGCCGACCAGGACCAGGTCGCCGAGCTCCGCTCCACCCTGGAGACCTCCGCCGCCGGCTTCGCCGCCCTCCGCCGCACCGCGCGCGACCTCGAACTCCTCGACGCCGCGCTCGCCCGCCGCGACGCCGCCTGGCACGCCGGCGTCCCCGAGGACTTCATCCAGGCCGACGCCGCCTTCCACCAGGCGGTGGTCGCCGCCGCCCACAACGACGTCCTGGCCGCCGTCTACGCCGACCTCGGCGAGGTCCTGCGCGCCCACCTGCGGCACGACGTCGGCCCCGACCTGCTCCCGCACCGCTGGGTCCCGCACGCCGCGATCCTCGAAGCGATCCGGGCCGGCGACCCGGAGAAGGCCGCCGACGAGGCGGGCCGCGCCATCGGCTTCTGCAAGGCCGAGAACCGCTAGGCCCCCGCGCCCGGTGTCGCCGGAACGCCCGCGGGGCCCGGCGACACGTGCGGTCACCGGGCCCCGCGGGGCGGAGGGGCGGAGCGCTCAAGCCCCGATCGCGTGCAGGCCGCCGTCCACGTGGACGATCTCGCCGGTGGTCTTCGGGAACCAGTCGCTGAGCAGCGCGACGACGCCGCGGCCGGCCGGCTCCGGGTCGGTGAGGTCCCACTTGAGCGGGGAGCGGGAGTCCCAGGTCGCGGCGAGGTCCGGGAAGCCGGGGATCGACTTCGCGGCCATCGACCCGATCGGGCCGGCCGAGACCAGGTTGCAGCGGATGTCGCGCGAGCCCAGGTAGCGGGCCAGGTACCGGTTGGTCGACTCCAGGGCGGCCTTCGCCGGGCCCATCCAGTCGTACTGCGGCCAGGCGAACTGCGCGTCGAAGGTCAGGCCGACCACCGAGCCGCCGTCCTGCATCAGCGGGAGCAGCGCCGTGGTGAGCGACTTGAACGAGTACGCGGAGACGTGCATCGCGGTGGCCACGGACTCCCACGGGGTGTCCAGGAAGCTGCCGCCGAGGGCGTCCTGCGGCGCGAAGCCGATCGAGTGGACGATGCCGTCGAGGGTGGGCAGGTGCTCGCGGACCTGGTCGGCGATGCCGGCCAGCTGCTCCGCGTTGGAGACGTCGAGCTCCAGGACCTTGACGGGGTTGGGCAGCTTCTTGGCGATGCGCTCGGTGAGGCTGGGCCGGGGGAAGGCGGTGAGGATGATCTCGGCGCCCTGCTCCTGGGCCAGCTTCGCGGTGTGGAAGGCGATGGAGGACTCCATCAGCACGCCGGTGATCAGGATGCGCTTGCCTTCGAGAATTCCAGTCATGGTCAGTGACCCATGCCCAATCCGCCGTCGACGGGAACGACGGCTCCGGTGATGTACGCGGCCTCGTCGGAGGCCAGGAACCGCACGGCCGAGGCGATCTCGGCGGGGGCGGCGTAGCGGCCCAGCGGGACGCCGGAGACGATCTCCTGGCGGCGCTCCTCGCTGAGCACCGCCGTCATGTCGGTGTCGACGAAACCGGGCGCCACCACGTTGACGGTGATGCTGCGGGAGCCGAGCTCGCGGGCCAGCGAACGGGCGAAGCCGACCAGGCCGGCCTTGGAGGCGGCGTAGTTGGCCTGCCCGGCGGAGCCGCTGAGGCCGACCACCGAGGAGATCAGCACGACCCGGCCCTTGCGGGCCCGCAGCATCTTCGCCGCGGCGCGCTTGACGACCCGGAAGGTGCCGGTGAGGTTGGTGTCCAGGACGGAGCTGAAGTCGTCCTCGGACATCCGCAGCAGCAGGGTGTCCTTGGTGATGCCGGCGTTGGCGACCAGCACCTCGACCGGGCCGTGGGCGGCCTCGACCTCGGTGAAGGCGGCGTCGACCTGCGCGGCGTCGGTGATGTCGGCGCGGACGGCCAGCACGTCGTACTTGGCGAGTTCCGCCGGGACCTCGCCGCTCCGGCTGGTGATGGCGACCTTGTCGCCCGCCTCGGCGAAGCTCTGGGCGATGGCCAGGCCGATGCCCCGGTTACCTCCGGTGACCAGTACCGAGCGGCTCAAGGGTCCACCTCTTCTCTCGATGTGCGTACGTTGTGCGTCCGCGGCTGCGCGCGCAGTTCACCAGCGACGCTATCGGTAGGGTGCGAGCGCGGACGAAGCGGCCTCCGACAGGGGCGTCCGACGAGAACTGTCGCATCTCCACAATGGAGTCATCCAGGGGGCGGGGAACGCCGCGCAGGCCGCGGGCGTTGCCCCGAAGGTGTTCCGGAGAGCCCGGGGCGCCGATTTCGGGCGAGCCGATCGGAGCGGACGCAATGAGTGGTGCACACCCTGACCGGACCGGTCGCCGCAGGCTGGCGGCGCTGGCGGCGCTGGCCCTGGCGGGCGCGGCGGCGTGGGCGCTGCGCGAGGTGCCGGCCCAGTTCGGGCGCCGTCCGGACGCGTCGGACCTGCGGCTGCGGGCGTCCCCGCAGTACCGCGACGGGGTGTTCCACAACGCGCCGTCCGAGGTGTCCGCCGGGGCGCCGGGCCGGCCCGACTCGGCGACGCTGCGCCGGATGCTGTTCGAGAAGGAGGGCCGGGTGCCGGCCGCGCCGGTGCCGCTGGCGGTGCCGGAGGTGTCCGGCGGGGCCTCCGAGGGCGTCGCGGTGACGTGGTTCGGGCACGCCTCGGCGCTGCTGGAACTGGACGGCTGCCGGGTGCTGGTGGACCCGATCTGGTCGGACCGCTGCTCGCCCTCGCAGCTGACCGGCCCGAAGCGGCTGCACCCGGTGCCGGTCGAGCTGGCCGAACTCCCGCAGGTGGACGCGGTGCTGATCTCGCACGACCACTACGACCACCTGGACATGGCCACCGTGCGCCGCCTGGTCGAGCTGCAGTCGGCGCCGTTCGCGGTGCCGCTGGGCATCGGCGGCCACCTGCGCCGCTGGGGCGTGCCGGAGCACCGGATCATCGAGCTGGACTGGGACGAGACCTGCACGCTCGGCGAGTTGACGCTGACGCTGACCGCCGCGCACCACTTCTCCGGCCGCAGCCTGGCCCGCAACACCACGCTGTGGGGCTCCTGGGTGGTGGCCGGCCCGGAGCGCAAGGTGTTCTTCACCGGCGACTCCGGCTACTTCGAGGGCTTCGCCCGGATCGGCGAGCAGCACGGCCCGTTCGACGCGGCGCTGATGGCGATCGGCGCGTACGACGACGCCTGGGCCGACATCCACCTGAACCCGGAGGAGGCGGTGCGGGCGCACCTGGAGCTGCGCGGCGGGCTGCTGCTGCCGATCCACTGGTGCACCTTCAACCTGGCGCCGCACCGCTGGGCGGAGCCGGTGGAGCGGCTGCTCGCGGAGGCCAAGGCCCAGGCCGTGCCGCTGGCCGTGCCGCGGCCGGGGCAGCGGGTCGAGGTGGCCAACCCGCCGGAGCTGGACGGCTGGTGGGAGGCCCTGGCGTAGGCCCCCGCCCGGCGCCGATCTGACGGCCCATCAGCGTGGCGCGGCGAATATTGGCTGGCCGTACGCCCTGCGGCCGGGGATGATGCGAGCGGGTGCGCCCTCGGCCGGGGGCGGCCCGCCGCGTCCGACCCTCGACCCAGGGAGCCCGATGCCCCCCTCCGCGCTGGATCCTCAGTTCCTCTCCTACCCGTTGCGCCCGCTGGCGGACGCGGCCCTCTCCCGGGCCCGGCAGCTGGGGGTGTCGCACGCCGACTTCCGCCTGGAGCGGGTCCGTTCGGCGTCCTGGCGGCTGCGGGACGCCCGCCCGGCCGGCTCCTCGGACACGGTGCAGCTGGGCTTCGCCGTCCGGGTCCTGCTGGACGGCGCCTGGGGCTTCGCGGCGGGCGTCGACCTGACGCCGGAGGCGGCGGCCGCGGTGGCCGAGCAGGCGGTGGCGGTGGCCCGGCTGTCGGGCGGCATCAGCCGCGCCGCGGGCTCCGCCGAGCGGGTCGAGCTGGCCCCGGAGCCGGTGTACCCGGCCGCCGAGTGGGTCTCCGCGTACGAGGTGAACCCGTTCGACGTGCCGGACGCGGAGAAGACCGGCCTGCTGGCCGACTGGTCCGCCCGGCTGCTGGCCGCCGACGGCGTCTCGCACGTGTCGGCCGCGGTGCTGACGGTCCAGGAGAACAAGTTCTACGCGGACACCGCGGGCACCGTGACGACCCAGCAGCGGGTGCGCCTGCACCCCTGGCTGGAGGCCACCAGCGTGGACGAGCGCACCGGCGCGTTCGACTCGATGCGCACCATCGCCCCGCCCGCGGGCCGCGGCTGGGAGTACCTGCGCGGGGTCGGCTGGGACTGGGACGCCGAACTCGCCGAGCTGCCCGGGCTGCTGGCCGAGAAGATGCGGGCGCCGAGCGTCGCCGCGGGCCGCCACGACCTGGTGATCGACCCGTCCAACCTGTGGCTGACCATCCACGAGTCGATCGGCCACGCCACCGAGCTGGACCGCGCGCTCGGCTACGAGGCCGCCTACGCGGGCACCTCGTTCGCCACCTTCGACCGGCTGGGCAGCCTGAAGTACGGCTCCGAGCTGATGCACGTCACGGGAGACCGGACGGCCGAGCACGGCCTGGCCACCATCGGCTGGGACGACGAGGGCGTCGCCACCCAGTCCTGGGACCTGATCCGCGACGGCGTCCTGGTCGGCTACCAGCTCGACCGCCCGATGGCGAAGCTCAAGGGCTTCGAGCGCTCCAACGGCTGCGCCTACGCCGACTCCCCGGCGCACGTGCCGGTGCAGCGGATGGCCAACGTCTCGCTCCGGCCGGCCGACGGCGGGCCGGACACCGCGGGCCTGGTCTCCCAGGTGGAGAACGGCCTGTACATCGTCGGCGACCGCTCCTGGTCGATCGACATGCAGCGCTACAACTTCCAGTTCACCGGCCAGCGCGCCTACGCCATCCGCAACGGCGAACTCGCGGGCCAGGTCAAGGACTTCGCCTACCAGGCCACCACCACCGACTTCTGGGGCTCGATGAGCGCCGTCGGCGGCCCGCAGACGTACGTGCTCGGCGGGGCCTTCAACTGCGGCAAGGCCCAGCCGGGCCAGGTCGCCGCGGTCAGCCACGGCTGCCCGTCCGCGCTGTTCCGCCAGGTCAACGTGCTCAACACCCAGCAGGAGGCGGGTCACTGATGTCCCTCACGCACCCCCACGAGCTGGTGGAACGCGCCCTCGAACTCTCCCGCGCGGACGGCTGCGTGGTGATCGCCGACGAGGAGTCCACCGCCAACCTGCGCTGGGCCGGCAACGCGCTGACCACCAACGGCGTCACCCGCGGCCGCCGCCTCACCGTGATCGCCACCGTGGACGGCGCCACCGGCACCGCCTCCGGCGTGGTCGCCCAGGAGGCCGTCACGCTCGACGAGGTCGAGCAGCTGGTGCGCGCCGCCGAGGCCGCCGCCCGGGCCGCCGAGCCCGCCGAGGACGCCCAGCCGCTGATCGCGGGCCGGGCGGCCGACCCGCGCTTCACCGAGGCCCCCGAGACCACCGACATCGGCGTGTTCACCGCCTTCGCGCCCGCCCTCGGCGAGGCCTTCGCCCGGGCCCGTTCGAACGGCGAGCTGCTGTACGGTTTCGCCCGGCACGAGCGCACCACCTCCTACCTGGGCAGCTCCACCGGCCTGCGGCTGCGCCACGACCAGCCCACCGGCACCGTCGAGCTGAACGCCAAGACCGCCGACCTGTCCGCCTCCGCCTGGGCCGGCGCCGCCACCCGGGACTTCACCGACGTCGACGTCACCGCCCTGCACACCGACCTGACCCGCCGCCTCGGCTGGGGCCGCAAGCGGATCGACCTGCCCGCCGGCCGCTACGAGACGCTGCTGCCGCCGTCCGCCGTCGCCGACCTGATGGTCTACCTGTCCTGGTCGGCCGGCGCGCGGGACGCGGTGGAGGGCCGCTCGGTGTTCTCCAAGCCCGGAGGGGGCAGCCGGGTCGGCGAGCGGCTCAGCCCGCTGCCGCTGACCCTGCGCTCCGACCCGGCCGAGCCGGGCCTGCAGGCCGCCCCGTTCGTGCTCACGCACTCCTCGGGCGAGAACGACTCGGTGTTCGACAACGGCTCCCCGCTGGCCGCCACCGACTGGCTGCGCGACGGCCGCCTCGCCCACCTGCTCACCACCCGGCACTCCGCGGGCCTGGCCGGCCTCCCGCTCACCCCGCCGGTCGACAACCTGGTGCTGGAGACCTCCGCCCCCGGCGCGCCCACGCTGGAGGAGATGGTCGCCCGCACCGAGCGCGGCCTGCTGCTGACCTGCCTGTGGTACATCCGCGAGGTCGACCCGGCCAGCCTGCTGCTCACCGGCCTCACCCGGGACGGCGTCTACCTGGTCGAGAACGGCGAGGTGGTCGGCGCCGTCAACAACTTCCGCTTCAACGAGTCCCCGGTCGACCTGCTCGGCCGGATCACCGAAGTGGGCCGCACCGAACGCTGCCTGCCCCGCGAGTGGGGCGACTGGTTCACCCGGGCGGCGATGCCGCCGGTCCGGGTGCCCGACTTCAACATGAGCTCGGTCAGCCAGGCCTCCTGAGCCGACCGGAACCCGAGGGGGCCCCGATGGACGAGAAACGCACCGTGAAGACGTCGAAGATGCTCTCCCGCATCCTGCGGCACGACCCGGGCGCCGTCGGGGTCACCCTGGACGCGGCGGGCTGGGTCGGCGTCGACGCCCTGCTCGCCGCCCTGGCCCGGCACGGCCGCCCGCTGAGCCGCGCCGAGCTGGACCACGTGGTCGCCACCAACAACAAGCGCCGCTTCGCCTACTCCGAGGACGGCCGCTCGATCCGCGCCAGCCAGGGCCACACCGTCGAGGTCGACCTCGGCCTGCCCGCCGCCGCCCCGCCGGACGTGCTCTTCCACGGCACCGCCGAGCGCACCCTGCAGTACATCCTGGCCGAGGGCCTGCGCCCGATGTCCCGGCAGGACGTGCACCTGTCCGCCGACACCGGGACGGCCGCCAAGGTCGGCTCCCGGCACGGCCGCCCCGTCGTCCTGGCGGTCGACGCGGCGGCGATGGCCCGGGACGGGCACGAGTTCCGGGTGTCCGCGAACGGCGTCTGGCTGACCGGCCCGGTCCCCGCCCAGTACCTGCGCCGCACGCCCTGACCCCCGCCGGGCCCGGCCCGCGCGCCCCGCCGGGCGCCCCGCCGGGCGCCGCGCCGGACCCGGGTGGGTCCGGTCGGCGTCAGCGGGGTTACCGTGGTCGACCGTAGGGGCCGCACCGACCCGAGGAACGGATGGGGACGACATGCCCAAGAACGCGGACGACGGCCAGGTCTTCCGGATCACCGGGGCCCGCAGCAGCCTGAGCGAGGACGTCCGGGGGCGCCAGCGCCGCTACGTGGTCTCGATGCTGATCCGCACCGCGTGCGTCCTGCTCGCCGTCGTCCTCTGGGACGTCCAGCGCTGGCTGGCCTTCGTCGCGCTGGCCGGCGGCATCCTGCTGCCCTACTTCGCCGTCCTGATCGCCAACGCGGGCCGCGAGCGCGCCCCGGGCCTGCCGTCGACGTTCGCCTTCGCCCCCGACACGCCGCTGATGCTCGGCCCGGGCGGCACGGGGGGCCGCGGCGCGGGGGCCGAGAATCAGCCACAGGACTGAGAATCCCTCAAATCTGCTGTCCGGTATGGGCGTTCATATGCCGCTATGACCGCCCGAAAGCTCAGACGATCCTCAAATTAATCATCGGACAGGCGCACCGACGGCCCTTCCGCCGTGCCATACTTCCTTAGCGCTCCGCATCCCCCGTCGGAGCGACAGACCGACGCCGGGCAGCTCCCCCCGTGGCTGCCCGGCGTCGTCATGCCCGGACACGGACCGGACATAGGATCGACCGCATGGACACCCCCGCGCACCCCCTCTTCGGCACTCCCCCCGGCGGCCCCGACAGCCCCGAGGGCCCCCCGAAGTGCTCCGCCAAGGGCTGCCGCGACCTCGCCGCCTGGTCCCTGCGCTGGAACAACCCCAAGCTGCACACCCCCGACCGCCGCAAGACCTGGCTCGCCTGCGACGCCCACCGCGACTCGCTCAGCCAGTTCCTGGCCGTCCGCGGCTTCCTCAAGGAGACCGAGCCCTTCTCCGGGCCCGTCCCGGAGTAACGCCGGACGCCGTCCCGCCCAGCCGCCGGGGCCCGGGCCGGGGCGGGCTCCGCTCAGCCGCCGATCGCCGACATCGGCCGCTCCGGCTGGAGGAACTCCGGCCGGTCGATGCCCGCGCCGGCCTTCTTGCCCCACATCGCCGCCCGCCACAGCTCCGCCAGCTCCGCGTCGCCCGCGCCGGAGCGCAGCGCGCCGCGCAGGTCGGTCTCGCCGGTGGCGAACAGGCAGTTGCGGACCTGGCCGTCGGCGGTGAGCCGGGTGCGGTCGCAGGCCCGGCAGAACGGGCGGGTGACGGAGGCGATCACGCCGACCGTCGCGGGCCCGCCGTCGACCAGCCAGCGCTCGGCGGGGGCGGCGCCGCGGGCGGCGGCCGGTTCGGGGGTCAACTCGAAGCGGGTGCGCAGCAGTTCGAGGATCTCCTCGGCGGTGACCATCCGGGTGCGGTCCCAGCCGTGCTGCGCGTCCAGCGGCATCTGCTCGATGAAGCGCAGCTGGTAGCGGTGCTCGATCGCCCAGGCCAGCAGGTCGGCGGCCTCGCCGTCGTTGACGCCGCGCATCAGGACGGCGTTGAGTTTGACCGGCCGCAGCCCGGCGGCCTCGGCGGCGGCCAGGCCGTCTAGCACGTCCTGGTGGCGCTTGCGCCGGGTGAGCCGGGCGAAGGTGTCGGGGTCGAGGGTGTCGAGCGAGACGTTGACCCGGTCGACGCCGGCGTCGCGCAGGGCGGGGGCGATCCGGGCCAGTCCGATGCCGTTGGTGGTGAGCGAGATCTCCGGCCGGGGCTCCAGCGCGGCGCAGGCGGCGATGATCGCCACCAGTCCGGGCCGCAGCAGCGGTTCCCCGCCGGTGAAGCGGACTTCGCGCACGCCCAGCGTGCCGACGGCGAGGCCGACCAGGCGGACGATCTCCTCGTCGGTCAGCAGTTCCGGTTTGCCGAGCCAGTTCAGGCCCTCTTCGGGCATGCAGTAGGTGCAGCGCAAGTTGCACCGGTCGGTGAGCGAGACCCGCAGGTCGACGGCCTGCCGGCCGTAGGTGTCGAGGAGCATCCCGGCGCCCGCCTTCCTGGAAAAAGCCCGCTGGCCCGGCCACCGTGCGGCGGCCGGGCCAGCTTAACGCCGCTCCCGGACAGCGCCGGGGAGCGGACCGTTCCGTGGGCGCCTCGGTCGGCGCCTCCGCGGCCGCCTCAGTGGGCGCCCAGGCCGGTGAGCGAGCGGACTTCCAGTTCGGCGTACTTCGCCGGGTCGGCCTTCTCCCGGGCGAGGTAGGTGCCGATCACGCCGGCCAGGAAGCCGACCGGGATGGAGACCAGGCCGGGGTTCTCCAGCGGGAACCAGTCGAAGGAGGCGCTCGGGACCAGGGCCTTGGCGTTGCCGGAGACCACCGGGGAGAAGACCACCAGGGCGACGGAGGTGATCAGGCCGGCGTAGGTGGAGGCGACCGCGCCGGTGGTGTTGAACCGCTTCCAGAACAGCGAGTACAGCAGGGTGGGCAGGTTGGCGGAGGCGGCGACCGCGAAGGCCAGCGCGACCAGCGCGGCGGCGTTCAGCTTGTCGGCGAAGATCGACAGCAGGATGGCGACCGCGCCGATCGCCACCGCGGCGAACTTGGCGCTGGCCACCTCCTCCTTCTCGGTGGCCTTGCCGCGCCGGATCACGTTGGCGTACAGGTCGTGGGCGAAGGAGGACGAGGAGGCCAGGGTGAGTCCGGCGACCACGGCCAGGATGGTGGCGAAGGCGACCGCGGAGATCACCGCGAGCAGCACCGCGCCGCCGGTGGTGCCGGCGCCGCCGCCGAGGTGTTCGGCGAGCAGCGGGGCGGCGGTGTTGCCGGACTTGTCTGCGGCCAGCGCCTTGCGGCCGACCAGGGCGGCGGCGCCGAAGCCGAGGGCGAGCGTCATCAGGTAGAAGACGCCGATGATGCCGATCGACCAGAGCACCGACTTCCGGGCGGTGCGCGCGGTGGGCACGGTGTAGAAGCGCACCAGGATGTGCGGCAGCGCGGCGGTGCCGAGCACCAGGGCGATGCCGAGGCTGAGGAAGTTGAGCTTGGTGGTGCCGTTGGTGCCGTACTTGAGGCCGGGTTGCAGGAACTTGTCGCCGCTGCCGCTGGCCTTGGCGGCGGAGCCGAGCAGTTCGGACAGGTTGAAGTGGAACTTGGCCAGCACCAGGACGGTCATCAGCCCGGCGCCGAGGATCAGCAGCACGGCCTTGATGATCTGCACCCAGGTGGTGCCCTTCATGCCGCCGATGACGACGTACAGCACCATCAGGGCGCCGACCGCGACGATGGTCCAGCGCTTGGCGGAGTCGCTCTGGGCGCCGAGCAGCAGGGCGACCAGCGAGCCGGCGCCGACCATCTGGGCCAGCAGGTAGAAGATCGACACCACGATGGTGGAGATACCGGCGGCGGTGCGGACCGGGCGCTGGCGCATCCGGAAGGCCAGCACGTCGGCCATGGTGTAGCGGCCGGAGTTGCGCAGCGGTTCGGCGACCAGCAGCAGGGCGACCAGCCAGGCGACCAGGAAGCCGATCGAGTAGAGGAAGCCGTCGTAGCCGGAGAGCGCGATGGCGCCGGTGATGCCGAGGAAGGACGCGGCGGACATGTAGTCGCCGGAGATCGCCAGTCCGTTCTGGAAGCCGGTGAAGCTGCGACCGCCGGCGTAGAAGTCGGAGGCGTCGCGGTTGTTGCGGCCGGCCCACAGGGTGATGCCGAGGGTGGCGACGACGAACACCCCGAACAGGGACATGATCAGGGTGCGGTGGTCGCTCGCGGAGGTGGCCAGCTGCGTCATTCGGCGGCCTCCTCGGCCACGGCGGTGTGGTCGGCGCCCTGGGCGGGCAGCGTGGCGTCGGCGCGGCCGCGGATCACGGCGGCCCGCGGGTCCAGTTGCCGGTCGGCGAACCGGGCGTACCAGGCGGCGATGGCGAAGGTGCTGGCGAACTGGAGGAGGCCGAGCACCAGCGCGATGTTGATGTTGCCGACGACCTTGGTGCTCATGAAGCCGGGGGCGTAGCAGCTGAGCAGGACGTACAGCAGGTACCAGAGGACGAATCCGGCCGTGACCGGGAAGGCGAAGTTCCGGAACGAGCTCCGGAGTTGCCGGAACTCGGGTGAGCCCTCGATACGTTGGAACGATTCGGGGACTGTCTCGGGCGGGGGTGCCACGCGGGGTCTCCTGACGTCTTCGGTGCGACGGACGATCAGATGGACGTGAGTGACGTCACATTGAGTGCGCTGCATGCTAGATCGAGGAGCGGGTGCCGAGAAGCTTCCCCACGCGATGTGGCCGAAAACTGACCAGAACACGCCACCGGGGCGGCCGCTTTGCAGCCACCCCGGTGTGATGATCAGTCAATTAGCCCTGTTTGCGGGCCGGTTCAGAACGCGATCCGGACCTTCAGCGCCGTCCGCTCGTCCATCGCCCGGTACCCCTCCGGCACCTCGTCCAGCCCGATCGTCCGGTCGAACACCGCGCCCGGGTCGATCGCCCCGGAGAGCACGTCCGGCAGCAGCTCGGGGATGTACGCCCGGGCCGGGGCGACGCCGCCGACCAGCCGCACGTTCCGGTTGAACATCTGGCCGATGTCCACGCCCGCGCTGCCCCCGTGCGGCACGCCCACGTAGCCGACCGCGCCGCCGTCCCGGGCGATCGACAGCGCGGTGCGCATCGACTCCTCGGTGCCCACCGCCTCCAGCACCGCGTGCGCGCCCTGCCCGCCGGTCAGCTCCCGCACCGCCTCGACCGCCGCCTCGCCGCGCTCCGGCACCACGTCGGTGGCGCCGAACGAGCGGGCGATCGCGGTGCGGCCCGCGTGCCGGCCGAGCGCGATGATCCGGCCCGCGCCCAGCCGGTGCGCGGCCAGCACGCCGCACAGCCCGACCGCGCCGTCGCCGACCACCGCGACCGTCGCCCCGGGCCGCACGCCCGCCGAGACCGCCGCGTGGTGCCCGGTCGCCATCACGTCGGACAGCGCCAGCAGCCCGGGCAGCAGCTTCGCGTCGCCGGCCGCCTCCTTGGGCAGCTTCACCAGCGTCCCGTCCGCGAACGGCACCCGGACCGCCTCGCCCTGCCCGCCGTCCGACCCCGGGGTGCCCCAGAACCCGCCGTGCGGGCAGGAGGTCTGCAGGCCCTCGCGGCAGTACTCGCACACGCCGTCCGACCAGACGAACGGGGCCACCACCAGGTCACCGACCGCGAAGCCGCGCACCTCGGCGCCGGCCTCCTCGACGAAGCCCAGGAACTCGTGCCCGATCCGCTGCCCGGCCTGGCGCTTGGACACCCCCCGGTACGCCCACAGGTCGCTGCCGCAGATGCAGGCGTTCAGCACCCGGACCACGACGTCGGTCGGCCGCTCGATCCGCGGGTCAGGCACCTCCTCGATCCGGATGTCCTGGGGGCCGTGGATCACGGTGGCGCGCATGAGGGAGTTCCTTCGTTCTACGGGGTACCGCGGGCGTCCGCACCCGCGTCTCCAGTGCCAAGGCACCGCCCGCCCCCGCTATTCCGTCCGGAGCCGCCCGCCGCTCCCCGTACAGTGGTGCGTTATGTACGCGCCATTCCCGACCTCGCCGCTCCCGGCACCGCGCACCGGCCCCGGCGGGGACGCCGGGCGCGGCTTCGCCGTGGTCGACGTGGAGACCACCGGTCTCGGCCGCTCCGACCGGGTGATCTCGGCGGGTGTCTACCAGCTCGACCCGGACGGCGAGATCACCGACCACTGGTACACCCTGGTCAACCCCGAGCGGGACCCGGGACCGGTCTGGATCCACGGCCTGACCAGCGAGGTGCTGACCGGCGCGCCGACCTTCCCGGAGGTCGCCGCCGAGTTCGCCGAGCGGCTGCGCGACCGGGTGCTGGTCGCCCACAACGCGCTGTTCGACTGGAACATGATCTCCCGCGAGTTCTCCCGGGCCGGCCTGCGCGCCCCGGTCGAGCAGCGGCTGTGCACCATGGTGCTGGCCCGCGACCTGCGGCTGCCGCTGCCCAACGGCAAGCTCTCCTCGCTGGCCGCCCACTTCGGCGTGCACCAGCGCCAGGCCCACCACGCGCTGGACGACGCCCGGGTGCTCGCCGAGGTGTTCCGCCCCTCGCTGGAGCTGGCCCGCAACGGCGGCGTCCCGCTGCCGCTGACCGCCTGCGTCGCCGTCACCGACCTCGGCGAGGACGCCGCCGCCACCGCGGCGGCCCCGGCCCGCGGCTCCTGGGGCTCCTCCTACCGCCCCGGCCGCAAGCGCCCGGCCTGCCCGTACCCGAACCCGGGCCGCTGGGCGGACGGCTCCCCGCTGGTGCAGGGCATGCGGGTGGCGATCACCGGCGACACCGCCACCGACCGCGAGCTGCTGGAGGACCGGGCCACCGAGGCCGGCCTGCACATCGCCTCCTCGGTCAGCCGGCTCACCAGCCTGCTGGTCACCAACGAGCCCGCCTCGTGGAGCGGCAAGGCCCGCAAGGCCCGCGAGTACGGCACCCCGGTGGTCGGCGAGGACGCCTTCCTGCAGCTGCTGCGCGAGGTCGCGCCGCACCCCGGTGCCTGACGCGGCGGTAAGGAGGGTTAGCGTGCCGGGTGTGTACCGATTCCTGCTGTCCCTGCGCTGGGCGGTCATCGTCCTGGTGGCCGCGGTGCTGGTCCCGACCATGATCAAGCTGGGGTTCTGGCAGTACCACCGGCACGAGGCACGGGTGGCCCGCAACGACCTGGTGGCGCGCAACCTGGGCAGCGCCCCGGTCGCCTTCGACTCGCTCTCCGCCCCCGGCTGGTCCGTCCCGACCGGCGAGCTCTGGCGCACCGTGACCGCCACCGGCAGCTACGACACCGCGCACGAGGTGGTCGTCCGCGGCCGCACCGAGCCCGGCGGCTCCACCATCGGCTACTTCGTGGTCACCCCGCTGGTGCTCGCCGACGGCAAGGGCTCGGTACTGGTCAACCGCGGCTGGGTGGAGTCCGCCGCGGACGCCGCCAGCATCCCGGACGTCCCGGCCCCGCCGTCCGGCGAGGTCACCGTCACCGGCCGGCTGCGCGCCGACGAGACGTACGCCTCGCTGGGCGTGAAGAACCGCGGCGGCCTGCCCGAGCGGATGTACAAGGTGATCAACACCGCCGAGCAGGCCAAGTACGCGAACAGCACCGTGCTCGGCGGCTACCTGGAGCTGTCCTCCTCCCGGCCCGCCGCCGGCCCCTCCCCCGAGCTGCTCGCCGAGCCCGGCCACTCCGACATCGGCCCGCACATGGCGTACGCGATCCAGTGGTGGCTGTTCACCTCGCTGATCCCGATCGGCCTGGTGGTGATGGCCCGCCGCGAGGCCGGGCAGCACGCCTCCGAACGGACCGCCGAGTCCGGGGAACTGGTCGGCGCCACCAGCTGAGCGGGGGCGGGTCGGGGCCTGCCTGACGGCCCCGCCCGGCTGGGCCGTCAGGCAGGCCCCATCGGCTGCTCGGCCCAGATGGTCTTGCCGCTGCGGGTGTAGCGGCTGCCCCAGCGCTCGGTCAGCTGGGCGACCAGGTACAGGCCGCGGCCGCCCTCGTCGGTGAGCCGGGCCCGGCGCATCCGCGGCTGGGTGGCACTGGGGTCGGAGACCTCGCAGGTCAGCACCGAGGAGCGGATCAGCCGCACCATCACCGGCCCGCCCGCGTACCGGATCGCGTTGGTGACCAGTTCGCTCAGCACCAGCTCGGTGGTGAACACCAGCCCGTCCAGCCCCCACTCCTCCAGCGTCCGGGTGGCGGCCTCGCGCACCCCGGCGACCGCCGACGGGTCGGCCTCGATGGTCCACACGGCGGTGTCCGCGGGCGGCACCGGGTGCAGCCGGGCCAGCAGCAGCGTGACGTCGTCGCTGAGCCCGGCGGTGGACATCTCGGCGACGATCGCCCGCCCGGCCGCCGCCAGGTCCCCGCCCAGGTCGGCCTCGCCGAGCCGGACGGCCAGCTGCGCCATGCCCTCGTCCAGGTCGCCGCCGGTGCCGCCCTCGATCAGCCCGTCGGTGTACAGCGCCAGCACGCTGCCGCCGCTCAGCGCGCACTCGACGGTCTCGAACGGCAGCCCGCCGACGCCGAGCGGCGGCCCGGGGTTGACCGGCAGGTACTCGACCCGCCCGTCGGGGTGCACCAGGGCGGGCGGCGGGTGCCCGGCGCTGGCGGCCTGGCAGATGCCGGAGACCGGGTCGTAGACGGCGTACACGCAGGTCGCCCCGGACGGGTCGGCGACGCCGCGCTCGCGCTCCTCCTCGCTGCCCTCGACGACCAGCTGGGAGACCAGGTCGTCCAGGTGCACCAGCAGCTCGTCGGGCTCCAGGTCGAGGTCGGCCAGGGTGCGCACGGCGGTGCGCAGCCGGCCCATGGTGGCGCTGGCCTGCAGGCCGTGGCCGACCACGTCGCCGGCCACCAGGGCGACCCGGGCGCCGGAGAGCGGGATCACGTCGAACCAGTCGCCGCCGACGCCGGTCGCGGTGTCGGTGGGCCGGTAGACGCTGGCGGTGGTGGCGGCGGGCACCGCGGTCTCGGCGGGCGGCAGCAGCGAGCGCTGCAGGCCGACGGCGGCCCGGTGCTCGCGGGTGTAGCGGCGGGCGTTGTCGAGGGCGAGCGAGGCCCGGGCGGCGATCTCCCGCAGCAGTTCCAGGTCCTCGCCCTCGTACGGGCCGTCGTCGGGGCCGCGGTGGACGGTGACCCGGCCGAGCGGGCCGCCGCGGGCGTGCAGCGGGGCGCTCATCGTGGGCCGTCCGGCGGCCGCGGCGGCGGCGCGGCCGAGCTCCTCGCGGGCGATCGGGCCGAGCGGCCCGAGCGGGCGGTCGTCGGGCCCGGGCGGCCCGGCGGTGGCGGTGCGGCGGACGGGGAGCAGCCCGTCGGCGCCGGGCACCGGTTCGTCGCCGGTGAAGACGGCTTCGGCGATGTCCACCTCGGCGCGGTCGCCGAGCCCGGGCACCAGCACGCCGGCCAGGTCCTCGGCGGTGCCGGCCACCGAGAGCGAGCCGCCGACGGCGGCGGTGGCCCGGTGCAGCACGTCGGCGCGCCGCCGGTAGCGGTGCAGTTCGGTGACGTCGCCGAACAGCGCGGTGACGCCGATCAGCGCCCCGTCGGGGGCCTGTAGCCGGAAGGCCTGCACCTCCATCATCACGGCGGGGCCGGGGTCGTCCAGGGTGCGGATCGGCAGTTCGGCCCGGACCACCGGCTCCCCGGTGTCGAGTACCCGGCGCAGGATCGCCTCGGCGTCCTCGGCGTCCCGGGGCTGCAGGAAGTCGCCGAGCCGGTGGCCGGCCAGGTGGTCGGGCAGTCCGGTGTAGGGCAGCAGGTGGGTGTTGGTGCGCAGCAGCCGCAGGTCGGTGTCGAAGAAGGCCAGGCCGAGCCGGTCCTGGAGGAACAGCTCCCGGGTGAACGCCTCGTCCTGGCGCCACCGGGTGACGGTATCGGCGGGGGTGGCCAGCACCAGGGCCCGGACTTCGCCGTGCTCGCCGGCCAGCGGCAGCACCTGGTAGGCGACCTCCAGCGGGGGGCCGCCGCCGGTGCGCAGCCGCACCTCGCCGGCCCGGCGGCCGAGCGCGGCGGCGTCGGCCGCGCCGTCGGCCAGCAGGTCGGCGGCCGGGCGGCCGGTGACCTGGGCTGCGGCCAGGCCGAGCAGCTGCTCGGCGGCGGCGGTCCAGCCCACGACGCGTCCGTCGCCGTCGACCAGGGCCGCCGCGACGCCGTCGATGTTCGGCAACCGCCGACTGTCCATGCGCTGCACCTCGGGTGGGTGGTCCGATTCCCCCATCTTCGGACGGTTCCCGGCCGCGCGCCATCGACACCCGGTCGGCGCACACCCATTGACGCCCCGTATTGGTCTAGTCCAAATTGGCCGTGCACATGCCCTGAACGCTCTTTCCCCCACTCTGGAGCGACTTCCATGACGCACCGCCTCCACCGCGGCGCCGCCGCGACCGGCGCCCTGGCCCTGGGCTCCGCCGTGCTGGCCCTGCTGCCCGCCCAGGCCGGCGCGGCCACCGAACTCCTGGCCAACGGCGGCTTCGAGTCCGGCGCGCTCTCCCCCTGGAGCTGCACCGGCACCGCCGCCCTCACCGCCTCCGGGCCGCACTCCGGCGCCGCCGCGCTGAGCGCCACCCCCGGCGCGGGCGACCTCGCCCCGTGCACCCAGGGCGTCGACGTCCGACCGAACACCGGCTACACCCTGTCCGCCTGGGTGAAGGGCTCCTACGTCACCCTCGCCGCCACCGGCACCGGCGTGTCCACCTCCACCTGGGCGAACGCCGCCGGCTGGACGCAGCTCACCCGCACCTTCACCACCGGCCCGGACACCACCCGGGTGACGGTCGCCCTCAGCGGCTGGTACGGCAGCCCCTACCAGGCCGACGACGTCTCGCTGACCGCCCTCGGCGCCGTCCCGACGACCTCCCCCTCACCGTCCGCGCCCCCCTCGCCCTCCCCGTCCACCAGCACCCCGGGCCAGGGCGACGCCACCCTGTCGCCGTCCGCCCCGGCCTCCTCGGCCGCCGCGAACACCGTCCGGGTCTCCACCGCCAAGGAGCTGCAGGCCGCGCTGAGCGCCGCCGTCCCCGGCCGCACCATCCAGCTCGCCGACGGCACCTACAGCGGCAACTTCAAGATCACCACGGCGGGCACGGCCGCCGCCCGGATCACCCTGACCGGCTCGCCGAACGCCGTCCTCACCACCTCCACCGGCGGCGGCTACGGCCTCTCGCTGGCAGGCGCCCCCTACTGGACCGTCCAGGGCATCACCGTCACCAACGCCCAGAAGGGCATCATGGTCGACTCCTCGGACTACGTGGTGCTCGACGGCGTGACGGTCCACCACACCACCATGGAGGGCGTGCACTTCCGCAACTCCTCCAGCCACGGCGTGCTGCGCAACTCGACCGTGCACGACACCGGCACCGCCCACGACGGCAAGGGCGAGGGCGTCTACGTCGGCACCGCCAACACGCTCACCGACAAGAGCGACTACGTGCAGATCGTCGGCAACACCATCGGCCCCAACATCGGCGCCGAGAACATCGACCTCAAGGAGGGCACCACCGGCGGCTTGGTCTCCGGCAACCGCTTCGACGGCAGCGGCCTGACGAACATCAACTACGACGACTCCTGGGTCGACGTGAAGGGCAACGGCTACGTCATCGAGAACAACACCGGCGTGCGCACCATGAACGACGGCTACCAGACCCACACCCAGCAGCCCGGCTGGGGCTGCGGCACCGTCTTCCGGGGCAACAGGTCCGACCTGACCGGCGCGAACGGCGCCAACGCCGCCAAGTACGCGATCGACGTCACCAACTACAGCGCCGCCTGCCCGGTCACCGTCACCGCCGACAACACCGTCACCGGAGGCACCACCCTGGTCAACCCCGGCATCCCGGTGGGCTGACCCGCCGTCCGGGATCCGTGCCGACCGGCGAGAATGGTCGGCATGGATCTCGGACTCAAGGACAAGGTGTACGTGGTCACCGGCGCGACCCGGGGCCTCGGCCACGCCACCGCCCGGCAACTCGTCGCCGAAGGCGCCAAAGTGATCGTCACCGGCCGCACCCAGGCGGCCGCCACCGCCGCCGCGGCCGACCTCGGCGAGAACGCCCACGGCGTCGGCGCCGACAACGCCGACCCGGCCACCCCGCAGCGCCTGATCGACGCCGCCCGCAGCCGCTTCGACGGCTTCGACGGCATCCTGATCAGCGTCGGCGGCCCCGCCGCCGGCCCGGTCGCCACCGCCACCGACGACGCCTGGCGCAGCGCGTTCGACTCCGTCTTCCTCGGCGCCCTGCGGCTGGCCCGCACCGCCGCCGAACGCCTCCCCGCCGGGGGCGTCATCGCCTTCGTGCTCTCCACCTCGGTCCGCCAGCCGATCGGCGGCCTCGGCATCTCCAACGGCCTGCGCCCCGGCCTCGCCATGGCCGCCAAGACCCTCGCCGACGAACTCGGCCCGCGCGGCATCCGCGTCCTCGGCCTGCTCCCCGGCCGGATCGACACCGACCGGGTCCGCGAACTCGACTCCCTCGCCGCCGACCCCGCCGCCGCCCGCGAGGCCGCCGCCGAGGGCATCCCGCTGCGCCGCTACGGCACCCCCGAGGAGTTCGGCCGCACCGCCGCCTTCCTGCTCTCCCCCGCCGCCTCCTACCTCACCGGCCTGATGCTCCCGGTCGACGGCGGAGCCATCCGCAGCCTGTAGCGCCGATACGCAGCCAGGGGCGCGAGGAACCGGGCGGCCGGCCGGGCCCGCACAGCCGGATCGCGAAGCGGGACAACCGCTCGCCCCACCCCGCGCCCCTGGTTCCGCACCGGTCCGCACCGCGCCCTCCCGGCTACTTCACCCGCGGGGCCTTCTTGCCGGAGCGCTCGCGGCGGGGCTTCGCGCCCCGCAGCCGCAGTTGGGCGGGGAGCGACGTCAGGCCCAGCGAGTGGCGGGCGTGCTCGACCGGGCCGGTGCGGTAGGCGGCGAGCAGGGCGGCGGTGTCGGCGCCGGGGGCGAGCCGGACGGCGGTGTGCACCTCGGGGCGGCGGGCCGCCCCGGTGACCTTGGCGGTGACCCGGTCGACGCCCGGGAGCGCCACCGTCTCGGCCTCGATCGCGTCCTCGACCGCCCGGCTGCGCACGTGCAGGGCGAAGTGCGGTTCGCCGGGCGCCGCGGGCGAGGGCAGGTCGACCCCGGCCGGGCCGCCCCGGCGCAGTTGGGAGAACAGCCACCACAGGCAGCCGAGGACCACCAGCGCGGGCACCGCGATCGCCACCGGCCACCACCAGTCGCGGTCGGTCCAGCGGGTGCGGCTGGCCGTGCTGAGCACGGGCTGGTCGGGCGAGGTGAGCGGCCACCAGTGGGGCGGGGTGATCCCGAGGTGCCGGTAGGCGTCGAGCCCGCCGAGCAGCACCAGGGCCCCGCCCGCCAGCAGGGCCAGCCCGACCAGGGCCAGCAGGGTGCGGTTGACGGCGCGTCGGCTCATCGGGGCGGCTCCCACTCGGCGAGTTCCCGGCGGTGGTGGCGCTCGTGCACCGGCCGGGTGCGGACGTCCAGCCGGTGCGGCGCGGCCAGCGGGATCCGGTCCAGTTCGGCCCGCAGTTCGCGCTCCGCCCCGGCCGGGTCGGTGGTGCCGGTCAGCGTGACCCGGGTGCGCCGCCGGCCGACCTTCACCTGCCAGGAGTGCACGTCGGCGCGCCGCCGGGCGCGCCCGGCGATCAGTGCGGCGACCGCGCTGCGGTGGATCGCCGCCCCGCGCGGCTCCAGCGCGAGCCAGCCGCGCAGGCCGCGGGCGAACGCCAGCCACAGCAGCAGCAGCCCGAGGGCGACCGCGCCGCCCGCGATGCCCAGCACCCACGGGTCGTCCAGGTGGCGGGTCGCCAACTGCTCCGACAGCTCCCGCCGCCAGGGCCTGGCCTGCCCGCCGGCCCGCACCGCGATCACGTCGTACAGCAGCGCGCCGGACGCCACCAGCAGCACCGCCACCACCAGCGCGGCCGGCACCGCCCGCTGGGAGCGCAGCCACCGCCCGGCCCGCCGCCGCCTGGCCTCCAGCCCGCTCGGCCCGCTCCCGTGCACCGGCTCCGCCCTCCGGACGGGCCGCGGCTCCGGCCGCGGCTCCGGTCCCGGCGCGGTCATCCGGCGGCCGCCGGGTGCAGCCGGTCCACGATCACGTCCGCGCCGGTCACCGGCGTGCCGGTCAGCTCGGCGACGGTGCGGCAGGCCGCGTCCCGGGCCGTCCGGGCCAGCGTGCCGACATCGGACGGGAACGGCAGTTCCAGGTGCAGCGTCAGCCGGACCCGGCCGTGCGAGAACAGCGCCGAGACCTTCGGGCGGGGGACCGGCCCGGGCCGGTCCCGCCAGGCCGGGGCGAGCGCGTCGGCGGCGGCGCGGGCCGCGATCCGCCGGTACACCCGGTCCGCGACCCGTTCGCCGCCGCGCTGCGCGACCACCCCCGGGTGGGCCATCAGCGCCGCCGGTCCCGGCCGCGCAGCAGGTCGCCGAGGTCACCGAGCTCGATGTCCCCCTCGATCAGCCGCCCGACCACGAAACCCACCGCCCCGAGCACCGCCACCAGCAGGAACGCGGCGAAACCGCCGAAGTAGCCGGCGAAGCCGAGGGCCATGCCCGCGAGCAGGCCCACCAACGCCAGATTCATCCGCTACTCCTTCGGCTTTCCGCTCGGCACTCGGGACGGTCACGACTCACTGCACGCGGGGACGCCGGCCGGAGGAGGCGGACTCCTCCTCCTCGTCCTCGTCCTCCTCGTCGGGCAGGTGGACGTCGTTGACGGCGATGTTCACCTCGACCACCTCCAGGCCGGTCATCCGCTCGACCGCCTCGATGATGTTCGACCGCACCTCGCCGGCCAGCGCGGGGATCACCACCCCGTACTCGACCACCAGCGCGATGTCGATGGCGGTCTGCTTCTCGCCGACCTCCGCCTTGATCCCGCGCCCCACGCTGGACTTCGAGCCCGGCACCCGGTCCCGCATCGCCCCGAACGTCCGGGAGAACCCCGAGCCCAGCGCGTGGATGCCCGACACCTCCCGGGCCGCCATGCCGGCGATCTTCTCCACCACTCCGACCGCGAGGGCGGTACGGCCGCGCTCACCGCTCGGCCGGTTCTCCGTCGCGCTCTTCTGCAGGTCCGCGGGGGTGGGGGTGTGAGGCTGCGTCATCTCGGGTCTCCTGACGTTCGACACCAGCTATATCGCACTTCCTCCCAACCCTGACATTTCGCCACGCGGTGCGCAGCACGGGTGCCTGCGGACGGGCGCACCGGACACGCCGGCAGGGGCGCGGCCCGGCGGCCGCGCCCCTGCTGGTGTCGTGCGGCCGGTCAGCGGCCCGCGAGGTCGCGGAGGCGGCGGGCCTGGGACTCGCGCTCGGCGGCGCGCTGCTGGTCGTAGGTGCGGTCGATCGCGCCGCGCAGCAGGGACTTGGTCTCGATGACGGCGTTGCGGGGGGCGGCCAGCAGCGCGGCGGCCAGGTCGGCGGCGGCAGCGTGGAGGTCGTCCGCGGGGACGGCGAGGTTGGCGAGGCCGATGGCGACGGCCTCGTCCGCGCCGATCCGGCGGCCGGTGGCGCAGATCTCCAGGGCGCGGGCGTAGCCGACGAGTTCGGTGAGCGGCTTGGTGCCGGTGAGGTCGGGGACCAGGCCGAGGGAGGTCTCCTTCATGGCGAACTGGACGTCCTCGGCGACCACCCGCAGGTCGCAGGCGAGGGCGAGCTGGAAGCCCGCGCCGACCGCGTGGCCCTGGACGGCGGCGACGGTGACCAGGTCGGTGCGGCGCCACCAGGTGAAGGCCTCCTGGTAGAAGGCGATGGTGGCGTCGAGCTCGGCGTCCGGGGAGGCGGCGAGCTGGAGGAAGCCGGTCTCGCCGGGGATGCCCTCGGGGGTGAACATGGCGCGGTCGAGGCCGGCCGAGAAGGAGCTGCCCTCGCCGCGGAGCAGGACGACCCGGACGGTGCCGGGCAGCGCGCGGCCGACGGCGGCGAGGGCGCGCCACATCGCGGGGGTCTGGGCGTTGCGGCGGGTGGGGTCACAGAGGGTGACGGTGGCGAGTTCGCCGTCCAGGTCGAGGCGGACGCCCGCCTTCTCCCACGCGGTGCGGTCGGCGTCGGGGATGTCGGTGGTCATGGCGGTTACCTTCCAGCGGCGGGGCGGGGCTGCCCGCCGACCCCGACGGGCTACTGGAGAGTAACAAAGCGGCCGACCCGCGTACAGGAACGGTCCGCGCCGGGCCCGGAAACGGCGGTCGGCGGCTCGGGAGAACCCGGCCGCCGATCCGTTGTGGAGCATCGTGCATGGCGAGCAGCGCGATGGTGAGCCGGGGCGGCCGGAGCTGCTCGGGTGTCGCCCGCCCGGGGTGACGGACCGTCAGGAACCGGCAGCGGCAGTGGCCTTGCCCTTGCCGCGGGTGGCTCCGCCACGGCCCCGGAGGTTGACCCCGGACTCGCTGAGCATGCGGTGGACGAAGCCGTAGGACCGGCCCGTCTCCTCCGCGAGGGCGCGGATGCTCGCCCCGGAGTCGTACTTCTTCTTGAGATCGGCCGCGAGCTTCTCACGCGCGGCACCTGTTACCCGGCTGCCCTTTTTCAGAGTCTCGGCCACCCGTGCCTCCTCGTAGAGGTGATCGGTCAGAATCCCATGATCACCCATTGCAAGGCTCCTGGCCACCCATTCGACAAGGTCCGTCGCGGGAAAGCAGGCTCGAGCGGTGGTGCGCGCTCCGCACCAGGGCGCTCACGGAGGGTGCGCGCGCCCCTCGGTCGTTCACCGCGGTGAGCGAATCCGCTGCTCAGCCCGGACCGTCAGCGGGCAAACCGCGCGCGGCCGGACGGAGAACGGAGACGCACCTCCCGGTGTTCCCGGGATCGACGGAGGACGAGTTCTTCTCGTACCGGTGGTGGACCCCGCGTCCACCCGCCCGGTCCGGGCGGCGGCCCGGGCGGGCGGTGGTCAGGCCAGCGACACCAGGTCGTGGTAGGCGGGGCTCCACAGGTCCTCGACGCCGTCGGGGAGCAGGATGATCCGCTCCGGCTGGAGCGCCTCGACCGCGCCCTCGTCGTGGGTGACCAGCACGACCGCGCCGGTGAAGGTGCGCAGCGCGCCGAGGATCTCCTCGCGGCTGGCCGGGTCGAGGTTGTTGGTGGGCTCGTCGAGCAGCAGCACGTTGGCGCTGGAGACGACCAGCGAGGCCAGCGCGAGCCGGGTCTTCTCGCCGCCGGAGAGCACCCCGGCGGGCTTGTCCACGTCGTCGCCGGAGAACAGGAAGGAGCCGAGGATCTTGCGGATCTGCACCAGGTCGGTGTCCGGCGCGGAGGAGCGCATGTTCTCCAGCACGCTGCGCTCGGGGTCGAGCGTCTCGTGCTCCTGCGCGTAGTAGCCGATCTTCAGGCCGTGGCCGGGGATCACCTCGCCGGTGTCCGGCTGCTCCACGCCCGCGAGCATCCGCAGCAGGGTGGTCTTGCCCGCGCCGTTGAGGCCGAGGATGACGACCCGGGAGCCGCGGTCGATCGCCAGGCCCACGTCGGTGAAGATCTCCAGCGAGCCGTAGGACTTCGACAGGCCCTCGGCCGTCAGCGGGGTCTTGCCGCACGGGGCCGGGTCCGGGAAGCGGAGCTTGGCGACCTTGTCGGAGACCCGGACCTGCTCCAGGCCGGAGAGCAGCTTCTCGGCGCGGCGGGCCATGTTCTGCGCGGCGACCGTCTTGGTGGCCTTGGCGCGCATCTTGTCGGCCTGCGAGTTGAGCGTCGCGGCCTTCTTCTCCGCGTTGGCCCGCTCGCGCTTGCGGCGCTTCTCGTCGTCCTCGCGCTGCTGCTGGTACTGCCTCCAGCCCATGTTGTAGATGTCGATGGCGGAGCGGTTGGCGTCCAGGTAGAAGACCTTGTTGACGACCGTCTCGACCAGCTCGACGTCGTGCGAGATGACGATGAAGCCGCCCTTGTAGGTCTTCAGGAAGTCCCGCAGCCAGGCGATGGAGTCCGCGTCGAGGTGGTTGGTGGGCTCGTCGAGCAGCAGGATGTCGGCGTCCGAGAAGAGGATCCGGGCCAGCTCGACGCGGCGGCGCTGGCCGCCGGAGAGGGTGTGCAGCTCCTGGCCGAGGATGCGGTCGGGCAGGCCGAGCGCGGCGGCGATGGTGGCGGCCTCCGCCTCGGCGGCGTAGCCGCCCTTGGTGAGGAACTCGGTCTCCAGCCGGGCGTACTTCTTCATCGCGTTGTCGCGGGTGGCGCCCTTGCCGTTGGCCATCCGCTCCTCGTTCTCGCGCATCTTCCTCAGCACGGTGTCGAGGCCGCGGGCGGACAGGATGCGGTCCCGGGCGAGGACGTCGAGGTCTCCGGTGCGCGGGTCCTGCGGGAGGTAGCCGACCTCGCCGGAGGAGGTGACCGTGCCGCCGGCCGGGAGGCCCTCGCCGGCCAGCACCTTCGTCAGCGTGGTCTTGCCCGCGCCGTTGCGGCCGACCAGGCCGATCCGGTCGCCCGGGGCGATCCGGAAGCTGGCGGACTCGATCAGGATGCGGGCACCGGCACGAAGCTCCAGGGCGTTCGCGGAAATCATGGCTGGGGTCTCTCCTCGGCGTGGGTATGGCTCTCAGCCATCGGACCCAAGTTTACGGGAGCATCGGCGAACTCTTTTTCGCGCCGGCCGACGCGGCTTCCGGACCGGTGACGGCGCTCACTTCCCGCAGGACGGGCGGGCCGCGGCGAACGGGACGGCGGCGGTGCCGCAGGCGGCCTCGCGGGTGCCGAGGGTGGTGTCGTACACCCAGCTGCCGATCACCGGGCCGTCCTCGACCATCACCCGGTGGCCGTCCAGCGGGCGCATCACCACGTCCGGGCCGGTGTTGAGGAAGCCGCCGTGGTCGGTGAGCGAGAACACCATGACGCCGCCGGGCAGTTGGCGGGCGGCCGAGCCGCCGGCCGGCGGGCACAGCCGCGGCACCAGCACCGCGTCGTCGGTCTGCGCGGTGCGCGCCGGGTCGAAGTCGCAGCCCGCCGGGGGGCGGGAGTTGAAGCGCAGGTCGCCGTCGCGCTCGCGGAAGCCCATCAGCAGGCCGGGGGTGACCACCGTCACGAACGCGTCGTTGACCTTGTCGTCGGACGGGTGCAGCGCGTCGGCGGCGCGCTGCAGCATGGTCTGCTTGCGCTGCTCCTCGGTGCGGGTGTCCGCGCCCGGCTCGCCGTCGGCGCGCAGCCAGTCGGCGAGGTCCGGGAAGCCGCGGTGCCAGCGCACCGAGTGGTCGGCGGTGTTGACCGCGGTGATCATGCCGTCGTCCCAGAGCACCACGGCGTCCTCGCCGACCCGGGCCAGGTGCAGCGCGGTGGCGCCCTCCCGGCGGTAGGACCACAGGCGCTCGCCGGTGGACCGCGAGTAGGCCTCCACGCCGGGGCCCACCTGGAGGTCGGCCTGCTCCGCGCCGGTCGACTGCGCGCTCACCGGGCTGGCGTCCGACGCGCCGGGGACCACCCGGTCGCCGAACGGCTCGGGCCGGTTGGCGTGGGCCGCCGCACCGGCCGCGAGGACCAGCAGGACGGCGGCGGCGGGCAGGGCCGAGCGGGGCGACAGGCTTCGCAGCGGGTTGAAGGACACGGGCGGAGTTTATCCGGCGGGTACTGACGGGAGCCCCCGGTTTACCGCCCGGCCCGCCCGGGCGTGTCACTGGTCCAGACCTTTATCCGGGCCTGACGCGACCCGGCCCGACCTGCGGGTCAGCCGGGCGGGCGGATGGACGCGGCCCGTTAGGGTACCCGTGCGGTGGCCCGACCGACTGTTACAGAGGTGAGACGGAATGCAGTTCGACGACGAGGCGGAGCTCGACGCCTCACAGGTGCAGGACCGGCGCGGCATCCCCGGCGGCGGACTGGCGGTCGGCGGCGGGGCGATCGGCATCCTCGGGCTGGTCGTGGCGCTGCTGTTCGGCATCGACCCGGGGATGTTCGGCGCCGCCGACCAGCCGGCCGCGCCCCCGGTCGGGAAGGCCACCAGCCCCGCCCAGCTGAGCGCGGCCTGCAGGACCGGCGCGGACGCCAACAAGCGGCAGGACTGCCGGATCCTGGCCGTGGTCAACAGCGTCCAGGCGTACTGGCAGGCCGACTTCGCGGCCCGCGGCCGCAGCTACGCCCCGGCCGACACCGTGCTGTTCACCGACCGGGTCGCCACCGCCTGCGGCACCGCGACCTCCGCGGTCGGGCCGTTCTACTGCCCCGGCGACCGCAAGGCCTACTTCGACCTGGGCTTCTTCGACGACATGACCCGGCAGCTGGGCGCCAAGGGCGGGCCGTTCGCCGAGGCGTACGTGGTGGCGCACGAGTACGGGCACCACGTGCAGGACCTGCTGGGCACCATGGGCAAGGTCGGCAACGACCGGCAGGGCGCGGACAGCGCCTCGGTCAGGCTGGAGCTGCAGGCCGACTGCTACGCGGGCGTGTGGACGCACCACGCCACCACCACCCCGCAGCCCTCCACCGGGCGCCCGCTGATCACCTCGCTGACCGACCAGGACATCGCACTGGCGCTGGACGCCGCCGAGTCGGTGGGCGACGACCGGATCCAGCAGCGGGCCACCGGGCGCAGCAACCCGGAGACCTGGACGCACGGCTCCTCGGCGCAGCGGAAGCAGTGGTTCACCACCGGCTACCGCACCGGCGACCCGGCGCAGTGCGACACCTTCGGCTGACCGGCCCCCGGGTTGACCCGTTGGGGTGACATGGGGCATTTATGACGGTCCGTCAGGCTAGGCTCCTGGGGCCGGAATCGTCCCTGGACCCACGGAGATCCCATGCGTCTCGGCCGCCTGACCCTGGCCGCTGCCGCGCTGCTGCTGGTGACCACCGCGAGCGTGCCCTCGGGCACCCCGCTCAGCCAGACCGAGCGCCACGCCGCGCTCTCCTCCGACGCCATCCAGCCGCGCGGCGCGGCGCCCCGGCCGGTGGTGCAGCGGGCGGTGCACGAGGTGCCGTTCGGCGCGTTCGTCGGCTCCTGGGACACCTACATCCCGAACATCGCCCGGATGTCCTCCTGGCTGAACAACGCCAACCTGCAGGTCGGCCACACCTACCTGGCGGGCAACGGCTGGCAGGACGTCGAGGGCGAGCCGATGGTGCTCGGCCTGTGGTCGCAGTGGCGGCAGTCCGACCCCGGGCGGCGGCTGGTGCTGGGCGTGCCGATGCTCGTCCCGAACGAGGGCAACGTGCCGGACGCCGAGGTGGCCCGGCTGCTGGCCCGCGGCAACCAGGGCGAGTTCGACCAGCACTTCCTGCGGCTGGCCCGGAAGCTGGTCGCGTTCGGCGGCGGCGACACCGTCATCACCCTCGGCTGGGAGATGAACGGCGTCACCTACACCTCGCGCTGCAAGCCCGACCCGGCGGCCTGGAAGGCGTACTGGCGGCGGATCGTCGGCGTGATGCGCTCGGTGCCCGGCCAGCGCTTCTCCTTCGACTTCACCCCCACCCGCGGGCTGGACGCCATCCCCTGGACGCGCTGCTACCCGGGCGACGACGTGGTCGACATCATCGGCATGGACAGCTACGACCAGCCCGCCGGCGGCACCTTCGACGAGTACGTCTCCGAGCCGTACGGGCTGCAGGACCAGGTCGAGTTCGCCGCCAAGCGCGGCAAGCCGGTGTCCTACCCGGAGTGGGGGCTGTTCCGCAACGGCGACAACCCGGAGTTCGTCCGGCGGATGGTGGAGTGGATGCGCACCCACGACACCGCCTACCAGACCGTCACCGACTACTGCCCGCACGGCTTCTGGGCCTGCAAGGACAACCCGAAGTCGGCCGCGGTGTACAAGCAGCTGATGTCGGGCTCCTCCGGGGCCGTCGGGCCGGTGAGGACCTCACCGCAGTCGCCGCTGCGCTAGCGCCTCCTTCAGCTTCGGCATCCGGGTCCGCAGCAGGTGCACGACGGCGATCCGGGCCCGGACCCGCAGCGCGCGGGCGGCCGCCGCGGGGGCCAGCCGGCCGGGGCCGAGCACCAGGCGCTGGTTGGGCAGCTGGTCCGGGCGCCAGCGCTGCTTGTACGGCTCCTGGCCGCGCAGCAGGCTGAGCTGCGGGATCCCGGCGGCGCGGACCGCGTCCAGCGCGGCGCCGAACAGCAGCCCGGCGATGTCCAGCTTCTCCCGGAGCCGGGGGTGCGCGCCGTACATGTACAGGCCGCCGAACGGGGCGCAGAGGATCACCAGGTTCACCGCCACCACCTCGCCGTCCAGCTCGAACCGGTGTATCACCGCCCGGCCGGTCGCCACCAGGCCGGTGGTCGACTCGGTCAGGTGCGCGGCGAAGCGCGCGGTGCGGTGCTCCGGGGTGACCCCGCGGTCCTGCCACTGCAGCATGTGCAGCCGCAGCAACTCCCCCACCGTGTACGGGACTTCCTCGGCCGTCGCGGAGTGCACCACCACCCCGGACTGGGCGATCCTGCGGAGCTTGACCCGGCTGCGCTGGGCGGTCTTGCCGGGCAGCCGCTTCAGCAGCTCCTCCATCGGGACGGCCGGCAGGTACTGGCAGAGCGAGTCCGCGTAGCGGTGCCGGCGGCCGCGCCAGTGCGCGTACACCCGCTGCACGGCCGCCGACGGGTGCACCTCGCGCAGCTCCAGGCTGTGCCAGGGGCGGTGCAGCGGCAGGGCGGCGGCCAGCTCGGCGGCGGCCCGGTCGGCGCAGTCGTCGTCGAGCAGCACGTCGGTGAAGTCGACCAGGCCCGCGCCCAGGTTGGTCAGGCCGCCGAACGGGCCGCGGCGGCGCAGCGCGGCGGCCCCGACCAGCCGGCCGTCGCGGCGGACCAGCACCAGCACCAGCGCGCCGGGGCGGCCGTAGCCGCGCCACCAGGAGCGCAGCCACGGGGCGGCCTGGAAGGCGGTCGCGGTGGCGCAGCGGCGGTGCAGGTCGTCCCAGTCGTCGGCGACCCGGTCCAGGGCGTCGTCGGCGCGCAGCACCTCGGCGCTCCACTGCTCGCGGTCGGCGGCGCAGCGGGCCGGCTGGGCGGGCACCCGGGGGCCGCGCCGCTGGCGGAGCTTCACCGGGCGGCCGCCGGGGCGCGGGTCTTCCCGGGAGCGGGCTCGGCGGCCTCGGCCTGGGCGGGCAGCGCGGGCTCGGGCTCCGCGGCCTGCGGGGCTTCCGGGGTGGCGGACGGCTTGCGGCGGGTGAGCAGCACCAGGGCGCCGACCAGCACGCCGGCGGCCGCGCCGACCGCGGTGTCCAGGCTCGCGGACGGGGAGGCGGGGGCGTCGGGCTCGGCGGCGGGGGCCAGCGGGACCAGGCGGACGCCGGTCTCCTTGCTGCTGGCGTTGCCGAACGCGATCAGCGACTTGGCGACCGCGTCGGCGTTCTTCACCGCCTCCTCGCCGCGGGCGCCGGTGCCGGTGATCTCGATCATCGGGGCGTCCGGGGAGGTGGTGCCGCGGACCAGCCCGGCCAGCGCGGTCACCGTCCGGCCGGTCTCGGCGGCGGCCCCGATCAGCACCTGCGGCTGGCCGGTGAGCCGGCCGTACGCCTGGGCGAAGTTGACGGCGGTGGAGTTCTCGCCGGGGTTGTTCGGGACCACCACCACGTAGGAGCTGGCCGAGTAGCTGGGGTGCGAGACGAGGGCGTAGCCGGCACCGGCCGCCGCGCCGAGCGGGACGGCGAGGGCCAGCGGCCACCATCGGCGGGCCAGCGCGCGGGCGCTGCGGCGTGGTTCGGGCATCGGTGGCTCCAGGGGGTGAGAGGGACGGACGGATCAGTGCGCGGCGGCCCGGCGGCGGGCCGGGTCGGCGGGGTCAGGCGTCGGGGCGCCGGCGGCGGCCGGCCGGTGTCCGGCGGGGGGTGCGCGCGGGAGTCCGGCTCGGACCGCGGGCGGGCGGGACCCGGGCCGGGGGTTCCGGGTGCGGCTGCGCGGGCTTGCGGCGGCCCGGCAGGGCGGCGGCCGACTCGCGGTAGAGGGCGGCGAGTTCGGCCGCGATCCGGGCGATGTCGTAGTGCGCGACGGCGGGCGGGACCGGCTGCGGGCCCGGGCGGGTGGTGGCGAGGAGGGCCAGCTCGCGGGCGTAGGGCTCGGGTTCGGAGGGGAGCAGGCGGGCCTGCGGGGCGGCGTCCGGGGGGAGTTCGGCGAGCGCCGGGCAGGCGGAGTGCAGCAGCGGCAGGCCGGCCGCCAGGCCCTCCAGGGCGGCCAGGCCGAAGGTCTCCTCGCGGGACGGGGAGACCAGCACGTCGACGGCGGTGAGCAGCTCGGGCACGTCGTCGCGTTCGCCGGTGAGCACCAGGCGGTCGCGGACGCCGAGCCGGGCGGCGCGTTCGAGCAGCGCGGCCCGCTCGGGGCCCTCGCCGATCAGCAGCAGCCGGGCGTCGGGGAGCCGGGCCAGTGCCTCCAGCGGGACGTGGAAGCGCTTGCCGGGCACCAGTCGGCCGACCGCGCCGATCACGAACACGCCGATCGGTAGGCCGAGTTGGGCGCGCAGCCGGCCGCGGTGGGCGGCCCGGGCGGCGGGGGTGAAGCGGTACCGGGCGGCGTCCACCCCGTTCGGCAGCAGCCGGATCCGCTCGGCGGGAACGCCCCAGGCGCCGAGCACTCCGGCGACCTGGCCGGAGACCGCCAGGGTGGTGGCGCCGAGCCGTTCGGCGCCCAGGTAGAGCGCCTTGACGCCGCGCGAGGTGGGGCGGCCCTCGATCACGCCGGACTGCAGCGAGTGCTCGGTGGCGATCACCGCGCGGACGCCGGCCAGCCGGGCGGCGAGGCGGCCGTACAGCATGGCCCGGTACAGGTGGGTGTGCACCAGGTCGTAGCGGCCGGTGCGGATCAGCCGGGTGAGCCGGGGCAGCACCGCGAGGTCCCGGTTGCCGCGCATGTCGAGGTGGTGGACGGTGAAGCCGTCGGCGCGCAGTTCCCGGGCGACCGCGCCGGGGTTGGTGAGGGCCGCCACCTCGTGCTCCTGGTCCTTGGGCAAGTAGCGCAGCAGCAGGGCGAGTTGGCGCTCGGCGCCGCCCGCGTGCAGGCCGGTGACCACGTGCAGGACTCTCATCGGGGCTCCCCCGCGGCGGCTTTCGGCGCGGACTTCGGCGGGGCCCAGCGCAGCCCGGTCACGGCGTCCCGCCAGCGGTGCCGGCCGTGCTTGGCGCGCAGCCGCCAGGCCCCGTCCCGGTCGCCGACGTAGCAGCGGGGCAGGGCGTGCCGGCCGGTCAGCCAGGAGTGGTCGATGGCGCAGGCGTAGTCGTACCCGGCGTCCCGCACCGCCCGGGTGGCGGGCAGGTCGACCGCGCCGTACGGGTAGCAGAAGCCGGTGACCGGGCCGCCGACCAGGTCCTCCAGGGCCCGCCGGCTCTCCGCGGTCTGGCGTTCCAGGGCGGCCGGGGACAGGCCGGGCAGGGCCTGGTGGCCCAGTCCGTGCGAGCCGATCTCCCAGCCGGAGCCCGCGAGTTCGGCGACCTGCTCGACCGTGAGCAGCTTCTTGCGCGGCCCCTCGGTGTCCCAGCCGTTCTCGCTGCCGAGCAGGTCGGGGACGACGTACGCGGTGGCGGTGAAGCCGTACTCGCGCAGCACCGGGACGGCGTGCCGGGCGAAGTCGGCGTAGCCGTCGTCGAAGGTCAGGCCGACCAGCCGGGCCTCCCGGCCGCGGGCCTGCGCGGCCAGCAGTTCGCGGACGCTGACGCCGCGCCGGCCGGTGCGGTGCAGCCAGTCCATCTGCTCGGCGAACCGCTCGGGGGCGACGGTGAGCAGGTACGGGTCCTCCTCCTCCTCGGCCACCGAGTGGTACATCAGGATCCAGGGCGCGAGCCTGGGGGCGAGTGCCTGGGCCGGCAGGCGGGAATCAGCGGCCATGCGACTTCCCTTCGGCAGCTGGTGCGGTGGGTGACGGGGCGGGCCGCGGCCGGCGGGCCCGGGCCAGCAGCCCGAGCACCGGTCCGCGCACCTCGGGGGCGCCGAACAGCGCGCCGAGGACGGCGAAGGCCAGCAGGACGGCGGTGCCGCCGGACAGCGCGGCGGGCAGCGGCCCGGCGGCCGTCCGGGCGGCCAGCGCGCCCAGGGCGGTGGCGGCGACGGCGGCGGCCAGCAGCCGGGCCTGGCCGCCGAGCACCCGGGGCAGCCGCAGCGCGACGCCGCGCAGTATCAGGCCGCGCATCAGCAGCGCCGCGGTGGTGGTGATGCCCGCGGCGTTGCCCGCGGCCAGGCCGAGCGCCCCGAAGTGCGGGGTGGCGCCGACGCCGACCGCGACGGTGACGGCCAGGCCGAGCAGCATCGCGCCGACCGGGTACCAGTCCAGCCAGGTGATCCGGTCGCCCTCGGCGCGCGGGACGTCGGCGCGGCGCACCACCGGGCGGACGCAGAAGTACGGCCGGACCATCACGCCGATCATCGCCTGCGCGGGCAGTCCGAAGGAGTAGACCCGGATCACCGCGGCGGTGGCGGCGGTGTCGGCCGGGCCGAACGCGCCGCGCTGGAACAGCAGGGCGACCAGCGCCGGGGCGCAGGCCATCAGGAAGGCGGTGCCCAGCAGGACCAGCGCGGCGGCCTGCCCGAGGTCCTTCTCGACCCGGTCGCGGGCCGCCGTGAAGTCTCCCGCGGCCATCGCCCGGGCCACCACCGGGAAGGTCACGGTGACGATCAGGATCGCCGAGGTCATCGCCAACTGGCTGACCTTGGCGGCGTAGTTGAGGTGCGAGATGGTGCCGGGCGGCAGGTCGGAGCCGAGGTAGCGCTCGATGAACACCTGGGCCTGCCGGGTCAGCGTGAACGCGGCCACCGGCAGCAGCGCCAGCGGGATCAGCACCAGCCGCCGGGCCGCCCCCCGGCGCAGCCCGCGCCGCCGCCCGCCGGAGCGCAGCCGGCGGGCGAACGGCAGCACCAGCACGCCGGCCATCAGTGCGCTGCCGACCGCCACGCCGATCGCCGCGGAGCGCACCCCGAGCAGCCGGTGGCCGCTGAGCAGCAGTGCCAGGATGCCCAGGTTGTACATCACGTAGATGACGGCGGGCGCGGTGAAGGAGTGCAGGGCGCGCAGCGCGGAGGCCAGGTAGCCGGCGACGCCGAACGGCAGGACGGTGAGCGCGGTGATCCGGGTGCAGGTGACGGCGAGCTGCGGGTCGGCCAGGCCGGGGGCGAGCAGTTCGACCAGTTGCGGGGCGCCGAGCGCGACGGCGCCGGACAGCGTGCACAGCGCGAGCAGCAGCCAGGGCAGCGTGGAGCGGGTCAACTGCCGCACCGGGTCCGGCCCGTGCGGGCGCTCCTCGCGCAGCACCAGGGCCAGGCTGAAGGCCGGGACCATCAGGAACGCCATCGCGTCCTCGATCAGCAGCGGCGCGGCGGTCTCCGGCACCGTCCAGGCGACCAGGAAGGCGTCGGTGCCCTGGTTGGCGCCGAAGTAGCGGGCCAGCAGCAGGTCGCGGAGCAGGCCGAGGCCGGAGCCGGCCGCGCTGAGCAGCGCGGTGACGCCGAACGCCTTGGCCAGGAAGCCGCGTCTGGCCGGTTCGGCGGCCGCGCGCGGGGCGGGGACGGCGGCAGTGGCGGCGGCCACCTCGGCCACCGGCTGGTCGGTCGTCATGCGCCGTTCGCCTCAAGGGAGTCGGGGCCGGGGAAGGCGGTGCGGGCGGCCAGGCCGAGGACCACCGAGGTCAGCACGGTGGTGGTGCCGCCGATGTCGGCGTAGAGGAAGTCCCAGAGCACCCAGCAGAGCAGGGCGAGCGCGGCCAGGCCGGGGCCGGTGGCGCGGCGCAGGCAGCCGAGCAGCAGGGCGAGGAACAGCGCCAGGTAGGCGATGACGCCGAGCAGGCCCTGTTCGCTGAGCACCAGGAAGTACATGTTGTGCGGGGAGAGCAGCGGTTCGCGCTGGAAGCCGATGGTGGAGTCGGCGGCGTCGCTGCCGGAGGAGAGCCGCAGCGGGGCGTGGCTGTCGCGCAGCTGCTGGAACGCCTTGGGGCCGGCGCCGGTCACCGGGTGGTCCTGCCAGATCCGGCCGGCGGTGGACCACAGGTCGTAGCGGTCGGAGACCGACTGGTCGGGGGCGGCGGAGACCGAGCCGATCGAGCTGAGCCGCTCGGTGACGCCGGAGGCGCCGAGGCCGAACCCGCCGATCAGCACCACCGCGGCGGCGGCGCCGACCAGCACGCCCTTGACGGCGAGCCGGGCGTCGGCGCGCAGCAGCAGCACGCCGGCGGCGACGGCGGTGGCGATCCAGCTGCCCCGGCTGAACGAGACCGCCAGCGGGAAGGCCAGGAACGCGGCACTGGCCCACATCGCCCGGCGCAGCATCCTGCTGCCGCCGGGGCGGCGCTCGGCGAGGGCCAGGCCGAGGGCGGCCAGCAGCCCGTACGAGACGACGGTGGACATCGCCATGATGTCGAGCGCGCCGAAGGTGCCGACGGCGCGGATCGGCTGGCCGGTGTAGGAGGCGCCGGTGCGGGTCAGGTACTGGTTCGCGCCGACCGCGCCCTCGATCAGGGCGGCCAGCACGAAGGAGCCGAGCACCAGCCGGCGGTCGCGGGTGTCGCGGACGGCGAGCAGCACCGAGACGGGCACCAGCACGAAGATCTGCACCAGCCGGACGAAGCCGGTGAGGCTGGCGGCCGGGTCGACGGAGTGCGCGGTGGCGACGGCGGCGGCCAGCACCACGCCGCCGAGCAGGGCGCAGACGGCCGGGTCGAGCCGGGGCAGCCGGCCGCGCAGCAGGTCGAGGGCGATCAGCCCGACCAGGGCCAGCGAGGCGAGGTCGGCGGGGGTGACGTGGACGGCCGCGGCGACGTCCTTCTCCCCCGTCGGCACGCACACCAGGAGGACCGTCGCGGCCGCGAGCCAGCTCGGCCGGGCCGGGACTATCGCGGACGACCTCCGCGCGGGGTGGGGAAGTCGGAGGGTGATCGCCATCGGTTCAGCTCCCGTCCGGGCGGACCACCAGGGCGGCGGTGCGGAGCAGGATCTTGGCGTCCCCCCACAGGCTCCAGCCCTCGATGTAGCGGTTGTCGAAGCGGGCCCGGTCCTCGATCGAGGTGTCCCCGCGCAGGCCGTTGACCTGGGCCAGGCCGGTCAGGCCGACCGGGACGCGGTGCCGGTCGGCGTACTCGGGGTACGCCTGGCCGAACCGCAGGACGAAGTAGGGGCGTTCGGGGCGCGGGCCGACCAGGCTCATGTCGCCGCGCAGCACGTTCCACAGCTGCGGCAGCTCGTCCAGCGAGGTCTTGCGCAGGAACTTGCCGATCGGGCCCATCCGGTGGTCCTGCGAGATGTTCCAGCGGGTGGCCGACTCGTGCTCGTCGGAGGGGCGCAGGGTGCGGAACTTCAGGACGGTGAAGACCCGGCCGTCCAGGCCGGTGCGCTGCTGGCGGAAGAGCACGCCGGGGCCGGTGTCCCAGCGCACCGCGAGGGCGCAGGCAGCCAGCAGCGGGGAGACCAGCAGCAGGCCGAGGCCGGCCGAGGCGATGTCGAAGCCGCGCTTGACGACCCAGCCGCCGCGGCGCATCGCGGGGGCGCCCAGGCGCAGGCAGGGGAAGCCCCACAGGTGGTCGCCCGCGCCCTGGACCGAGTCGAACTCGCGCAGGCCGGGCACCAGCCAGACCTGGCAGCCGAGCCGGGCGGCGTGCCGCAGCGCGGCCAGCGTGTCGGCCTCGTCGGCGGCGCCGGCGGTGGCCAGCACGTGGTGGATCCGGTAGCGGCGCAGCACCCGGCCGAGCACCTCGCGGCCGCCGAGCACCGGCAGCGCGGCGCCGGGCGGCAGCAGCACCGGGTCGGGGTCGAGGTAGCCGACCGGGCGCAGGCCGTACTCGGGGCGGTCGGTGAGCACCGCGGCGATCTGCTGGCCGAGCTCGCCCGCGCCGAGGATCAGCACCGGGCTGGGGCGGCGGCGGCGGGCCCGGCGGGTGAGGTGGTGGACGAAGGCCCGGCCGAGGGCGGCGAACGGGAGCAGCAGGAGCAGCAGGACCAGCAGCCGCAGCGGGCTGACCGGGCCGAGGTCGGCCCAGCGGCCGGCCAGGCAGGCGTCGGCGGTGATGGCGAAGGCGGTGGCGACGGCCGCGCGGGCGGCCAGGGCGGGGAGCTCGTCGAGGGCGGAGAGGCTGAGCCGGGTGCGGTAGAGGCCGCCGGCCAGGTTGAGCGGGAGCAGGGCGGGCAGCAGCAGCGCGGCGGTGGCGACCGGTCGGGTGCCGGCGGGGGTGGTCGCGGCCGCGGCCAGGCCGACCGCCAGGGAGTCGGCGGCGGCCAGGGCCAGCGGCAGGGCGACCCGGGCGGACAGCCGGCCGCGGTGCCGGCCGACCCCGGCCGAGGTCCGGGGCGCGGCGGCCCGGGACTTCGGCCGGTTCTTCGTCCGGAGCCTCGGCCGGTCGAGCGTGCCGGGGCCGGGCACGGTGCCGGGCCCGGTGCCCGCCCGGCCGCCGGGGCGGCCGGGGCCCGTCAGCGTTCTGCCGGGCCGCGGCACGCTCTCGTGGTCAATGGTCATCAGCGCACGAACTCCCCTGCTGTGTACCCGCCGCGGCCGGGCAGTCGGACCGGACGCGCACCGGCTCGGCGCCTCGACCCGGTGGACGCGGTCCAGGTAAGCACCTGCTGCCGTGAAAGGCGGTCGGCCATTTCGCTACCGAAAATGGAGACGAAGCAGGCAAAATCAGACATTACCGAACGCCGACTGGCGCGCAGGAGGCTGACATGCCATTTCATTCCACCCGCCCAATAATCAGACATTCAGGAAAGAAGGCCGCACCTTGCGCGGGCGGGCGTTCACGGCCTGACAAACGATCAGAACCGCTGCGGGACACGGTCCGAGCGGCTCGCCGGGACCGCCCCACCTCGAACGATTGTCCGGTAGACCGCCGCCACCTGCTGAATCACTCCACGGATATCGTGATGATCTGCCACATATGACCGGGCCAGGACTCCGCGCCGTTCGCACTCGATCCGGTCGCCCAGGAATTCGAGCAGCCGTTCGGCCATCGCACCGGGATTCTCCGGCGGCACCACCGCCCGCTCCCGCTCCCCCGGCGGCAGGCACTCCCGGGCCCCCGGCACGTCGGTCAGCAGCACCGGCCGCCCGCAGGCCATCGCCTCCAGCGGCGCCAGCGCCATCCCCTCCCAGCGCGAGGGCAGCACCACCAGGTCGGCCGCCGCCAGCCACAGCCGCGGGTCCGCCACGTCGCCCACCATCCGCACCCGGGACGGGTCCGGCAGGCTGCGCACCTGCTCCGCCAGCGCCTCGGCGTCCGGGCCGCCGCCGACCAGCACCAGCCGGGCCGCCGGACGGGCCAGCTGCACCCGCGTCCAGGCGTCCAGCAGCACGTCCTGGCCCTTCTGCCGGCACAGCCGCCCCACGCACACCGCCAGCGGGTCCGCCCGGTCCAGGCCCAGGGTCATCCGGGCGGCCCGCCGGGACGCCCGGTCGGCCGGCGCGAAGTGCTCCAGGTCGACGCCGTTGGGCACCACCCGCCAGTCCGCGACCAGCCCGGCCGCCACCCCGTCCGCCCGCTCCTGCTCGCTGACGCACAGCACGGTGCGCGCCCAGCGGGTGGCGTGCCGCTCCCAGCGCAGGCTGGCCCCCGCCAGCGCGCCCTGCACCGCCGCGAACGACCAGGCGTGCGGCTGGAACACCGTCGCCGGGGTGCCGCGGGCCGCCAGCCGCCCGGCCAGCCCGGCCTTCGCGCTGTGCAGGTGCAGCACGTCCGGCGCGGCACGGCGGACGATCCGGCGCAGCCGCCAGGCCTCCCCCGCGGTGGACGGGCCGGGCGAGCGCTCGGCGGGCCAGTCCAGCACCCGGGCGCCGGCCGCGGCCGCCTCCCGGGCGAGCCGGCCGCCGGGCGGGCAGGCCACCAGCACCCGGCACCCCGCCGCGCGCTGCCCGCGCACCAGGTCCACCACCACCCGGGCCACCCCGCCGTCGACCGGCTGGGACACATGAAGGATCGTCATCTGCACGGCCCGGAGCCTAAGTTGGCGAAGACCGCCGACCGGGCCCGCTTCACCCGTCCCGGGGAAGCAGAACACCCGTACGGATGACGCGCCGCACGGGTGTCCGAATGCCGCGGGGGTTCCGCCCGGCTCAGCCGAGCTCGGCCGCCAGGTTCGCCAGCACCTGGTCGTGGATCCGGTTCAGGCCCTTGGGCGCGAAGGTCCGCTCGAAGAAGCCGCCGATCCCGGTGGCGCCCGTCCAGCTCGCCTCCACGGTGACCCGGCTGCCCTTCTCGCCGACCGCGGACACCGTCCAGGTGATCACCATCGAGGAGTTGGCGTCGGTCTCCACCAGCTTCTCCGGGCTCGGCGCCGACACCGTGAACAGGCAGTCCCGCACCCGCTTCTCGGTCGCCTGCAGCTTCCAGTGCACCTGCGTCCCGGCCCCCTCGCCGCCCGCCCGCACCTCGTACTCGCTGTACTGCGCGGGCAGCAGCTTCGGCCGGGTCACCGCGTAGTCCGCCAACGCCCCGTACACCCTGGCCGGGTCGGCCTGGTACGTCCGCTCGGTGGTGGCGTGCACCTTGCCCATCGCTTCACATCTCCTCGGTCGGCTGCTCGACGGTCGGCCCCACCCAATCACCGCCCCGACCGCCCGCCAAACCGGGGGCGCCCGGCCGCGTCGGACCGGCCGTCGAATGGAGGGTGGGGGAAGGAGCGGGGTGAGGGCCGAGTCCGGGCGGTGCCGACGAGGGAGCCGTGGCGGAGCCACGGCGACCGAGGAGAAGCCGTCCGGGCGAGAGCCATCGGCCCGCGACGCCGCCCTCCATTCGACGGCCGGTCTAAGGTGGGCGGATGCTCGATGAGGTGAAGGCGTTGCGGTATGTCGATCCGCTGCGGGCGGGGGGGTCGGTGCCCGGGGTGGTGGAGGCCGACGACCTGGGGACGTACGTGGTGAAGTTCACCGGGGCGGCGCAGGGCGTGAAGGCGCTGGTGGCCGAGGTGATCGTGGGGGAGCTGGGGCGGCGGTTGGGGTTGCGGGTGCCGCCGCTGGTGCTGGTGGACTTCGATCCGGCGGTGGCTTCGGACGAGCCGGACCAGGAGATCCAGGACCTGTTGCGGGCCAGCGCCGGGCGGAACCTGGGGATGGACCTGCTGCCGGGGGCGCGGGACTTCCGGCCGGGGATGGTCGAGGTGTCGCCGCAGGAGGCGGGCCGGGTGGTCTGGCTGGACGCGCTGACCGGGAACGTCGACCGCACCGTGCACAACCCCAACCTGATGGTGTGGCACGGGCGGCTGTGGCTGATCGACAACGGTGCGGGCCTGGTGTTCCACCACCGCTGGGCGTCCGCGGCGGCCTCGGTGCACAAGCGGTACGACCTGAGCGGCCACGCGCTGGGCGGCTACGGCCCCGACCTGGCCGCCGCGGACGCCGCGCTGGCCCCGCTGGTGACGCCGGAGCTGCTGGGCGAGGTGGCCGCGCTGGTGCCGGACGCGTGGCTGGCCGGCGAGCCGGGGTTCGACTCGCCGGCCGCGGTGCGGGAGGCGTACGTGGCGCACCTGGCCGCCCGGGTGGCGCACTCGGCGGCCTGGCTGCCGGAGGGCTTCGCCACGCCGGAGCAGATCCGGGCCGCCGAGGAGCGGGCCGCCGCCGCGCGGCTGGCGGCCCGTCCGGCCTGGTTGAAGCAGGTGCCGAACCGGGCCGGTCTGGCTCCGGTGGAGTCGGACTGGTCCCGGCACGTCGGCGGGGAGTGAGCTACTGGCGCACCGTCAGTTGCGCCACCCCTCGGCCGCCCTGGCGGCGGAGACCACGCCGGCGCCGTAGAAGCCGTTGTTCTGCTCGGTGCCCTCGCAGGTGGCCGTGTACAGGCCGGTGCCGCCCGGGTCGAAGACGCCGGCCGGGCAGGCGTGCGGGTCGGCCTGCTCCACCAGCAGGGTGCGCAGTTGGTCGGGGCCGGCCCACGGGTGGGTGGAGGCGAGCAGGGCGGCGACGCCGGCCGCGTGCGGGGCGGCCATCGAGGTGCCGGAGCTGTAGCCGTACTTGTTGCCGGGGAGGGTGGAGAGCACCGAGCCGCGGCCGTCGGGGGTGTCCGGCACCTGGTAGCGGCTGTCGCCGCCGGGGGCCGCGACGGTGACCTTGTCCAGGCCGTAGCTGGAGTAGTACGCCTTGTCGCCCTTGACGCCGACCGCGGAGACCGCGACCACGCCGGGCAGTTCGGCGGGCAGGTCGAGGCAGTTCTCGTTGATCGGCCGCTCGCCGGGGGTGGTGTCGTCGGGGCTGGAGGCGTCGACGGTCTTGTGCGCGAGGTCGATGTTCTCGTTGCCCGCGGCGGCGATGTTCAGCACCCCGTTGCGGCGGGAGTAGTCGACGGCCCGGCGGACGGCCTCGCTGACCGCGGCCTGGTCGGGGTCGTCGGCGCAGTTGAACATCCACGGGTCGACGTAGTAGCTGTTGTTGGTGACCTGGAAGTGGTGCTCGGCGGCCCAGACGAAGCCGCAGATCGCGTACTCGGGGTAGATGAACCCGCCGTCGTCGACCACCTTGACGGCGGCCAGCCGGACGCCGGGGGCGATGCCCTCGATGCCCTTGCCGTTCTTGGCGGCGGCGATGGTGCCGGCCACGTGGGTGCCGTGGCTGCTGGCGGTGGGCTGCCAGGACTGCCAGTCGGTGTCGGGGCTGCCGCTGAGGCAGGACGCGGAGAGCCGGGGGTCGACGTTGGCGGCGAGGTCCTCGTGGGCGGCGTCGACGCCGGAGTCGAGCACGCCGACCACCACGGACCGGCTGCCGAGGGTGGTGGCGTGCGCCCGGTCGACGCCGATCTGCCGCATGTCCCACTGGTTGGCCCAGAGCGGTTCGGCGCCGCCGGCGGCCGCGGCGGCGGGGGCGTCGACCTCCTCGGTGACGCCCTCGGCGCCGCCGGCCTGGATGCCCGCGGTGCGGCTGGCGCCGACCGAGTCGACGGTCCTCGACGTCCGGAGCCGCGCGGCGAAGCCGGGGTCGGCGGAGCGGGCGATCACCACGCCTATCTGCTGGTAGGAGGCGACCACGGTGCCGCCGGCCGCCTTGATCTCGCGCTCGGCCTTCTGGGTCTGCCCGTGGTTGGCCTTGGTGTTGACGACGTAGCTGAGCAGGGGTCCGTCGGTGGTCGCCGCCGCCGCGCCGGTGGCGGGCAGGGCCACTGCTCCGGCCGTGGTGAGGGCGAGGCAGGCCGCGGTGAGTGCGGAGCGGCGGATCCGGGGAACGCTCATAGGGGTTGACCCTCCCGAGTGTCGTCGGCGCGATCGCGGGTGATCGACGGCGTCCGAATGGCCGGGAGACTATTCAGCAGATATGACAGAAATCAAGAGGTAGTAAAGCAATCTCCTCAGAACGGGCGAGTGCCCGGTCCGCTGTCGGTCGGACCGGGCACTCGCGCTCGGGTGACGGCCCGTCAGCCGTCGGATCGGAGGGGTGACGGCCCGCCGGCCGTCGGGGTGGCGGCCCGTCAGCCGCCGAACAGGTCGCCGTAGGTGGCCATCGCCGTGGCGATGTCGGCCTGCGCCCAGAACCGGTGGTACGTGAAGGTCGGCGCGGCGCCGCCGTTCAGGTACGACTGGACCTTGGCGAACGACGGGTCGTTCTTGTAGAAGGACCGGATCGACAGGAAGGTCGAGCTGCCGTTGATCGGGTCGCCGTTGGGCATGGTGCCGGTCCAGCCGCTCGGCACCGAGAGCGGGTCGTTGAACCGGCTGTAGTCGGTGCGGGTCTCCGGGACGGAGATGCCCAGCGCGTCCTGGTTGTTGGTCCACATGCCGTCGAGCAGCTTCTGCGCCGCGGCCTTGGCCGCCGCGTTGCCGGACTTGGCCGCGTAGTACGACAGCAGCTTGGCGTAGGAGCCGGAGACGCCCACGTCGTTGGTGTAGTCGACGACGCTCACGTGCAGGCCGGTGTTGGCGCCCGGGGAGGCCGCGTTCCAGGTGTCCGGCTTGCCGCTCCAGGCCAGCGTGGACGGGAACTTGTAGCTGCCGTCGGCGTTGAAGGTGGTCTGGGACAGCGCCCAGGTCACCCACTTGTCCAGGATGGCCTTGGCCTTCGGGTCACCGCTGGAGTAGTAGTACTCGGCCATCCGCTCCAGGCCCCAGGCCTGGAAGCCGAACCACTGGTTGGACGGCGGGTCGTGGTAGACCGGCGCCTCGTCGTAGAACATCCCGTAGAAGGTCGGGGTGCCGGCCGGCGGGGTCCCGTAGTCGCCCTCCCAGCTGTTGGTCGCGCCGCCCGCGATCGCGCCCTCGCTGGACTGCAGCCACTGGGTGAACTCCACCTGGCGGCCCATCGAGGTGGTCCAGTCGGTCTTGCCGGTGGCCGACTTGGGGGCCATCGCCGGGTCGTTGACCAGCGCGTACGCGGCCATCGGGTTCTGGTAGCCGCCGTGCGCCGCGCTGTCGCCGATCCGCCAGGACCAGCCGGCCGAGGTGTCGGTGGCGCCGCCCCAGGCGTAGTACCAGGACAGCAGGTAGTGCTCGGAGCTCTTGCCGCTGCCGGGCGCGCAGGTGCTGGCGCCGACGCAGTTGCCGACCTGCTTGAAGTACTTGTCGAAGAACGAGTACCGCAGGTAGTCGCCCATCTTGCCGGCCTTGGCCACCGTGGTGGCGACCTGCGGGCCGTTGCCCTGCGCCTTGGCCCAGGTGTCGGCCCAGTACGCGGCCTGGATGGCGCGCGCGTCGGCGTCCGGCGCGTCGGTGTACTTCCACTGCTTGGCGTACGAGTTGTCCTTGACGAACAGGTCGAGGTACCCGTTCTTGCCGCCGTACTTGAAGTTGTCGCAGGTGGGCTGCGGGATGGTCTCCCACACCGACTCCTGCGCGCCGCGCTGGTAGGTGTTGATGAAGGACGGGCCGGTGTCGGACGGGCCGGCCTCGCACTTGCCGGGCGCGTTGCCGTAGCCGTAGACGTTGTCGACGTCCTGCAGCCAGTGCATGCCGTAGATGTCGTCGGTGCCGTACGCGCTCTTCAGCTCGCCGGCGATCGGGTCGTTGCCCGCGGTGACCGAGGTGTCCAGCGCGGCCGGGTAGTCGCTCGGCAGCGGGCGCTCGGGCGCGTAGGTGGCCGGCTTGGAGGCGTTGTAGAACGAGTTCGTCGGCTGGTCGGCGTGCCCCGGGATCATGTACGTCTCCATGAGCGTCCATGCCGCGTTGAACTTCGACCAGTCCTGGGTGACCCGCCCGTACTGGGCCTCCAGCCAGAGCAGGTACGAGTACGCCTCCGAGGTGGTCTCGTGCCCCTGGTCGGGGGCCTCGACCAGCAGGGTCTCCACCGAGTGGTAGGGGATGCCCTCGGGCGAGAAGTAGCCGTTCGCCGGGTCCTTGATCTTGTTGTAGAGCTGCAGGAACCGGTCGTTGTACACGCCCGAGGCGGCGGCCAGCTCGGTCACCGTGACCGCCGAGGAGGTGTACCCGGTGGCGGTGGAGGTGAAGGTGGCCGAGCCGGTGGAGGAGGCGTCGGCGGTGAGCGTGACGGTCTGCGCCGTCGACCAGTTGCTCGGGGTGAAGGTCAGCGTCGCGCCGGAGCTGATGGACAGTCCGGTGTTGCCCGAGCTCCGGGCGGTGGTGACGGTGACGTTGGCGCTGGGCTGGCTGCTGAGCTTGACCGCGAAGCTGCCGGTCTTGCCCTGGTTGACCGACAGGGTCAGCGGGGTGGCGCTGATCGCCGGGCCGGCCGCCACCGTGATGCCCGCCGGGGTCGACTCGCTGCTCGCGCCGAGGCTGTCGTACGCCTTGGCGTAGATCGAGTGGTTGCCGCTGGCCGCGCCCGTCCAGTTGAAGGTGTACGGGGCGCTGGTGGCGGTGCCGATCAGCGTGGTGTTGTCGTAGAACTCGACTTTGCTGATGCTCGCGCCGTCCGCCGCCGTGGCCGTCGCCGCGAGCGGGATGGCCGCGCCCGCCTGGTAGTTGGCGCCGGGGGCGGGACTGGTCAGGGCGGCGGTCGGGGCCGCGTGCGCGCCGGTGCAGCTGGTGCCGTTGACCGCGAAGGAGGTCGGCGCGGTGTTGGTGCCGCTGTACGAGAAGTTGGCGCCCGCGCTGGCCGAGCCGCCCGCCGCGATGGTGCCCGCCCAGGCGGGGGCGGCGACGGTGACGTTCTTGCCGGACTGGCTCCAGGTGCCGTTCCAGCCGGAGCCGGAGAGGGTCTGGTTGCCGGTGTAGGCGTAGGTGAGCGTCCAGCCGTTGATCGCGGCGGTGCCCTTGTTGTTGATCGCCACGTTGGCGGTGAAGCCGCTGCCCCAGTCGTTCGTCGTGTAGTCGACGGAGCACTGGAGGACGGCGGCGGAGGCCGGGACGGCGACCGCGGTCGACAGGCCGGCGGCGAGCAGCGTGAGGGCGGCAGTGAGCGCCGAGACCCTGGTGCGGGGTGGAGACATGACGGCTCCTCGGTGGGGGTGGGTGGGGGAGTCCGGGGGCGGTCGTGCGCGGGCGGATCCGGGGGCGGTGCCGGGAAGCCTTCCGCGGAGGTCCGAGCCTTCCGCGGGGTCTTCCCCGTGGGGTCTTCCGGGGTGGATCCGCCGGGGTCGTTCTGTGGGAGCGCTCCCAAATATCGGGAGGGGCATGCGCACTGTCAAGGGATCGCGCACCGCCGGACCGTGTTGGCAACTGGCCTACCCCTGGCTATGGTTCGGGGCGGGCCTGTGGGAGCGCGCCCACTTTTCCCTCCTCCAAGGAGTCGGACATGACCGTCCGCACCACCACCACGGCGCTGGTCGCGGCACTGGCCGCGACCGCTGCGGCCACCCTCGCGCTCACCGGCGCCGGCCCCGCGGCCGCCGCCGGCCTCCAGTGCTCCGTCGACTACACGACGAACGACTGGGGCAGCGGCTTCACCGCGAACGTGAAACTTACCAACGCCGGCACCACCCCGATCGACAACTGGAGCCTCGGCTACGCCTACACCGGCAACCAGACCCTCTCCGGCTCCGGCTGGAACGGCACCTGGAGCCAGTCCGGCAAGAACGTCACCGTCGCCGCCCCCGCCTGGGCGGCCACCCTCGCGGCGGGCGGCTCGGTCAGCGCGGGCGCCAACTTCTCCTACAGCGGGACGAACGCGGCCCCGACCTCGTTCACCGTCAACGGCGTTGCCTGCAACGGGGCTTCGAACCCGTCCCCGTCGCCGTCCGCCTCCGCGTCCCCCTCTCCCTCGGCCTCGCCCTCGCCGTCCGCCTCGGCGTCCGCGTCCCCGTCCTCCTCGGCCTCTCCGTCGCCGTCCGGGAGCACCGGCACCGGCACCGGCAAGGCCCCGGCGCTGCACGTCTCCGGCAACAAGCTGGTGGACGCCAACGGGGCGCAGGTGGTGCTGCGCGGCGTGAACCGCTCCGGCATGGAGTTCATGTGCGTCCAGGGCTACGGGTTCTCCGACGGCCCGGTGGACGCCGCCTCGATCGCCGCGATCAAGGGCTGGAAGGCCAACGCCGTCCGCGTCCCGGTCAACGAGGACTGCTGGAACGGCTACGCCAACGTCAAGCCGGAGTACGCGGGCGAGAACTACCGCACCGCGGTGAAGAACTTCGTCTACGCGCTGCGGGACGCCGGGCTCACCCCGATCATCGACCTGCACTGGACCCAGGGCCTCTACACCGGCAACTCCTCGGGCTGCTCGGACGTCAACTCGACCTGCCAGAAGCCGATGCCGGGCGCCGGCGCGGCGACCTTCTGGTCCTCGGTGGCCACCACCTTCAAGAACGACCCCTCGGTGGTCTTCGACCTGCTCAACGAGCCCTACGCGGACCGCGCCGTCTCCGGCATCGACCAGGCGTGGAACTGCTGGCGGGACGGCGGCAGCGCCTGCCCCGGCATCAGCTACCCGGTCAGCGGCATGCAGACGCTGGTGAACTCCGTCCGCACCGCCGGTGCGAACAACGTCATCCTGCTCGGCGGCCTGGCCTACTCCAACGACCTCGGCCAGTGGCTGGCCCACAAGCCGACCGACCCGGCGGGCAACCTGGCCGCGTCCTGGCACGTGTACAACTTCAACACCTGCTCCAGCCAGTCCTGCTGGAACTCGACCGTGGCGCCGCTGGCCGCCCAGGTCCCGGTGGTGGTCGGCGAGATCGGTGAGAACGACTGCGCCCACTCCTTCATCGACCAGGTGATGTCCTGGGCCGACGCCGCCAAGGTCTCCTACCTCGGCTGGACCTGGAACACCTGGGACTGCGGCCAGGGCCCGTCGCTGATCTCCGACTTCGACGGCACCCCGACCGCGTTCGGCCTGGGCCTGAAGAACCACCTGGCCGCCGTCAACTGACGGACCGTCCGGTCCTGCCCCTCCGATCCGCCCGGCCGGCGACTCCCGGTCAGCCCGCCGGGCGGATCTCCACCCCCGCGGCGGCGAGCCGCTCCAGGGCGGGGTGGTCGGGGGCCGCGTCGGTGATCAGGCCGGTGACGCGGTCCCAGGGCAGGACGCGGAACGGGGAGGCGGCGCCGATCTTCTCGGCCGAGGCGAGGATCCAGGTCTCGGCCGCCCGGCCGGCCAGGGCGCGCTTCATCGCCGCCTCGTCGGCGTCGCCGGTGGTGAGCCCGGCCTCGGGGTGAACGCCGGTGACGCCAAGCAGGCAGAGGTCGGCGGAGACGTTCTGGGCGGCTTCGACGGCGGCGGCGCCGCAGGCCACCGCGGAGTGCTTGAACACCCGGCCGCCGAGCAGGAACAGTTCGGCCCGGGGGTGTTCGAGCAGCGCCGCCACCACCGTCGGGCTGTGCGTGATCACGGTGCAGTCGAGGTCGGCCGGGAGCAGCCCGGCGACGGCGAGCGCGGTGGTGCCGCCGTCCAGGATCAGCGTGCTGCCGGGCCGGATCAGCTCGACGGCCGCGGCGGCGACCTTCCGCTTGCCGCCGGGCGTCACCGACTGCCGCTCGGCGTAGCCCGCCATCGCCGGGGAGGCGGGCAGCGCTCCGCCGTAGACCCGCTGGCAGAGCCCTTCGGCGGCGAGGTCGCGCAGGTCGCGGCGGACGCTGTCCTCGGAGATGCCGAGTGCGGCGGCGACGTCCTTGGCCACCACCTTGCCCTCGGTCGCCAGCAGTTCGAGCAGGTGGTCGCGCCGTTCCGCAGCCAGCATTCTCATTCTCTCCTGTTCTTTCACGTTCTTGCATGTATCGTAGCGCCCCATGACCACACCGACAGCATCACCCCGCACCGACTCCGGCTCCCCCATGCTCGTCCTGATCGCCGGACCGTACCGCTCCGGCACCGGCGGCGACCCGGCCGCGATGGCCGCCAACCTGGCCCGGCTGGAGGCCGCCGCCTGGCCGGTGTTCGCCGCCGGGCACCTGCCGGTGATCGGCGAGTGGATCGCGCTCCCCGTCCTGCGCTCGGCCGGCGCGGGCCCGACCGACCCGCTGGCCGACCGGGTGCTGTACCCGACCGCGGACCGGCTGCTCGTCCACTGCCACGCGGTGCTCCGCCTGCCCGGCGACTCCGCGGGCGCGGACCAGGACGTCGCCACCGCACGCCGCCGCGGCCTGCCGGTCTACCACGACGTCTCCGAACTCCCGCACCGCGCGGGCCGGGAGGAGGCGTGAGCGGCCGCCCGGGAATCGACCTCCCCGACCACCGCGGCCGCACCGGCCTGGACCGGGCCGGGCGCGGGCTGCGCGGCAACCCGGACGTGCGGGTGCGCGAGGTGGAGCTCACCTCGCAGGGCTGGCACGTGCTGCGCCGCACCACCTTCGACTACCGCGGCCGCGACGGCCGGTGGACCACCCAGCAGCGCGAGACCTACGACCGCGGCAACGGCGCGACGGTGCTGCCGTACGACGTCGCGCGCGGCACCGTCCTGCTGACCCGCCAGTTCCGGTACCCGGCGTACGTCAACGGGCACCCGGACGGGATGCTGGTCGAGGCGGCGGCCGGGCTGCTCGACGCGGACGACCCGGTCACCGCGGTGCGCCGCGAGAGCCTGGAGGAACTGGGCGTGGAACTCGGCCCGTTGACGCACGTGCTGGACGCGTACATGAGCCCGGGCTCGGTCACCGAGCGGCTGCACTGCTACGCGGCGCCCTACCGCCCGGCCGACCGGACCGGGCGCGGCGGCGGGCTGGCGGAGGACGGCGAGGACATCGAGGTGCTCGAACTGCCCTTCGCCGAGGCGCTGGCGATGACCCGGGACGGCCGGATCGCCGACGGCAAGACCGTCCTGCTGCTGCAGTGGGCCGCGCTGGACGGCCCGTTCGCCCCGGGCGCGGCGGCCGGCCGGTAGGCGGGGTCCTGGGAGGGCCGCCGCCGACCGGGCCGCCGTCGGCCGGGGCCCGCCCGGAAACGTGCAGGAACGTGCAGCGGGGGGTCAGAGCCGGGTGGGGCCGCCGTACCGGGCGAAGAACTCCTCGGCGAACATGGCGAACAGCGCCACGTCCCGGTGCTCGCCCGCGACGAAGAAGTGCCGGCCCAGTCGGCCCTCCTCGACGAAGCCGAGCCGCCGCTGGAGCGCCAGCGAGGGCTCGTTGTGGGCGAACACCCGGGCGGTGGCCTTGTGGTGGCGGCGCTCCTCGAACTGGTGCCGCAGCACCAGCCGGACGGCCTCGGCCGCGTAGCCCCGCCGGCGGTGCTCGGCGCCGACGGTGATGCCGTACTCGAACAGCCCGCTGCGGTTGTCCGCCCGGTGCACGCCGACCGAGCCGACCGCGGCGCCGTCCGCGCGCGACTCGACCACCAGCTGGTAGGTGTCGGCGGTCGGGTCGGCGGCGGCCTTCTCCCTGGCCAGCGCCGCCCACCCCTCGGCGGAGCGCGGCGGGTCGAGCGCGTCCCCGAGGCGCTCCTCCTGCTCGGAGAGCCGGGCCAGCAGCGGTCCGTCCCCCGGTTCGACCGCGCGCAGCCTGACCCGTTCACCCGTCCAGTAGCTCGTCATCCGGTCTTCGTACCACGCCCGGAGCGCCGCCCCCGGACCGGCCCCGTCCGGGGGGTTCCCGTCCCGCCGGCCCGGGCGGCCGGAAAGCGGGCTGTGACGCGGCGGCCCGCGAACCGCGTCTGAAGGGTGACAGGGCACGGAACCTCGGGGAGCAGTGATCGTGGCATCGACGGCAGGGCGCGGCACGGACGCGGAGTACACGGACTACACGGAGTTCGCGGCCGCCCGGTCCGGACACCTCTTCCGCGCGGCCTGCCTGCTGACCGGCGGGGACACCCACCTCGCGGAGGACCTGGTGCAGGAGACGCTGAGCCGGATGTACACGGTGTGGCGGCGGCCGGGCCGGTTCTTCGGCGGCCGGGCGATCGAGAACCCGGCCGGGTACGCGCAGGGGGTGCTGTACCGGCAGTTCGTCAGCCACCACCGGCGGCGCAGCGCCGGGGAGCGGCCGATCGCCGAAGTCCCGGACCTGCCGGGCCCGGAGGGCGACGGCGCGCTGCGGGTCGCCCTGCTGACCGCGCTGGCCGAACTGGCACCGCGGGACCGGGCGGTGCTGGTGCTGCGCTACTGGGAGGACGTCAGCGTGGAGGAGAGCGCGGAGATCCTGCGCTGCAGCGCGGGCGCGGTCCGCACCCGCTCCGCCCGGGCGCTGGCCCGGCTGCGCGCGCTGCTCGGCGACAGCCTCCAGGACCTCTCCGTCCGCTGACGCCCGCCTCCGGCCTCCCGCGGCGCTCCTCGCGGCACTCCCACGGAACTTCCCCACGGAACTCCTCACAGAGACGGTGATCACGCATGTCCGAGCAGTCCGAGCACGACTTCGAGGACCGGCTGGCGCAGGTCCTGCGCCGGACCGGCGACGGCTTCCGCCCCGACGGGCCGCACCTGGTGGCGGCGGGCGCGGCCCGGGGCCGCCGCCGGCAGCGCCGGCAGCTGGCGCTGGTGGCGGGCGCCGCCGCGGCGGTGGTGGCGGCGGGCGGTCTGACGGCCGTGCTGCTGCCGCCGGGCGGCGGGGCGGCGGCCGGTCCGGCGGCGGGGCGTTCGGGCGGGCCGTCCGGGGCCGCGGCGGACGGGCCGTCCCTGGTGTCGGCGCTGGCCGAGCGGCTGCCCGCGGGGGTGCGGGTCCTGCGGTCGGCGGGCGACTGGTCCGGGGTGGCCGGGCTCCGGGTGGCGGGCGAGTCGGCGGAGCTGACTCTGGACGACGGGCACGGGGCCGGCCTGGTGACGGTGCTGGTGTCCGACGTGCGGGGCCGGCAGGTGAAGAGCGGCTGCCCGCTGTCGAACTCCTCGAACGAAGTGTGCGAGGTGCGGCCGGGCCCGGACGGCGGCTCGCTGACGGTCGGGGCGATGGACCCGGACCCCGGGCCGCGGGGCACCGGCACGGCCGCCTTCACCGGCCCGGACGGGCTGCGGGTGGTGCTGTCCGCGTACTCCTTCGCCGACCAGGAGCACCAGGACCGGACCAGGCCGACCCCGGTGCTGACGCCCGATCAGCTCGCGGCGCTGGCGGCCGACCCGGTCTGGGCCTCGTTCCGGTCCGGACTCTCCCCCGACGACCCGTCCGCCGGGGCCACCCTCGGACCGGACGGGTCGCCGGTGCGGCTGCGCGAGCTGCTGCCGCCCGGGCTGCGGACGGCGAGCGACTCGGAGTGGGCGGGCGGCCAGCGGCTGACCGCCGCGCAGGACGGGCACGAGCTGGTGCTGACGGTCCGCGCGCAGCGGGCCGACCGGGCGGCCCGGGACTGGTTCGCGGCGGTGCCGGCCGGGGCGGACGGCGTCCGGGTGCGCGCCACGACGGCCCGGGAGGTGCCGGGCTCGCAGGGGGCGACCGAGTCGGCGGTGGACGTGCTGCGCCCGGACGGCGTCCGGGTCCGGGTGACGGCGGTGAACCCGGCGGGCGCGGGGTCGCCGGACGCCGGGAAGCCGCCGCTGCTGTCCGCGGAGCAGCTGCGCGGGATCGCGCTCGACCCCCGCTGGGCGGCCCCGGACGCCCGGTAGGCCGGCGGGCGGCGGTGCTCAGTAGCGGTAGCGGACGGCTTCGACGACCTGCTCGGGGGTGCGGTCGGCGAAGCGGGCGATCTCGGCCTCGCGGACGTCGATGACGGCCTGCCAGAGCTGTTCGCCCATGGCGGTCCGCAGCACCTGCGACTTGCGCAGCGCGTCGACGGCCCGGCCGAGCGTGTCGGGGAGGCGTTCGGCCGCGCCGTCGGGGTCGCCGGTGGTCTCGGCGGGCAGCCGCAGGGCGCCGCCGAGGCCGGCCAGTCCGGCGGCCAGCACGCCGCCGACGGCGAGGTAGGGGTTGGCGGCGGCGTCGAAGCACTTGATCTCGGCGTTGGCCTGGTCGGGGGCGGAGCCGGTGATCAGGCGGAGCGCGGCCTCCCGGTTCTCCAGGCCCCAGCAGCGGTGCGGCCCGGACCAGTGGCCGGGGACCAGGCGCAGGTAGCTGGCCACGGACGGGGCGCCGAGGGCGAGCAGCGCGGGCAGTTCGGCGAGCACGCCGGCCAGGAACGCCTCGGCCTCCCGGGTCAGCCCGTGCGGGCCGGTGCCGCCGTGGCCGAGGTTGTGGCCGTCGCGCCACAGGCTGAGGTGCAGGTGGCCGCCGTTGCCGACGCCGTCGGGGGCGGTGACGGGGGCGAAGCTGGCGCGCAGGCCGTGCCGGAGTGAGACGGCCTGCACGGTGTGCCGGACCAGCAGGGCGGTGTCGGCGGCCTCGACCGGGCCCTCGGGGGCGACCGAGAGCTCGTACTGGCCCTCGGTGTACTCGGGGTGCAGCTGGAGGACGGTAAGCCGCTGTTCGCGCAGCGCGCGCAGCAGGTCGCGCAGGTAGTCGCTGTTGCCGATCAGGCGGCGCATGCCGTAGGCGGGGCCGGGTTCGCCGCCGTCGACGATCCACTCGACCTCGATGCCGGCCTTGACGGCGAGGCCGTGCTCGGCGAGCGCGTCGGCGGTGCGGCGGGCGAACTGCCGCTGGCAGCCGGGGTGCGGTTCGCCCTGCTGGGTCCACCGGTCGCCGGGGGCCCAGGCCCAGCCGGGCTGGGCGGCGAGGCGGCGCAGCCCGGCGAGGTCGGGGACCAGGCGCAGGTCGCCGACGGGGCTGCCGGAGGGGGCGAGCGAGTCGTCGACCAGGAAGGCGTCGAAGCAGGGGGCGGCGCCGACGCCCCACCGGGCGGCGGACTCCAGGGCGCGGACGGGTACGGTCTTGACCCGGGTGACGCCGGCGTTGTCGACCCAGCTGACGATCACGCCGTCGACGCCCTGGGCCTCGATCCGGGTGGCGGCCGTCCGGGCCTCGGCGGCGCGGTCGGCGCGCGGCTCTGCGGTGCTCATGGACCCATCCTGACCAGGGGTTTCGGGCGGTCCGGGGGAGCGCGCCGGGGGGTCACCCGTCCGTGGCCGCACGCATGTGACGCAGGTCACATCGGATGATGAAATTTCCGGGGAGCAGTTCCCCGTTTAGACATCTGTCCGCAACGAAACGGGGAGAGGATCCCCACTACCGTCCGCCGCTCGAAGGGAGCGCACCATGACCGTCGTCACCGCCGCTCCCGTCCGCCGGGCGGACGCGGCCCGCAACCGGGCCCGGATCGTCGCCGCGGCCCGGGAGGCCTTCGTCGAGCACGGGGCGCTGGCCTCGCTGGACGAGATCGCCCGCCGGGCCGGCGTCGGCAACGCCACGCTGTACCGGAACTTCGCCGACCGCCAGGCCCTGATCCACCAGGTGTCGATCGCCGTGATGGAACGGATCGTGGCGCACGCGCACGCGGCCACCGCGGAGGAGCCCGACTCCTTCGCCGCGTTCAGCCGCTTCGTGCACGCCGCGGCCGAGGAGCGGATCGGCGCGCTCTGCCCCCTGCTGTCCGACACGATCGACCTGAACGAACCCGAACTCACCGCGGCCCGCGCCGAGATGAAGCAGGTCACCGAGGACCTGATCGCGCGCGCCCAGGCCGACGGCCTGCTCCGCACCGACGTCGGCGCCGGCGACATCGTCGTCGCCATGGCCCAGCTCACCCGACCGCTCCCCGGCTTCGGCTGCCTCGACCTGGACCCGCACGTCCGGCGTCACCTGCAGTTGCTGCTGGACGGCCTGCGGGCACCCGCACCGTCCACGCTGCCCGGCCGTGCCGCGACCCTGGAGGACCTCACGCCCCGCGTCTGACCCCTCGGCCCCGCCCGGGCGCGGGCCGACCGGCTTCGAACGCCCCCCGACTCTCCGCAGGAACCGCCCCCGACGGCGGACCCGACCCTGCTCTCCTCCGTACGCTCTCGCACACACAAGTGGGTACCTCCATGTCTGACACCCTCCAGCCGGACCCGCGCCGGTGGAAGGCGCTCGTCTTCATCGCCCTCGCCCAACTGATGGTCGTCCTCGACGCGACCGTGGTGAACATCGCGCTCCCGCACGCCAAGGAAGACCTCGGCTTCGCCGACAGCACCACCCAGTGGGTGATCACCGCTTACGCGCTGGCCTTCGGCAGCCTGCTGCTGTTCGGCGGCCGGGTCGCCGACCTGTGGGGCCGCCGCCGGACCTTCATGGTCGGCCTGGTCGGCTTCGCCGCGGCCTCCGCGATCGGCGGCGCCGCCGTCAACACCACCATGCTGCTCGGCGCCCGCGCCCTGCAGGGCGTGTTCGGCGCGCTGCTCGCGCCCGCCGCGCTGTCGCTGCTCGCCGTGATGTTCACCGACGGCAAGGAGCGCGCCAAGGCGTTCGGCATCTACGGCGCCGTCGCCGGCGGTGGCGGTGCGATCGGCCTGATCCTGGGCGGCGCCCTCACCGAGTACCTGAACTGGCGCTGGACCTTCTACGTCAACATCCCGTTCGCCGTGGTCGCCATCCTCGGCGCGGTCATGGTCATCCGCGAGCCCGCCGTCGGCCTGAACCGCAACCGCCTCGACATCCCGGGCGTGCTGCTGGTCACCACCGGCCTGGTCTCCCTGGTGTACGGCTTCACCCGGGCCGAGCAGGAGGGCTGGGGCGACAGCAGCACCATCGGCCTGTTCGTGGCCGCCGCCGTGCTGCTCGCCGCCTTCGTGGTGGTCGAGAGCCGGGTCAAGGCCCCGCTGCTGCCGCTGCGCGTGATCACCGACCGCAACCGCGGCGGCGTCTACCTCTCGCTCGGCATGGCCGTGATCGGCATGTTCGGCCTGTTCCTCTTCCTGACCCTCTACATGCAGGGCGTGCTGGGCTACAAGCCGCTGGTCAACGGCTTCGCCTTCCTCCCGATGGTGGCCGGCATGATCACCGGCTCCACCCAGATCGGCGCCCGCCTGATGACCCGGGTCCCGGCCCGCTACCTGATGGCGCCCGGCTTCCTGGTCGCCTCGCTCGGCCTGCTGATCCTCACCCAGATCGACGTCGGCACCTCGTACTGGCAGATCCTGCCCGGCCTGGTCCTGATGGGCCTCGGCATGGGCACCGCGTTCATGCCCGCGATGAGCCTGGCCACCTACGGCGTGCAGCCGCGGGACGCCGGTGTCGCCTCCGCGATGGTCAACACCTCCCAGCAGGTCGGCGGCGCGATCGGCACCGCCCTGCTGAGCACCGTCGCCCACAGCGCCGGCACCTCCTGGGCCAAGACCCACGCGGCCGCCGCCACCGACCCGAAGCTGTTCCAGCTCCAGGCCCAGGTGCACTCCTACTCGGTCGCCATCTGGTGGGCCTTCGGCATCCTGGTCCTGGCCGGCATCACCGCCTTCACCCTGGTCAACGCCGGCAAGCCCGAGCACCACACCGAGGGCGCCCCCGCCGAGGACGCCGTCCCGGTCATGGCGCACTGACGCCCCGCCACCCCGCACGCACCGAACGGCCCGCCCGGAGCACTCCGGGCGGGCCGTTCGGCGTCCCGGCGGCTGGACTCCCCGAGTTCCTCGCTCCCGCGGGTGGGGGGCGGTCACGGCGCGACGGCAGGGAGCCCGACCGCGCCGCGTCCCGGATCCGACTCTTCCTACCCGCCGGTAGCTGGGCTACAGTGTCGGCACGCGCCAGCGCCGGGCTTCGGGAGCCGCACCGGTGGGTCGCGTTTCTCCCTGTGTGCGCGTCGGCGTCGCTTCATGATCTGGTCGGAGCGCCTGAGCACCACGGCACTGCCCATGGACGGAACTGGAGCGGACCAGTCCGTATCGCGGGTGCCGCTGTTCTTCTTCCGTTCCCGTTTCTCCCGTGCCGTCGGCACACCCTCCCCCGTCACACCCTCCGTCCGGGGTCGCGCTGTCGCGGCCGGACGGTGGCGGGGGCCGCGGCACGGGCCCATGACTAAGGAGTCCGGACAATGGAGCGTCCCTTCCCCACTGTTGCCGTGGTCGGCCTGGGCACCATGGGTGCCGGGGTGGCCGTGGCCCTCGCGCGCAGCGGGCGTCGGGTGATCGGCGTGGAGGCCGGTCCGACGCAGGCCCTGCGGGCGCTGGGCCGGATCGAGGCGTCCACCGCGCGGGCGGTGGAGCGCGAGCGGCTGTCGGCCGACGAGCGGGCGGCGCTGCTGGCGCTGATCGAGGTCGGTGACGACCTGAACGCCGCGGCCCGCGCCGACCTGGTGGTCGAGGAGGTCCCGGAGGACCTGGAGCTCAAGCGGTCGCTGTTCGCCGAGCTGGACCGGATCTGCCCGCCGGAGACGGTGCTGGCGACCGGCACCACGGCGCTGAGCGTGACCCGGATCGCGGCGGCCACCGCCCGTCCGGAGCGGGTGCTGGGCGTGCACTTCTTCAACCCGGTGCACAGCATGCGCCTGGTGGAGGTGGTCCGCACCGTGCTGACTTCGGCTCAGGCCGCCGAGCAGGTGGCCGAGTTGGCCCGGAGCCTGGACAAGGAGCCGGTGGCGGCGGGCGACCGGGCCGGGTTCATCGCCAACGGCCTGCTGTTCGCGTACCTGAACCAGGCGGCGGCGATGTTCGAGTCCCGGTACGCGACCCGGGAGGACATCGACGCGGCGATGCGGCTGGGCTGCGGCCTGCCGATGGGCCCGCTGGCGCTGCTGGACCTGATCGGCGTGGACACCGCCCGCACCGTGCTGGAGGCGATGTACGCGCAGTCCAAGGACCGGCTGCACGCGCCGGCGCCGATCCTGGGCCAGCTGGTCGCGGCGGGCCTGCTGGGCCGCAAGTCGGGCCGGGGCTTCTACACCTACGAGGCGCCGGGCTCCTCGAAGGCGGTCCCGGAGCAGCAGGCGGACGCGGGGCCGCGGGCGGCCGGGCGCGAGGTGCGCAGCATCGGCGTGTGCGGCAGCGGGACGATGGCGACCGGCATCGTGGAGGTGTTCGCCAAGGCGGGCTTCCCGGTGCTGCTGGCGGCCCGCAGCCAGGAGAAGGCGGAGCGGGCGAAGGCGCAGCTGGCGAAGTCGCTGGAGCGTTCGGTGGCCAGGGGCCGGCTGTCCGGGGCGGACCGGGACGCGGCGCTGGCGCTGGTCACCCCGACCGGCTCGTACCGGGACCTGGCGGACGCCGACCTGGTGGTGGAGGCGGTGGCGGAGGACCTGGCGGTCAAGCGGGAGCTGTTCGCCGCGCTGGACGCGATCGCCAAGCCGGGCGCGGTGCTGGCCACCACCACCTCCTCGCTGCCGGTGATCTCCTGCGCGACGGCCACCTCGCGGCCGCGCGACGTGGTCGGGATGCACTTCTTCAACCCGGCGCCCGCCATGAAGCTGGTCGAGGTGGTCTCCACGGTGCTGACCGCCGAGGACGTCACGGCGACCGTGCTGGAGCTGTGCGCGAAGGTGCGCAAGCACCCGGTGGAGTGCGGCGACCGGGCCGGGTTCATCGTGAACGCGCTGCTGTTCCCGTACCTGAACGACGCGGTGCGGATGCTGCAGGAGCACTACGCGACGGTGGACGACATCGACACCGCGATGAAGCTGGGCTGCGGCTACCCGATGGGCCCGTTCGAGCTGCTGGACGTGGTGGGGCTGGACGTGTCGCTGACCATCGAGCAGGTGCTGCACCAGGAGTTCCGGGAGCCGGGCCTGGCGGCGGCGCCGCTGCTGGAGCACCTGGTGGCGGCGGGCTGCCTGGGGCGCAAGACGGGGCGTGGTTTCCGCGACCACGCACGGCGATGACCGGCCGCCCGGTACCCGCCCCGCAGGGCCGTCCGTCGTCCGCCGGGGGCGTCAACCCGCTTGCGGCGAAGCCTCCTTGGGGTACCGGCGCGGTCTCCTCGCGGTGGCCCCGGCCCGCCGTGGCGCCGCCGGTGGCGCCGGTGCGCCGGGGCAGGCCGGCCGGGGCCGCACCGGGTGCGTGTAGCGTTCCGAACATGGATCGCCAGACCTCGTCTCCCCAGCAGCAGCCGCCGGCCGCCGGGCCCGATCAGTCGCGTTCGGGGGCGGAGTCCGGACCGGGCAGCCGCCGGGCCGCCGCCCAGCGGCTGCAGATGCGCCAGGACCTCACCGCCGCGGCGATGGAGCTGTTCGCCACCCAGGGGTACGAGGAGACGACGGTCGACCAGATCGCGGCCGCGGCCGGGGTCGCCCGGCGGACCTTCTTCCGGTACTTCCGGTCGAAGGAGGAGGCGATCTTCCCGGACCACGACGACACCCTGGTGCGGGTGGCGGACCTGCTGGCCAGCGCCGACGCCGAGGAGCACCCGCTGGACGTGGTGTGCCGGGGCATCAAGGAGGTGCTGCGGATGTACGCCTCCACGCCGGAGATGTCGGTGGCCCGCTACCAGCTGATCCGGCAGGTCCCGGCGCTGCGCGAGCGCGAGATCGCGGTGGTCTCCCGCTACGAGCGGCTGTTCACCCGCTACCTGCTGGGCCGGTTCGACGCGGCCGAGCAGACCCCGCCGGGCTGGCAGCGCGGCGGGGACGACGACTCGATGCTGGCCGAGGTGTCGGCGGCGGCGGTGGTCGCGGCGCACAACCACGTGCTGCGGCGCTGGCTGCGGGCCGGCGGCCACGGCGACGTGGAGGCGCAGCTGGACCACTCCTTCGGGGTGATCCGGGGGACGTTCTGGCCGACCCCGCCGAGCGGGGCGCGCCGCCGCGGCACCACGCTGGCACCCGGTGCCATTGGTGACGGAGTGCCACGGGAGGAGCCTGCGGCGGTGAGCGCACTGAGTGCCAGTCCGAGTGGTGAGGTACTGATCACAGTCGCCCGGACGGACGCGCCGCTGGAGCTGGTGGTGGATTCCATCAGAGCCGCCCTGGCGAGCGGAAATCCGGTGTAATCCAGGCCGTTTCCGCAGATCACAGGCAGATTCGAAGGCCCGCTCCCGGTTTCGGGAGCGGGCCTTCGGCGTCTTCGGGGCCGGCCCGGCACGGCGTGTCCTGGCTCACGTCATGACTTGGCACCGCGTGTCTTTACGAGTGGCACAGGGTGCCACTACCTTGTTCCCCACCGGCTGCGGCGCCGCGGCTCCCCACCTCGGCGCGCCGTCCGCCGGCGCCCCCTACCGAGGGGGCGAGACCAGCAGCACCCACGCGACACCACCCACTCCGTCGCACCGCAGTACCCACCCTCAGACCCTCAGCGAAGCCGGTGTCCGCTCCCGGCTCCCCCAGACGCCCTGTGTCCCTCGCACAGGTACGCCTTCGGAGGCAGCCATGCAGGAAATTCTCGACGCGATCCTCAGCGGCAACGCCACGTCCGCGGACTACGCCGCCCTGGCGCTGCCCGACTCCTACCGGGCCGTGACGCTCCACAAGGACGAGGAGCAGATGTTCGCGGGCCTGGCCAGCCGCGACAAGGACCCGCGCAAGTCGCTCCACCTGGACGACGTGCCACTGCCCGAACTCGGCCCGGGCGAGGCCCTGGTGGCCGTGATGGCCAGCTCGGTCAACTACAACACCGTGTGGAGCTCGATCTTCGAGCCGGTCTCCACCTTCGGCTTCCTGGAGCGCTACGGCCGCCTGTCGCCGCTGACGAACCGTCACGACCTGCCGTACCACGTCCTCGGCTCCGACCTGGCGGGCGTGGTGCTGCGCACCGGTGCCGGGGTCAACGCCTGGAAGCCCGGCGACGAGGTCGTCGCGCACTGCCTGTCGGTCGAGCTGGAGTCCCCGGACGGCCACAACGACACGATGATGGACCCGGAGCAGCGGATCTGGGGCTTCGAGACCAACTTCGGCGGCCTGGCCCAGATCGCCCTGGTCAAGACCAACCAGCTGCTGCCCAAGCCCAAGCACCTGACCTGGGAGGAGGCCGCCTCCCCGGGCCTGGTCAACTCCACCGCCTACCGGCAGCTGGTCTCGCGCAACGGCGCCGGCATGAAGCAGGGCGACAACGTGCTGATCTGGGGCGCCAGCGGCGGCCTCGGCTCGTACGCCACCCAGTACGCGCTGGCCGGCGGCGCCACCCCGATCTGCGTGGTCTCCAGCCCGCAGAAGGCCGACATCTGCCGGGCGATGGGCGCCGAGGCGATCATCGACCGCTCGGCCGAGGGCTACCGGTTCTGGAAGGACGAGAACAACCAGGACCCGCGCGAGTGGAAGCGCCTGGGCGCGAAGATCCGCGAGTTCACCGGCGGCGAGGACGTGGACATCGTCTTCGAGCACCCGGGCCGGGAGACCTTCGGCGCCTCGGTCTACGTCACCCGCAAGGGCGGCACCATCGTCACCTGCGCCTCCACCTCCGGCTACATGCACCAGTACGACAACCGCTACCTGTGGATGTCGCTCAAGCGGATCGTCGGCTCGCACTTCGCCAACTACCGCGAGGCGTTCGAGGCCAACCGGCTGGTCGCCAAGGGCAAGATCCACCCGACGCTGTCGAAGGTCTACTCGCTGGAGGAGACCGGCCAGGCGGCGCTGGACGTGCACCACAACAAGCACCAGGGCAAGGTCGGCGTGCTCTGCCTGGCCCCGCAGGAGGGCCTGGGCGTGCGCGACCACGAGCTGCGGGCGCAGCACCTCACCAAGATCAACGCCTTCCGGGACATCTGATGGCCGCTCAGGAACGTGACCGACCCTGGCTGATGCGCACCTACGCCGGGCACTCCACCGCGAGCGACTCCAACGCGCTGTACCGGCGCAACCTCGCCAAGGGGCAGACCGGCCTGTCGGTGGCCTTCGACCTGCCGACCCAGACCGGCTACGACTCCGACCACGTCCTCGCCCGCGGCGAGGTCGGCCGGGTCGGCGTGCCGGTCGGGCACCTGGGCGACATGCGGACCCTGTTCGACGGGATCCCGCTGGAGCGCACCAACACCTCGATGACGATCAACGCCACCGCGATGTGGCTGCTGGCGCTCTACCAGGTGGTCGCCGAGGAGCAGGGCGCGGACGTCGCCGGGCTCACCGGCACCACCCAGAACGACATCGTCAAGGAGTACCTGTCGCGCGGGACGCACGTCTTCCCGCCCGGCCCCTCGGTGCGGCTGATCACCGACATGATCGCCTACACGGTGGCGCACATCCCGAAGTGGAACCCGATCAACATCTGCAGCTACCACCTGCAGGAGGCCGGGGCGACGCCCGTCCAGGAGATCGCCTACTCGATGTGCACCGCGATCGCCGTGCTGGACGCCGTCCGCGACTCCGGGCAGGTCCCGGCGGAGCGGATGGGCGAGGTGGTCGGCCGGATCTCCTTCTTCGTGAACGCGGGCGTCCGCTTCGTCGAGGAGATGTGCAAGATGCGGGCCTTCAACCGGCTCTGGGAGAAGGTCACCCGGGAGCGCTACGGCATCGAGGACGCCAAGCAGCGCCGGTTCCGCTACGGCGTGCAGGTCAACTCGCTGGGCCTGACCGAGGCGCAGCCGGAGAACAACGTCCAGCGGATCGTGCTGGAGATGCTGGCCGTCACGCTCTCCAAGGACGCCCGCGCCCGCGCCGTCCAACTCCCGGCCTGGAACGAGGCGTTGGGCCTGCCGCGGCCGTGGGACCAGCAGTGGTCGCTGCGGATCCAGCAGGTGCTGGCGTACGAGTCGGACCTGCTGGAGTACGGCGACCTGTTCGACGGCTCGCACGTGGTCGAGGCGAAGACCGCCGAGCTGCTGGCCGGCGCCGAGGCGGAGATCGCCAAGGTGCTGGAGATGGGCGGGGTGATCCCGGCCGTCGAGTCCGGCTACCTGAAGTCCAACCTGGTCGCCTCGCACGCCGAGCGGCGGGCCCGGATCGAGGCCGGCCAGGACAAGATCATCGGCGTCAACTGCTTCGACAGCACCGAGGACAGCCCGCTCACCGCGGACCTGGACACCGCCATCATGGTGGTCGACCCGGCCTCCGAGCGCTCGGTGCTGGCCAACCTGGACGCCTGGCGCGGCAGCCGCGACGAGGCCGCCGTGCAGGGCGCGCTGGCCCGCCTGAAGGAGGTGGCCGCCACCGACGAGAACCTGATGGACGCCACCCTGGCCTGCGCCCGGGCCGGCGCCACCACCGGCGAGTGGTCGTTCGCGCTGCGCGAGGTGTTCGGCGAGTACCGGGCCCCCACCGGCGTGGGCGGCGCCCCGGTCGCGGTCGCGGCCGAGCCGGGCGGCGAACTCGCCGCCGTGCGCGAGGCGGTGGCGGCCACCGCCGCCGAGCTCGGCACCGGCAAGCTGCGCCTGCTGGTCGGCAAGCCCGGCCTGGACGGTCACTCCAACGGCGCCGAGCAGATCGCCGTCCGGGCCCGCGACGCCGGGTTCGAGGTGGTCTACCAGGGCATCCGGCTGACGCCCGAGCAGATCGTCTCGGCGGCCGTCGCCGAGGACGTGCACTGCGTGGGCCTGTCCATCCTCTCCGGGGCGCACCCGGAGCTTGTGCCCGACGTCATACAGCGGTTGGGCCGGGCCGGGGTGGAGGATGTGCCGGTGATCGTGGGCGGCATCATCCCGGCAGCCGACGCGGAGGTCCTGCGGGCCGCCGGGGTGGCCGCCGTGTTCACGCCCAAGGACTTCGGCATCACCACCATCATCGGCCGGATCGTGGACGAGATCCGGCTGGCCAACAGGCTCCAGCCGTGGGCCGCGGCCACCGCCGCGACCAGCTGACCCGGAAGGAACACCCTCAATGTCTTCGAACCGCCTCCGTCCGCGCCGTTCCTGCCTGGCCGTGCCGGGCAGCAACCCGCGCTTCCTGGAGAAGGCCCAGGGCCTGCCCGCCGACCAGGTCTTCCTCGACCTGGAGGACGCCTGCGCCCCGCTGGTCAAGGAGAGCGCCCGGCACCACATCGTGGACGCCCTGAACAACGGCGACTGGGGCGGCAAGACCCGGGTCGTCCGGGTCAACGACTGGACCACGCACTGGACCTACCGCGACGTGATCACCGTCGTCGAGGGCGCCGGCCAGAACCTGGACTGCATCATGCTGCCCAAGGTGCAGGACGCCCAGCAGGTGATCGCGCTGGACCTGCTGCTCACCCAGATCGAGAAGACGGTGGGCCTGGAGGTCGGGAAGATCGGCATCGAGGCGCAGATCGAGAACGCCAAGGGCCTGATCAACGTCGACGCGATCGCCGCCGCCTCGCCCCGGCTGGAGACCATCATCTTCGGCCCGGCCGACTTCATGGCGTCCATCAACATGAAGTCCCTGGTGGTCGGCGAGCAGCCGCCCGGCTACGGCGCCGACGCCTACCACTACATCCTGATGCGCATCCTGATGGCCGCCCGCGCCAACGACCTGCAGGCGATCGACGGCCCCTACCTGCAGATCCGCAACCAGGAGGGCTACCGCGAGGTGGCCCGCCGCTCGGCCGCCCTCGGCTTCGACGGCAAGTGGGTGCTGCACCCGGACCAGGTCGGCGCCGCGAACGAGATCTACTCGCCCGCGCAGGAGGACTACGACCACGCCGAGCTGATCCTGGACGCCTACGACTGGTGCACCTCGGAGGCCGGCGGCGCCAAGGGCTCGGCGATGCTCGGCGACGAGATGATCGACGAGGCCAGCCGCAAGATGGCCCTGGTCATCGCGGGCAAGGGCCGGGCCGCGGGCATGGAGCGCACCACCAAGTTCGAACAGCCTGTTTCCGACAAGACGGCGGGGGCGTGACGCGATGCAGTTCGGACGCACCTACGAGGAGTTCGAGGTCGGCGCGGTCTACAAGCACTGGCCCGGCAAGACCGTCACCGAGTACGACGACCACCTGTTCTGCCTGCTCACCATGAACCACCACCCGCTGCACCTGGACGCCAACTACGCGACCACCACCGTGCAGGGCAAGAACGTCGTGGTCGGCAACTACGTCTACTCGCTGCTGCTCGGCATGTCGGTGCCGGACGTGTCCGGCAAGGCGATCGCCAACCTGGAGATCGAGTCGCTGCGGCACGTCGCGCCGACCTTCCACGGCGACACGCTGTACGGCGAGACCGAAGTTCTCGACAAGCACATGACATCCAAGCCGGATCGCGGCATCGTGTACGTCGAGACCAAGGGCTACAAGCAGGACGGCACCGTCGTCTGCACCTTCCGCCGCAAGGTGATGGTGCCGACCGAGACGTACGTGAAGGAGCGCGGCGGGGAACAGCCCGGCCGCCCCGAGCCGCTCGCCTGACCGCCCTCAGAGCCCCGGACGGGCGGGCCGCCGTCATCGGCCTTCGCCCCTACCCGGTCCCGGGGGCTCCGCGGCAGCCACGCGCCGCGGAGCCCCCCACCCCTCACCCTCTTCCTCACGAGCATTCACGGAGCCGCACGATGGGACGCCTCGCACAGACCGACGGCCTCACCGAGATCCAGCGGGACATCCTCGCCACCGTGCGGGAGTTCGTCGACAAGGAGATCATCCCGGTCGCCACCGAACTCGAGCACCGCGACGAGTACCCGACCGCGATCGTCGAGGGCATGAAGCAGCTCGGCCTGTTCGGGCTGACCATCCCCGAGGAGTACGGCGGCCTCGGCGAGTCGCTGCTCACCTACGCCCTGGTGGTGGAGGAGATCGCCCGCGGCTGGATGTCGGTCTCCGGCATCGTGAACACCCACTTCATCGTGGCGCACATGATCACCGCGCACGGCACCCGGGAGCAGAAGGACTACTTCCTGCCGAAGATGGCGGCCGGCGAGCTGCGCGGCGCCTTCTCGATGTCCGAGCCGGGCCTGGGCTCCGACGTGTCGGCGATCTCCACCAAGGGCGTCAAGGACGGCGACTCCTACGTCCTGAACGGCCAGAAGATGTGGCTGACCAACGGCGGCACCTCCAGCGTCGTCGCGGTGCTGTGCCGGACGGACGAGGGCGGCAGCACCCCGTACAAGAACATGACCACCTTCCTGGTCGAGAAGACCCCGGGCTTCGGGCCGAACGAGACCGTTCCCGGCCTGACCGTGCCCGGCAAGATCGAGAAGATGGGCTACAAGGGCGTCGACACCACCGAGTTGGTGCTGCAGGACGTCCGGGTCCCGGCCGACCGGATCCTCGGCGGCGTCCCCGGCAAGGGCTTCTACCAGATGATGGACGGCGTCGAGGTCGGCCGGGTCAACGTGGCCGCCCGCGGCTGCGGGGTGGCCCGCCGGGCGTTCGAGCTGGGCATCGCCTACGCGCAGCAGCGCACCACCTTCGGCAAGAAGATCGCCGAGCACCAGGCGATCCAGTTCAAGCTCGCCGAGATGGCCACCAAGGTCGAGGCCGCGCACCAGATGATGGTGATGGCCGCCCGCAAGAAGGACAGCGGCCAGCGCAACGACCTCGAGGCCGGCATGGCCAAGTACCTGGCCTCCGAGTACTGCAAGGAGGTCGTCGAGGACTCCTTCCGGATCCACGGCGGCTACGGCTTCTCCAAGGAGTACGAGATCGAGCGGCTCTACCGGGAGGCCCCGATGCTGCTGATCGGTGAAGGTACGGCGGAGATCCAGAAGATGATCGTGGGACGCCGGCTGCTGGAGGAGTACCGGCTCGCCGACTGAAGACCCCCTCCCCGCACGGACGGTGGGCGTGCGGCCCGCCGTCCGTCGCCGCCGCGTCCGGCCCCCGGCCTGGTCAGCCGACCCCGGGCCGGACCGGCGCCCGAGGCGACCCACCGGCGCGTTTCCCCAGGTGCGCGCCGGTGGGTCGCCTCCGCACACCGCGTGTCACGCCGCCGTCACTGAGACGTGAATCACCCGTGACCCGCGACCTCTTGGGGAACCGCCTCCGCTCCGGTTACGGTCGTATGCATAGCAGGTGCCCGACTCCGCAGGCAGGCGTAGTTCGACTAGCAGGCGGCTTGCCCAGATACGGGCAGGTCCCGATAGCATCCACCCGGACAGCAGCCGTCCAAACAACTCGATCCCCGCGGTGGCCCCCAGTCCAGGGGCCATTCAGTGTCCCCGCGCGGGGCCGCGACTAAAGGTCCTCGATGCCCATCAGCCCGTCCCCTCACACCTCCGCCCAGGGTCCCGGACCCGAGGGTCGGCGCCCCCGCGTGACCATCGCGCGCGGTGCCACCCCGTGGTTCGTTCCCACGCTGGCCACCGCCGCCGTGACGACCGCCCTCACCCGGCGTTCCGGCAAGTGGGCCCTGGCGGCCGTGCCCGCCTGCGCCCTGAGCGCTGGCATGCTGTGGTTCTTCCGCGACCCCGAGCGCGAGATCGGCGCCGGGCGAGTCATCTCCCCGGCCGACGGCGTGGTCCAGTCCATCGACGAGTGGCCGGACGGGCGCACCCGCGTCGCCATCTTCATGAGCCCGCTCAACGTCCACGTCAACCGCGCGCCGCTGCCCGGCACCGTGACGTCCGTCGAGCACATCGCCGGTGGGTTCGTCCCGGCGTTCAACAAGGACAGCGACCGCAACGAGCGCGTCGTGTGGCACTTCGACACCGAGCTCGGCGACATCGAGATGGTGCAGATCGCGGGTGCTGTGGCCCGCCGCATCGTCCCCTACGTGGACGCCGGCACCAAGGTCGAGCAGGGCGAGCGGGTCGGTCTGATCCGCTTCGGCTCCCGCGTCGACACCTACCTGCCGGCGGGCGTCGAGGTCGGCGTCACGGTCGGCCAGAAGACCACCGCCGGGGTGACTCGCCTTGACCGTGACTGATCCGGAAACCCTCATGGAGCTCGACGACGAAGAGTCGACCGAGCTCCGCCGCCGACGCTGGGCCCGGGACCGCGAACTACGCGCCCCCCGCTCCCCCCAGCACCTGTCCACCGCCGACTTCCTGACCCTCGGCAACGCCGTCTGCGGCTTCCTGGCGATCTACTCGATCACCACCGGGATCCTCATGCCGCACCTCACCGACGAGTCGGCCGCCCCGGTCAAGCACAGCGCCGCCACCGCGGTGACGCTGCTGCTGATCGGCTCCATGTGCGACCTCTTCGACGGCCTGGTGGCGCGCAAGCTGCGCTCCTCCGCGCTCGGCGCCGAGCTCGACAACCTGGCCGACCTGATCAGCTTCGGCATCGCGCCGGCCTACTTCGTCGCGGTGTGGGGCCTGGTCTCCCCCGGCAGCAACCAGCAGCTCTCCGCGTTCATCGCGCTGACCGTGCTGCTGGCCGTGGTGCTGCGGCTGGCCCGCTTCTCGGCCGTGAAGATGCGACCGGGGATCTTCCAGGGCATGCCCTGCCCGATGGGCGCGATGACCGTGCTGGCCATCGTGCTGCTCGACCCGCCGTTCATCCCGGGCCTGCTGATGATCCTCGGCGTGGCCTACCTGATGGTCAGCCGGATCGAGTACCCCAAGCCGCAGGGCCTGCTGGCCACCGCGACGCTCGCCTGGATCGTCGTCTCCATCGGCTGCCTCGCCTCCTGGGCCGCGGGCCTGCCCGGCGGCGACACCCTGATGCACATCGGTGCGGTCGCCCAGATCGCGCTGGCCGCGATGGCTCCGCTGCTGGTCATCCGCCGCAAGGTCGGCGAGAAGGTCGGCGTGGTGCGGGCGCGTCGGGCGGAGAACCGGGGCTAGCCCCGGGCTGTACGCCACGAGAAAGCCGCCCTCCCGGAAGTTCTCCGGGAGGGCGGCTTCTTCGTCGGCTTCGTTCCCCTTCGCGCAGTTCCCCGCGCCCCTGACGGGGCGCATCGCTCAGGCGCCGCCGTTGTGGACGGAGAAGGCGCTGCGGCGGGCGGCGCGGGCGACGGCCGGGTCGGGGTGGACGGAGGCGACGGCGGTCAGCACGCTGGCGGCGCGCGGGTGGCCGGACTGGCGGGCGCGGTGGAACAGCCGCACCGGCTCGCCGGCCGAGGCGCCCTCGACGTGGCCGACCAGCAGCGCGGTCTCGCCGTGGTCGAGGACGGCGGCGGCGGTGTCCACCCACAGCCAGGCGGCGTCCTCGGCGCCCAGCACGTCGGCCGGGGACACCCCGTCCTCGTCCAGCTGTTCGGCCAGCCAGAGCAGCGCGTAGGGGCGCAGGACGGGCTCGTCGACGGCGGCCCGCACGCCCTGTTCGGCGGTGGAGCCGGCCACCACCCGGAGCGCCTCGAAGGCCAGGCCGCGGACCAGGGCGTCCTCGCCGCGGGCGGCTTCGAGGAGTTCGGCGACGGCGCGGTCGGCGGGGCGGGCGGCGACCCAGGCCCGGAACTCGGCGCGGGCCGGGCCGGGGCTGTAGTCGGCGCAGGCGCTGAGCAGTTCGGCGGCGCTCTGCTCGATGTGGCCGGCGGCGGTCTGCGCGACGGTGCAGATCTCCTCCAGCTTGGCCCGGACCGCCCAGTGGCCGAGCGGGGAGAGCTCGGCGGCCTCGTCGCGGCGGCCGAGCGCGCCGACGGCGGCCAGGCCGTCGAGCATCCAGTCGAGGACGGCGGCGACGTCGGCGGGCGAGTGCGGGGTGTCGATCTGCGGTTCGCGGCAGGTGCCGCGGACGGCGGAGACGGCGAACGCGGCGTGCGGGACGGGCGACAGCGGGAAGGTGCCGGAGCTGGGGCCGAGGCGGCGCTCGTCGAGGCCGCGACGGAGCAGTTCGAGCAGTTCGCTGTCGACCACCGGGCCGTCCACCAGGTGCAGGAAGGACAGCAGCTGGGGGGCCTGGTCGACGGCCTGCCCGGCCAGCTGGGCGAACACGCCGCGCAGGGCGGCGGGCGGGACGGGGGCGAGCAGCGTCCAGGCGTCGAACAGCGCGGACCAGCCGCGGATCACCGCCTCGTCGTCGTGCTCCCAGGCGTGCAGCCGCCAGCCGGGCCCGGCGCCGCCGTCGCGGAGCTCGACCAGGCCGACCAGCAGGGCCTGGCCCCAGGCGTTGGCGGCGGCGCCGACGGTCATGGCGAGGGCGCGCCCGGCGGCGCGGGCGTCCTCGGGCAGGAGTTCGCCGCGCTTGTCGACCTCGGAGAGCTCACCGGCCCAGCGGGCCACCCGGACCGCGTCGGCGAGCATCCGGCGGGCCAGCGGGGCGAGCTCGGAGGGGGCCGGGAAGCCGTCCGGGACGGGTACGCGGCCGCGCCCCGGCTTCGCGGGGACCCGGCGGCGGTTGGCGGCGGCGGGGGGAGTGCCCTCCACACGACCGACGGCCGCCGTTCCGGGCAGACGGGTCACCGTCGCACCGGTGCGGTGGGGCGGGTGCGGGGCATCACGGTCGCGCGGGTTCCGAGACGTCACGCCGTGCAGTCTTCCCCTTGTACGGGCCTTCTGTCACATCGACTGCCGAGCTGTCTCGGCCCGATGTCCGAGCGGATCGAACGGCGGGGGGACGAGTCACCGCGAAACGGGAGGAATCACTCCGCTTTTCGACGTGGACATGGCGAATAAGGTGACCACTCCGTGACGGAGACGCGGTGCGCCGGGTTCCGGTTCCCGCTCCGGCCCGGCACGGGGCTCCCGGCCGGATCAGAGCAGCGGGGTGAGGAAGCGGCGCAGCGCCTCGGTGTACCCGTCCGGGTCGGCGTTCCACAGCGCGGCGTGCTCGGCGTGCGGCACCGGGTGCAGGCTGACCAGGTCGTCGCGGCCGTCGGCGAGGCGCTGCGCGGCGCTCCACGGGGCGACCGGGTCGTCGGGGCTGTGCAGCAGCAGCGCCGGCGAGGGCAGGTCGGCACCGGAGGCGATCCGGGCGAAGTCGGCGAGGTCGACGCCGGTGCGGCCGCGGGCGGCGAGCGCGCCGAGTTCGCCGAGGGCCGGGGAGGACCAGGTCCGGGTGGCGCCCCGGCGGACCGTCTCGGACCAGTCGAGCACCGGGGAGTCCAGCACCAGCCCGGCGATCCGGTCCCGCCAGGTGGAGCGGGCGGCGGTGTGCAGGGCGACGGTCGCGCCGACCGACCAGCCGTACAGCACCACCTGGCCCGCGCCCTGGGCCAGCGCGTACCGGACGGCGACGTCGACGTCCTCCCACTCGGTCTCGCCGAAGTGGCCCAGGCCGTCGGGCGAGGGCGGCGCGTCCGCGTCGCCGCGGTAGCTGACGGTCAGGGTGGGCAGCCGCAGCGCGTGCAGCAGCGGCAGCACCGGCAGGGCCTGCTCGCGGCCGGTGCCCGGGCCGTGCACCAGGACCACCCAGGTGCCGCGGATGCCCGCGGTGCGCCAGGCCGGCAGGTTGCCGAGGTCGCTGGCCACCGCGACGTCCGCGTAGTCCAGCCCGAGCGCGGTGCGCGGGTCGCCGAGCAGCACCCGCGGGGTGACCCGGACCTCGGTGCCGACCGCGAGGGTGCCGCCGTCGGCCCGCTCCAGCCGCCGGGTGACCCGGCCGCCGCCACTGCCGAGCACCTCGCCGACCACGGCGTGGCCGTCCTCGCCCCACTCCAGCGCGTAGTGCCCGCGGCGCAGGGTGTCCGGCGTCGCGGTCAGCACCACCCGGCCCGGCCCGAGGTCGTGCACCTCGACCGGGGCGGGCGCGAACACGACCTGCGCGGAGCCGGGGCGCACCACCCGGTCCGAGACTCTCCGGCCGAGCAGCAGGAAGGCCGCCGCTCCGGTTCCTGCGGCGGCGGCTGCGACGACGGCTGCGGTTCCCCAACGCATGGCGGTCTCCCGGGTGCTGGCGGTCCTGTGCTCCCAGTGCACCTGCCCGCAGAGCGGACGGCGAATCGGGGCGGCGCTGCGGGTGACCGGACGGGGCGGCGGCGCGGGGCGGTCAGGGCGTCCCGTCGGCCCCGGCCTCGGCGAGGAGGTGCCAGAAGCGGGCGGTGGGGTCGGGGCGGGTCGGGGCGGGGGCGGCGCCCCAGGAGGTGGGGGTGTGGTGCTCGGACTGGAGGGTGGCGAGGACGTGTTCGAGGACGGCGGGGGCGACCGGGACCAGGCGGGCGACGGGGTGGAGTTGGGCCTGCCAGCGGCCCTGGACGACCTGGCGGAGGCGGGCGTCGAGGTCGGCGGTGCGGCCGGTGAGGCGGATCAGGGTGGGCAGGTCGAGGGCGAGGACCCGGGCGAGCAGGCGGGTCTGGTCCTCGTTGCCGGTCCAGCGTCCGGTGGTTTCGGTCTGCCGGTAGGTGGTGGGGGTGAGGCCGAGCAGGCGGGCGGCCTGGTCCCGGGTGAGTTCGCGGGCGATCCGGTGGTCGCGCAGGGTGGCCGGGGCGGTGCCCATCAGCCGGACGGGCGGGCACCACAGGGTGCGGGCGAGGGCGGTCAACTGCTCCTCGGTGGGCGGGAGCAGGCCGTCCTCCCAGCCGAGGACGTGCCCGGGCAGCAGCCGCACGCCGTGGGCGGCCAGCCCGGCCGCGACCTGCTCGACCGTCAGGCCGAGCGCGGTGCGGTGGGCGCGGGCGGCGGCCGGGGAGAACGGCACCGGCGCGGGGGCCGGCGGCTGTCTGCGTCGCATGCCTGCCGACGCTAGGTGCGGGGGTGGTCGGGCCACAGCCGCGGATGGCACGAAACGGGGGCGCGGCCGGGGCCGGGCGGTTGGGCGAACCGACGACCGGGGCGGGCGGTCAGGCGCGGTCGTGGAGGGTGATGTGGTAGCCGTCGGGGTCGGCGAAGGTGAAGGTCCGGCCGAAGGGGCCGTCGACCGGTGCGGAGACGATGGGGTGGCCGTCGGCGGCGAGGGCGTCGTGGACGGCCTGGACGTCGGTGGCGTGCAGCCAGAGCGCGGTGCCGAGGCCGGGCCGGGCGGCGGAGTCGAGGTCGGTGCCGGGGACGAGGTCGCGGAGGGCGAACGCGATCGGCCGGGTGGTGAAGACGACGGCGTGCGGGGGGCCGGCCGGCGAGCGGACCAGGCCGAGGTAGTGCTGGTAGAACGCCTGCGCGGCGTCGAGGTCGCGGACCTGCAGCGAGATGAAGTCGGGGCCGGTGACGGGCATGGCGGGGTTCCTCTCCTCCGTGTCAGATTCCTGACACGGATCAACGTATGTCAGACTTCTGACATGAGTCAAAGCGGCGGCGGCATCGATCTGGACACCTCACTGGGCTACCTGCTGAAGGAGGCTTCGAGCGTCCTGCGCTCGGCCATGGAGGAGGTGCTGCGGCCGCTCGGCATGACCGTGACGCACTACTCCTGCCTCGAACTGCTGGCCCAGCGGCCGGGCATGTCGAACTCCGAACTGGCGCGCGGCGCGTTCGTGACCCGGCAGTCGATGAACGTGCTGCTCCAGCACCTGGAACGGGAGGGGGACGTGGTCAGGCCCGCGGCGGCGCCGGTCGGGAAGGCCCTGCCGGCCCGGCTCACGCCCCGCGGGCGGCGGAGCCTGGAGGAGGCGAGCGCGGCAGTCCGCTCGGTGGAGGTCAGGATGCTGGCCGGGATGACCGAGGCCGAGCAGGCGGACGCGCTCCGGAGCCTGCGGAGCATGATCCACTCCCTGCGCGGGGGGAGTGCCGGCAGCTGAGTCGGCGGCGCCGATCGGATCCTCAACTGCCTTTCACATAAGGCGAGTTGGGGGAATCGGCGGCGAAAGTTTCACGGGGCGCGGACCGGAGGATTGACGGCGTCCGGTCAGTCTGGGTGGATGCGGTGGGAGCGCTCCCGAAGTACTCCACTCCCCTTCTTCCCCCGGAGGAGCAACGATGGCAGGACAGCGCAGGCGACGGGCCGGGCGCCCGGGTGCGGGGCTGGTGGCAGGCGTGCTGGTGGTGGCCGGTGCGGGCTGGGCGGTCCAGCAGCAGGCGGTGGCGGCGGGCGGGTGCCGGGTGGACTACACGGTCGTCAACGCCTGGCAGGGCGGTTTCGGGGCGGACGTGAAGGTCACCAACCTCGGTGCGGCCGTGACGAGTTGGACGCTGCAGTGGTCGTTCGGCAACGGCGAGCAGGTCACCCAGGCGTGGAACGCGGACGTGACCGCGGGCAGTACGCAGGTCACCGCGAAGAGCCTGGACTACAACGGCTCGGTGGCGTCCGGCGCCACCGTGGGGTTCGGGTTCAACGGCTCGGTGCCGGGCGCGGCCGCAGTGCCCTCCTCGTTCACCTTCAACGGGACGGTGTGCACCGGGAGTCCGACCGCCACCCCGTCACCGGGCAGCTCCCCGTCGGGGACGCCCGCCGGGCAGGGGCGGCAGGTGGAGAAGCTGGACCGCGGGCTGGTCTCGGTGCGCAGCGGGACGGCGAACCTGGTGTCCTGGCGCTGGCTGGCCACCGACCCGGACGACGTGGCGTTCAACGTGTACCGGGACGGCGCCAGGGTGAACGCCGCACCGCTGGCCACCGCGACGGACTACCTGGACGCCGGCGCGCCGGCCGGGGCCTCGTACACGGTGCGGGCGGTGGTGGGCGGGGTCGAGCAGGCCGCCTCGCCGGCCTCGGTCGGCTTCGCGGACGGCTACCGGGACGTGCCGATCACGCCGCCGCCCGGCGGGTCGAACGCGAGCGGCTCCTACACGTACGAGGCGAACGACGCGAGCGTGGGCGACCTCGACGGGGACGGGCAGTACGAGTTCGTGCTGAAGTGGAACCCGACCGACGCCAAGGACAACTCGCAGTCGGGCTACACCGGCGACACCTACCTGGACGCGTACGAGCTGGACGGCACCCGGCTGTGGCGGATCGACCTGGGGCGCAACATCCGCTCGGGCGCGCACTACACGCAGTTCCAGGTGTACGACTACGACGGCGACGGGCGGGCCGAGGTCGCCGTGAAGACCGCGGACGGCACGGTGGACGGCGCCGGGCGGACCATCGGCAGCGCCACCGCCGACCACCGCAACTCCAGCGGGTACGTGCTGTCCGGGCCGGAGTTCCTGACGGTCTTCGACGGGCGCAGCGGCGCCGCGCTGCAGACGGTGGACTACGACCCGCCGCGCGGCACCGTCTCGGCCTGGGGCGACTCGTACGGCAACCGGGTGGACCGGTTCCTGGCCGGGACGGCGTACCTGGACGGCTCGCGCCCGTCGCTGGTGACGGCCCGCGGCTACTACACCCGCACCGTGATCACGGCCTGGGACTGGCGCGGCGGCAAGCTCACCGAGCGGTGGAGGTTCGACACCGACGCCTCCGGCAACGGCGCCTACGCGGGCCAGGGCGACCACCAGTTGGCGGTCGCGGACGTGGACGGCGACGGGCGGGACGAGATCGTCTACGGGGCGATGGCCGTGGACGACGACGGGCACGGGCTGTGGAACACCGGGCAGGGGCACGGCGACGCGATGCACGTCGGCGACCTCGACCCGAGCCGCCCGGGCTTGGAGGAGTTCAAGGTCGACGAGACCACCACCAAGTACTCGGCCTGGTTCGCCGACGCCCGGACCGGCCGGATCCTGTGGCACCAGCCCGACTGCGGCTGCGACAACGGGCGCGGCGTCTCCGACGACGTGTACGCGGGCAGCCCGGGCGCCGAGTCCTGGTCGTCCGGGGTCAGCGGGCTCTACAGCGCCCAGGGGCAGGACGTCGGGCGCAAGCCGGGTTCGGCCAACTTCACGCTCTGGTGGGACGGCGACCCGGTGCGCGAACTGCTCGACGGCACCCACGTCGACAAGTACGGCACCGCGGCCGACACCCGGCTGCTGACCGCCTCGGGCGTGCACGCGAACAACGGCACCAAGGCCACCCCGTCGCTGTCCGCCGACCTGTTCGGCGACTGGCGCGAGGAGGTGGTGTGGCCCACCACCGACAACCGGGCGCTGCGGATCTACTCCACCCCCGTGCCGACCCCGCTGCGGATCACCACGCTGATGCACGACGTGCAGTACCGGGAGGCCGTCGCCTGGCAGAACACCGCCTACAACCAGCCGCCGCACCCGGGTTTCTTCCTCGGCGACGGCATGCCGACCGCGCCGCGGCCCGTCGTGCACACGCCCTGACCTGGCACCTCGCCCCTCGGCGGCCCCGGTGGCCGTATGTGACCAACCCCTCCACCCGCTCGGTTGACTGCCTCGAACCGGGCGTGGTGGGATCTTCGGGCCAAACGGAGGCAAGCAGAGGAAGCCGGTGCGAGTCCGGCGCGGTCCCGCCACTGTGACCGGACCACCCCGCGCGGGGGTGACCGGAAGTCAGGAGACTCTGGCCCCCGTTCCGTCGATCCAGGGCGCGGACCCTGAGTGAGGACACGACGCCATGGGGGCTGCCCCGTACCTGGTGGGCGCGGCCGCGGGATACCTCGCGGACGCCCGGCTCGGAGACCCCCGGCGCGGACACCCCGTCGCCCTGTTCGGCACCGCCGCGGCCCGGCTGGAGCGCCGCCTGTGGCGCGACCACCGCGGGGCCGGGGCGCTGCACACCGCGCTCGCCGTCGGCACGGTCGCGGCCGGGGCGGCGCTGGCCGTCCGGGCCGTCCGGCGCTCCCCCGTCGCGGCCGGGGCGCTGGCCGCCGGGGCCGCCTTCACCGTGCTGGGCGGGACGTCGCTGACCCGGGAGGCCACCGCGATCGGGCGTTCGCTGGCGGACGGCGACCTGGCCGCCGCGCGCGAGCGGCTGCCGCACCTGTGCGGGCGCGACCCGTCGGGCCTGGACGAGCAGCAGGTGGCCCGGGCGGTGGTCGAGTCGGTCGCCGAGAACACCGCCGACGCGGTGGTCAACGCCCTGGTCTGGGGCGGCGTCGCGGGCGTGCCCGGGCTGCTGGCGTTCCGGGCCGTCAACACGCTGGACGCCATGGTCGGGCACAGGTCGGCCCGCTACCGGCGCTTCGGCTGGGCCGCGGCCCGGCTCGACGACGTCGCCGGGTGGCCGGGGGCGCGGCTGACCGCGCTGCTGGCCGTCGCCGCGTCCGGCGCGCCCGGGCGGGCCTGGCGGGTCTGGCGGCGGGACGGCTCCGCGCACCCGAGCCCCAACGCGGGCCAGGCGGAGGCCGCGTTCGCGGGGGCGCTGGGCGTGCAGCTGGGCGGCACCCTGCGGTACGGCGAACGGGTCGAGCACCGGCCGGTGCTGGGCGCGGGCCTGCCGCCGGTCGGCACGGCCGACATCGAACGGGCCTGCCGCCTCTCGCGCCGGGTCGGCGCGCTCGCGCTGGCGGCCACGCTGGCCCTGCGGGCACTGGGCGGACGGCGGCGCAGGTGACCCCGCCGCGGTGCGGGCTGATGGTGCGACTGACATTGCCGGCACGGGACTTCGGCATGCCGCCGTCCGCCGCGTGCGGTTCCGCGAGCCCCGGTCGGGGCGTCTCGAAAGGAGTTCGCCGGTGAACGGCGCGCTGCTGGTGGCCGGTACGACCTCGGACGCCGGGAAGAGTGTGGTGACGGCGGGGATCTGCCGCTGGCTGGCCCGGCAGGGGGTGCGGGTGGCGCCGTTCAAGGCGCAGAACATGTCGCTGAACTCGTTCGTGACGGTCGACGGGGCGGAGATCGGGCGGGCGCAGGCGATGCAGGCGCAGGCCGCGGGGGTGGCGCCGGAGGCGGCGATGAACCCGGTGCTGCTGAAGCCGGGCGCGGACGGGCGCAGCCAGGTGGTGCTGCTGGGGCGGGCGGTCGCGGAGGTCGGGGCGCTGGACTACCGGGAGCGCAAACCGGTGCTGCTGGAGCGGGCGCTGGAGTGCCTGGCGGACCTGCGCGGGCGCTTCGACGTGGTGGTGTGCGAGGGCGCGGGCTCCCCGGCGGAGATCAACCTGCGGGACCGGGACATCGCCAACATGGGCCTGGCCTCGGCGGCCCGGCTGCCGGTGGTGGTGGTCGGGGACATCGACCGCGGCGGGGTGTTCGCGTCGATGTTCGGGACGCTGGCGCTGCTGTCGCCGGACGACCAGGCGCTGATCGCCGGGTGGTTCGTCAACAAGTTCCGCGGTGACGCCCGGCTGCTGGCGCCGGGCCTGGAGATGCTGCGGCAGCTGACGGGGCGTCCGGTGCTGGGGACGTTCCCGATGCTGCCGGGCCTGTGGCTGGACGCGGAGGACTCGCTCGGCCTGGCGTCGGTGGCGTCCCGTCCGGCGGCGGGCGGGCCGGTGGGGGCTCAGGTGCTGCGGGTCGCGGTGGTGCGCTTCCCCGGCTGTCGAACTTCACCGACGTGGACGCGCTGGCCCAGGAGCCGGGCGTGCTGGTGCGCTGGGCGACCCGCCCCGAGGAGCTGGCGGACGCCGACCTGGTGGTGCTGCCCGGCACCCGGGCCACCGTCGCGGACCTGGCCTGGCTGCGCGCGCAGGGCCTGGCCGGGCCGCTGGCGGCGCGGGTCGCGGCGGGGCTGCCGGTGCTGGGGGTGTGCGGCGGCTACCAGATGCTGGGGCGGGAGATCGTCGACGCGGTGGAGTCGAAGTCGTCCGGCCCGGTGGCCGGCCTGGGGCTGCTGCCGACCCGGGTGGTGTTCGGCGCGGAGAAGGTGCTGGCCCGGCCGTCGGGGGTGGCGCTGGGCGAGCCGGTGGAGGGCTACGAGATCCACCACGGCGTGGTGGCGGTCGAGGGCGGCGAGGTGTTCGTCGCGGACGCCGCCGGGCGGGCGCTGGACGGCTGCCGGACCGGCTCGGTGTGGGGCACCACCTGGCACGGCCTGCTGGAGAACGACGCGTTCCGCCGGGCGTTCCTGACCGAGGTGGCCCGGGCCGCCGGGCGCTCCTTCGTCCCGGCGCCGGACACCTCGTTCGCCGCCGCCCGCGAGCAGCAGCTCGACGCGCTGGGCGACCTGGTGGCCGAGCACGCCGACACCGACGCGCTGTGGAAGCTGATCGAGAACGGGGCACCGGCGGGTCTGCCGTTCGTGCCGCCCGGGGCCCCGGCCCCGCTGGAGATGGGGAGTAGCAAGTGACCGAGGCCCGTTATCCGTTCACGGCGATCGTGGGCATGGACGACCTGCGGCTGGGGCTGCTGCTGAACGCGGTCTCGCCGGCCGTGGGCGGGGTGCTGGTGCGGGGCGAGAAGGGCACCGCGAAGTCGACGATGGTGCGGGCCCTGGCGGGGCTGCTGCCGTCGATCGGGGTCGTGGCGGGCTGCCGGTTCGCCTGCGACCCGGCGGCGGTGGACCCGCAGTGCCCGGACGGGCCGCACCGGGGCGCGGACCGGGGTGAACGGCCCGCGTTCCTGGTGGAGTTGCCGGTCGGCGTGTCCGAGGACCGGGTGGTCGGCGCGCTGGACCTGGAGCGGGCCCTCGCCGAGGGCGTGAAGGCGTACGAGCCGGGGCTGCTGGCGAAGGCGCACCGCGGGGTGCTGTACATCGACGAGGTGAACCTGCTGCAGGACCACCTGGTGGACCTGCTGCTGGACGCGGCCGCGATGGGGCGCTCGTACGTGGAGCGCGAGGGCGTGTCGGTGCGGCACGCGGCCCGGTTCCTGCTGGTGGGGACGATGAACCCGGAGGAGGGCGAGCTGCGGCCGCAGCTGCTGGACCGGTTCGGGCTGACGGTGGAGATCGCGGCGACCCGGGACGCGGACGAGCGCGCCGAGGTGGTGCGCCGGCGGCTCGCGTACGACGCCGACCCGGCCGCCTTCGCGGCGCGCTGGGACGGGCGGGAACGGGAGCTGGCCGAACGGATCACCGCCGCACGGGAGTTGCTGCCAGACGTCGAGCTCTCCGACCTGGCGCTGCGTCAGATCACCGCGGTGTGCGCGGCGTTCGAGGTGGACGGCCTGCGCGCGGACATCGTGATGGCGCGCACCGCGGTGGCGCTGGCCGCCTGGGCGGGGCGCACCGAGGTGCTGGAGGAGGACGTCCGGACGGCGGCCCGGCTGGCGCTGCCGCACCGGCGGCGGCGCAACCCGTTCGACGCGCCCGGGCTGGACGAGGAGCAGCTGGACCGGACGCTGGCCGAGCACCAGGGGGAACCGGACGGCGACGGCGACGGGCCCGACGACGGCGGCGACGGCGGTCCCGACGGCGGCGGCCCGGACGGCGGCGGCCCGGACGGCGGCGGCGCACCGGAGCCCGGCGATCCCCACGTGCCGTCCGGGGAGGCGAGTTCGGACGATGCCCCCGCCCCGCCGCAGCAACGCCCGGGCGGCGGGCGGGAGTCGGCGCCGGTGGCGGCCGACCGGCCGTACCGCACCCGGCTGTTCAAGGTGGACGGCACCGGCCGGGGCGCGCAGGGCCGGCGCTCCCCCGCCGAGACGGACGCCGGGCACACCATTCGGGCCCGCCGCCCGCAGGGGCGGCTGTCCCGGCTGCACCTGAGCGCGACGCTGCGCGCGGCCGCGCCGCACCAGGCGGCGCGCGGGCGGGCCGGGCGGGCGCTGGTGCTGCGCCGGGACGACCTGCGGGAGCAGGTGCGCCGGGGCCGGGAGTCGAACCTGGTGCTGTTCGTGGTGGACGCCTCGGGGTCGATGGCGGCCCGGCAGCGGATGACGGCGGTCAAGGGCGCGGTGCTGTCCCTGCTGATGGACGCCTACCAGCGGCGCGACAAGATCGGCCTGGTGACGTTCCGCGGCGCGGGCGCGGAGCTGGCGCTGCCGCCGACCTCCTCGGTGGAGGTGGGCGCGGCCCGGCTGGAGCAGCTGCCGACCGGCGGCCGGACGCCGCTGGAGGCGGGCCTGCTGCGGGCGCACGAGGTGCTGCGGGTGGAGCGGCTGCGCGACCCGGACCGGCGCCCGCTGCTGGTGGTGGTGACCGACGGCCGGGCCACCGGCGGCAAGGACGCGCTGCCGCGGGCCCGCCGGGCGGCCGGCCTGCTGGCCGCGCAGGGCGTGGCCGCGGTGGTGCTGGACTGCGAGTCGGGCCCCGTCCGGCTGGGCCTGGCACGGGAGTTGGCCGCGCACCTGAACGGTGACGCAGTGAGCCTGGACGAGCTGCGGGCCGAGGGCGTGGCCTCGCTGGTGCGGGAAGCACGGACGACGACGATGACGCGAAAGGCGGCGTGAGCAGCATGCCCAAGGGAGTGGCGGAGAACGTCCCGGACGACGGCCTGACGACGCGTCAGCGCCGGACCCAGCCGATCACGGCGGTGCACACCGGGCCGGGCAAGGGGAAGTCGACGGCGGCGTTCGGGATGGCGCTGCGGGCCTGGAACCAGGGCTGGCCGGTCGGGGTGTTCCAGTTCGTGAAGTCGGCGAAGTGGAAGGTCGGCGAGGAGAACGCGCTGCGGGTGCTCGGCGAGTCCGGGCAGGGCGGCACGGTGGCCTGGCACAAGATGGGCTCGGGCTGGTCCTGGGTGCAGCGCGACATCGAGTCCTCCGAGGAGGCGGCCCGGGAGGGCTGGGAGCAGGTCAAGCGGGACCTGGCGGCCGAGACGTACCGGTTCTACGTGCTGGACGAGTTCACCTACCCGCTGCACTGGGGGTGGATCGACGTGGCCGAGGTGGTCGAGGTGCTGCGGGAGCGGCCGGGCAGCCAGCACGTGGTGGTGACGGGCCGGTACGCGCCCGAGCCGCTGCTCGAACTGGCCGACCTGGTCACCGAGATGACCAAGGTGAAGCATCCGATGGACGCGGGCCGCAAGGGCCAGCGCGGCATTGAGTGGTAGCGGGTTGAACAGCGTGATTCCCCGGCTGGTGGTGGCCGCGCCGTCCTCCGGGGCGGGCAAGACGACGGTGGCCACCGGCCTGATCGCGGCGCTGGCCGCGCGCGGGCTGAAGGTCTCCCCGCACAAGGTCGGCCCCGACTACATCGACCCCGGCTACCACGCGCTGGCCGCCGGGCGCCCGGGCCGCAACCTGGACGCCTGGATGAGCGGCCCGGAGCGGATCGCCCCGCTGTTCGCGCACGGCGCGGCCGGGGCGGACGTCGCCGTGGTCGAGGGCGTGATGGGCCTGTACGACGGGGCGGCCGGGCGGGGCGAGCTGGCGTCGACGGCGCAGGTGGCGAAGCTGCTGCGGGCGCCGGTGGTGCTGGTGGTGGACGCCTCCTCGCAGTCCCGGTCGGTGGCCGCGCTGGTGCACGGCTTCGCGTCCTGGGACCCGCAGGTCCGGCTGGCCGGGGTGATCCTGAACAAGGTCGCCTCGGACCGGCACGAGACGCTGCTGCGCGAGGCCCTGGAGGAGGGCTCGGGCGTGCCGGTGCTGGGCGCGGTGCGCCGGGCCGGGGCGGTCGACACGCCGTCCCGGCACCTGGGCCTGGTCCCGGCCGTCGAACGCTCCGCGGAGGCGCTGCGGGCGGTCCGCGAGATGGGCGAACTCGTCGCCGCCTCCGTCGACCTGGACGCGGTGCTGGCGCTGGCCCGGACCGCCCCGCCGCTGACCGACGAGCCCTGGGACGCGGCGGCGGAGGTCGAGCCGGTGGCCGGACCCCGGCCGCGGATCGCGCTGGCGGGCGGCGCGGCGTTCTCCTTCTCGTACGCGGAGAACGCCGAACTGCTGGCCGCCGCCGGGGCCGAGGTGGTGCCGTTCGACCCGCTGCACGACGAGCGACTGCCGGAGCGGACGGCGGCGCTGGTGATCGGCGGCGGCTTCCCCGAGGTGTACGTCGCCGAGCTGAGCGCCAACGCGGCACTGCGGAAGGCGGTCGCCGAACTGGCCGCGAGCGGGGCGCCGGTGGTCGGCGAGTGCGCCGGACTGCTGTACCTGGGGCGGGAGTTGGACGGCCTGCCGATGTGCGGGGTGCTGGACACCGCGGCCCGGATGACGCCCCGGCTGACCCTCGGCTACCGGGAGGCGGTGGCGCTCGCCGACTCCCCGCTCGCCGCGGCGGGCTCCCGGGTGCGCGGCCACGAGTTCCACCGCACCGCCACCGACCCGGCCGCCGGCCCGTCCCCCGCCTGGGGCTGGCGGACCCCCGCCGGGCCGCACACCGAGGGCCACCTGCACGGCTCGGTGCACGCCTCCTACCTGCACCTGCACTGGACGGGCGCGCCCGCGCTGCCGTCCCGGCTGGTCCGGCACGCCGCCACCCGGGCGGCCGGGCAGCCGGGCTGAGAGCGGCCGGGGCCGGGTGACGAGGTGTCACCCGGCCCCGGCGGCGGACGGCGATCGGTGGCGGCGGCGGTCAGACCGCCTGGTTCGAGGGGTGCTTGCCCGACTCCTCGTCCTGGGTGGTCAGGCCGAGCTGGCGGCGCAGGTCGAGGATCAGGTCGTCGCCCAGGTGCTTGTAGCCGGCGGTCAGTTCGCGCTCGGTGGTGGCGTCGTCCGGGGCGTTCGCGGCGGCCCGGAAGTGCTGGGCGGCCACCTTGGACTCGGCCACCAGCCGGTCGACGGTCGCCCGGTCGGCGGTGGTCCACCGGGCACCGGACAGCGTGGCGGCCTGCCGGTCGGCCGCGGCGGCCAGCTGCCCGGCCCAGGTGCGGAAACCCGCCGGGTCGTCCTGGACGTCGAGGTCCGTGCCCGGGCCCTCGCTCCAGGCCCGGTCGAACTGGTCGGTGGCCAGCAGCAGGTGCAGCTGGTCGTAGGTCAGGTTGGTCTGGTCCTTGCGCAGCGAACCGGTGAGCTGCCCGCTGCCGGTGAAGAAGCAGACCAGCCGGCGGCCGGAGACCGCGTCCCAGCTGTTCCGGTCGGGGTACAGGTAGCGGTAGTCCAGCGAGTCGCCGAGCGTCCAGGTGTCCATCACGTACTGGTCGACGTGGTCCTTGCAGCCCTTCTTCGCCTCGGCCTCCAGCACGCTGGGCAGCGGGTAGTCGCCCGTCTCCACCGGGATCCCGGTCCAGAAGACCTCGCCCTTGTGCGGCTTCGAGCAGTCCACCTTCCTGGCGACCAGCGTTCCCACCAGGTCGAAGCACTCGCCGACCTCCAGCCGCAGCGGAGAGGCCGCCGGCAGGACCGGGCTGCCGCCGTACCGGGACGACGTGAAGCCCGAGGAGCCGTCCTCGCCGGTGTCGACGGAGAAGGCGTTGCCGACCACCCCCGCCACGAAGACCGCCAGCCAGAGCGAACCGATCACGATCCCCGCGATCGCCAGGCCCCGGCCGCGCTCACCGGTCCGCTTGATCTGGCGCAGCGCGATCGCGCCCATGACGATGCCGGCCGCGCCGACGAAGCACAGGAAGCTCACCACCAGCGAGGCGATCGCCAGCCCGTTGGTGTACAACTGCCGCTGCGGGAAAGCCGGATGACCGGGCATCCCGTACGGCACCGCCCCCGGCGGGAACGCCCCCGGCGGCAACGCGCCGCTCCCCCACGGCTGCTGGCCACCGGGCGCCGGGGCCCACGGGTTGCCGACGGCCGCACCACCGGCCGCCGCCGGGCCGGGCACGGGGCCGGGCACGGGGCCGGGGACCGGCGCGCCGGGGGCGGGGGGTGCCCACGGGTTGGCGGCGGAAGCGGCCGCCGCGGCGGGAACCGGGGCGCCGGGGACGGGGGGCGCCCACGGGTTGGCGGGGACGGCGGGCTCGACGGCCGTCGGAGCAGGGGCGGGAGCGGGAGCGGGAGCGGCGTCCGCAACGGGCCCGGCCGGCTCCGCGTCCACGCCCGTGTCCACGCCCGCGTCTGCATCTGCATCCGCATCCGCATCCGCGTCTGCGGCAGGCTTCGCGAACGAGACCGCCGGGGCGGGCTGTTCGGCGTCCGCGACGGAGTCGGCGGGCTCGGCGGGCCCGGTCGGCCCGGTCGGCCCGGCGGGTGTTCCGCGCTTCTCCAGCGAGAGGGCGGGCGGGGCGTCCGGGCCGTCCTTCCCCGTGCCCTCCTGGTCGAGCGGCATGGCTGGTCCCCCCTGGGAGTGAAACGGTTCGCGGCTGCGCGAATATAGCGGACCCCGCCGTCGGGGTCCCAACGGGTTCCGGACCTGCGGCCGGGCGTCCCGCGCGGGGCCATTGCATACATTGCATACAGCGTTCTACGCTGGCCCCGTGCAGACCGAGAGCACCCGCACGCGACTGCGGGAACTGATCCTGGACGGCCACTACCCGCCGGGGGCCCGGCTGGGCGAGGTGGAGGTCGCCGGGGCCCTGGGGGTCAGCCGGACGCCGGTGCGGGAGGCGTTCCGGGCGCTGGCCTCGGACGGGCTGCTGGCGCCCGCCGGGCGGGGTGTGCGGGTGGTGCGGCTGGACGGCGCGGAGCTGGCGCACGTCTACCGGGTGCGGGCCGCGCTCGAGGCGCTGACGGCGGAGCTGGCCGCCGAGCGGCAGCGGGCCGGGCGGCTGGCGCCGGCCGAGCTGGCCGATCTGGCCGCGCTCGCCGACCGCACCCACCGGGCCACCGCGGACGGGGAGTTCACCGCCGCGGTCCGGCTGAACCGGGCCTTCCACCGGCGGGTCGCCGAACTGGCCGCCAACCCGGTGGCGCTGCACAGCCTGGACCGGCTGTGGGACCAGATCCAGGTCTCCACCCGGCGCACCCTCGGCCCGCCCGGGCGCACCGCCCTGGTCGACGCCCAGCACCGCGACCTGCTCGCCGCGGTCACCGCCGGGGACCCGGACGCCGCCGCGGCGGCCGCCCGGCGGCACGTCCTGGACACCTGCGCGGCCGACCGACCGGCCGCGTCCGACGAAACGGAGTGATCCGCATGGCCTTCTCGCACGCCCACCACTACGCGGTCCGGGTCGAGTGGACCGGCAACCTCGGCACCGGCACCGACCACTACCGCTCCTACGCCCGCGCCCACACCGTCTCGGCCGAGGGCCTGCCGGACCTCCTGGGCAGCTCCGACCCGACCTTCCACGGCGACCGCACCCGGTGGAACCCGGAGCAGCTGCTGCTGGCCGCGCTCGCCCAGTGCCACATGCTGTCCTACCTGCACCACTGCGCGGCCAACGGCGTCGTCGTCCTGTCCTACGCGGACGACTCCGCCGGCACCATGCGCACCGAGGGCAACGGCGGCCGGTTCACCGAGGCGGTGCTCCGCCCCCGGATCGAGGTCGCCGAGGAGTCGATGCGCGAGCAGGCGCTGGCCCTGCACGGCCCGGCGTCCCGGGACTGCTTCATCGCCTCCTCGGTGAACTTCCCGGTCCACCACGAGCCGGTGGTGACCGTTCACTCCGCCGGGTGACGGACCCGTCCCTCACCGGGCAACCGTTCCGCCGGTCGGCACGTCCGAGTATTTTGACTCCGACGCGCAGGTGCATATCAGGAAAACGGGGGCACTATGGCGATCGAACTGCCCGGTGAGGTGGTGGACTTCCTGTCCGTCATCGGAATCAACTGGCCGACGGTGAACGAGGACAAGGTCCGTGAGTTCGCGGGCCACGTGCGGGAGTTCGCGGACAACGTGGACGCCTCGCACCAGCAGTCGACGGCGACGATCCAGCAGCTGGGACAGGCCTACGAGGGCGCCTCCTACGAGGCGCTGCTGACCAAGTGGGCCTCGGTCTCCGACAGCCACCTGAACGAGCTGGTGCAGGCGTGCCACGTGGTGGCGACCGCGCTGGACGTGGCCGCCGACGTGATCGTGGCGATGAAGGTCGAGACGATCGGCGAGCTGATCGCGCTGGCCGCGGCGTTCATCGCCGACCAGGCCGCGGCGGTGGCGACGCTGGGCGCGGCGGAGGCGGCGGTGATCCTCATCGAGGAGGCCGCCAAGCGCCTGATCAACTACCTCGAACAGCAGTTGGAGCAGTACATCATCGGCCAGGTGATCGAGGCCGCGATCGGCCCGCTGGTGGACACCGTGGCGAACGCGGTGTCGGGGATGGTGTTCCAGGCCGCCGAGTCCGCCCTCGGCGCCTCCGGCGGCGGGGGCGGGGGGACGGGTTTCCGGATCGATCCGGACGCGCTGGACGAGCACGCGCGGATGATGCACGACCACGCCGAGACCGTCGCCGGGCACGCCCAGGCGTTCCAGTCCAAGCTCGCCGGGGTGAGCTTCGAATGAGCAACCAGATCGTCAAAGCCCTCGAACACGGCGCGCAGAAACTCGGCAAGACCCTCGCCGAGGACGCCGGCAAGGCGCTGAAGGGCTTCTACCGCAAGGCCGGCGACAACCTGAAGACCGTCGCCAAGAACACCCGCGAGATCGAGGAGAAGCACGCCAAGGACCTCGCCAAGATCCTCAAGGGCGAAGGCAAGGACGGCGTCCCCCACCCCCGCTCGGGCAGTGGCGGCGGGCGCGGTTCCGCCCCGCACAACGAGGGCCGGGGCCGGGACCGGGTCGCGGACCCGCACAAGCCGGGCCGCCCGCCCGAGTCGCGCTGCCAGGGCGGCGAGCCGGTCGACATGGCGACCGGCCTGATGTTCATCGAGCAGCAGGACCTCGCGCTGCCCGGCGTGCTGCCGCTGCTGTTCAAGCGCTCCTACGAGTCCGACCACCAGGCCGGCTGGTGGATGGGCCCGCGCTGGTCCTGCACCTTCGACGAGCGGCTGGAGATCGACGCCGAGGGCGTCGTCCACCTCACCCCCGACCGCACCGCCCAGGCCTACCCGCACCCCGCGCCCGGCGAGCCGGTCCGGGCCGCCGTCGGCTCCCGGCTGGACCTCGAACTCGCCCCGGACGGCGGCTACACGCTGACCGACCACGCCGGCGGCCTGGTCAAGGAGTTCACCCGCCGCCCGGCCGGGGACGTCGCCCTGCTGACCGGCATCCGGGACCGGACCGGCCACCGGGTCGACCTGGTCCACGACGCCGACGGCGCGCCGCTGAGCATGGCGCACTCCGGCGGCTACCGGGTGCTGGTGACCGTCGACGCCGGCCGGATCACCGCGCTGCGCCTGGCCGGCGCGGGCGAGGAGGGCCGCGACCTGCTGCTGGCCCGGTACGGCTACACCGACGGGCACCTGAGCTCGGTCTACAACTCCTCCGGCAAGCCGCTGCGCTTCACCAACGACGCCACCGGCCGGATCACCGCCTGGACCGACCGCAACGGCACCGAGTACCGCTACACCTACGACGGCCGGGACCGGGTGATCGACGAGGGCGCCGCCGACGGCACCCTGCGCTTCCACTTCACCTACGGCGAACCGGACCCGGACACCGGCCTGCGGACCACCACCGAGACCAACGCCCTCGGCCGCACCACCACCTACACCGTCAACGAGCGCCACCAGATCACCGCGATCACCGACCCGCTCGGGAACACCACCCACTACGAGCGCGACGAGTACGACCAGCTCCTGTCGCGCACCGACCCGCTCGGCCGCACCACCCACTACGAGCGCGACGGCGTCGGCGACCTGATCGCCGTCACCCGCCCCGACGGCCTGCAGTCCACCGCCGCCTACTTCGGCGACACCAACCTGCCCACCGAGATCACCCGGCCCGGCGGCCAGACCTGGCAGCAGACCTACGACGAGAGCGGCCTGCGCACCTCGGTCACCGAACCGACCGGCGCCACCACCCTGTTCCGGTACGACGAGCACGGCCACCTGGCCGCCGTCACCGACCCGCTCGGCCACACCACCCTGGTCCGCTGCGACCCGGCCGGCCTGCCCGTCGAGGTCACCGACCGGGCCGGCGGCACCAGCCGCTACCAGCGGGACGCCTTCGGCCGGGTGGTCGCCGTCACCGACCAGCTCGGCCACACCACCCGGCTGGCCTGGACCGCCGAGGGGCTGCTGAGCTCGTACACCGCGGCCGACGGGGCCGCCGAGAGCTGGGCGTACGACGACGAGGGCAACCTGCTCGCGCACACCGACCGCCTCGGCCGGACCACCGCGTACGAGTACACCCCGTTCGAGACGGTGGCCGCCCGGACCGACCCGGACGGCACCCGGCTGGCCTTCGGCTACGACGCCGACATGAACCTGGTCTCGGTCACCAACCCGCTCGGGCAGACCTGGACCTACACCTACGACGCGGCCGGGCGGCTGGTCGGCGAGCAGGACTTCCACGGCCGGTCCGTCGGCTACCGGCTCGACGGCGCCGGGCAGTTGGTCGCCCGCACCACCCCGACCGGCGGCCAGGTCCACTACGCCTACGACGTGCTGGGCCGACTGACCGCCAAGGACGCCGACGGCGCCCGCACCGTCTACGGCTACGACCTGGCCGGGCACCTGGTCCGGGCCACCGGCCCGGACGCCGACGTGCTGCGCACCGTCGACCCGCTCGGCAACCTGCTCACCGAGACCGTCGACGGCCGCACCCTCACCCACACCCGCGACCGGCTCGGTCGCAGCGTCCGCCGCACCACCCCCGGCGGCCACGCCAGCGACTGGTCCTACGACCCGGAGGGCCGCCGGACCTCGCTGGCCACGCCGGACGGCGCCCTGGAGTTCCGCTACGACGCGGCGGGCCGGGAGCACGAGCGCACCATCGGCGAACGGCTCACCCTGGCCAGCAGCTGGGACACCGAGCAGCGGCTGACCGGCCAGATCCTCCGCTCCGAGCACGGGGTCCTGCAGCGCCGCGACTACCGCTACCGCGCCGACGGGGTGCTGACCGGCATCGACGACCGGCTCAACGGCCTGCGGGAGTTCGAGCACGACGCCGCGGACCGGGTCACCGCCGTCCGGGCCGGCGACTGGCACGAGTCCTACGCCTACGACGCGGTCGGCAACCTCACCGACGCCGACTGGCCCGCGACCGGCGGCACCGAGGCCGCCGTCGGCGCCCGCACCTACAGCGGCACCCAGCTCACCACCGCGGGCCGGGTCCGGTACGAGTACGACGCCGCGGGGCGGATCGTCCTGCGCCAGGTCACCCGGCTCTCCCGGAAACCCGACACCTGGCGCTACACCTGGGACACCGAGGACCGCCTCACCGGCGTGACCACCCCGGACGGCACCCGCTGGCGCTACCTGTACGACCCGTTCGGGCGCCGGACCGCCAAGCACCGGCTGGCCGCCGACGGAAGCACCGTCGAGGAGCGCACCCGGTTCACCTGGGACGGCTCGGTGCTCGCCGAGCAGACCACCGAGGCCCCCTACCTCCCGGGCCCGCACACCCTCAGCTGGGACCACAAGGGCCTGCAGCCGCTCGCCCAGACCGAGTCCCTCACCGACCAGGACCAGGTCAACCGCCGGTTCTTCGCCATCGTCACGGACCTGGTCGGCACCCCCACCGAACTCGTCGACCCGGCCACCGACGCCATCGCCTGGCGCGCCACCCCCACGGTCTGGGGCCACACCACCTGGCCGTCCGACAGCACCACGTACACGCCGCTGCGCTTCCCCGGCCAGTACTTCGACCCCGAGACGCGGCTGCACTACAACCTCAACCGCTACTACGACCCCGAGACCGCCCGCTACACCAGCCCCGACCCGCTCGGCCTCTCCCCCGCCCCCAACCCCGACGGCTACGTCCACAACCCGCACACCTGGTGCGACCCGCTCGGCCTCACCGGCGAGGAGGTCCCCGACCTCAAGAAGCACCTGATGGACCTGGGGAAGAAACGGGTCGCCAAGGTCGGGGAGGGCCTCGGCGAGGACGACAGGGCGCCGGGCGCCTACACGGTCGGCCGGGACCGCACCACCGGTAAGGTCTACTACGGTGAGAGCGGCCCGGAGACCGGGCACCACCAGAAGGTGTCCGAGGCGCTGCCGTCCGAATCGCAGCGGGAGGACCACCGCCCGCCCGGGGTGTGCGGCGAGCCCAGGATGTTCACCAACGCGATCAAGGACGGCGCGGATCCGAAGAACATCGACCTGGTGACCGTCAACGCCAAGGGCAAGAAGTTCAAGATGTGTGAGAACTGCGGAAGTTGGGTTCCCGACTTCGGAGGCGAGGTGCTGACCGGATGACCGGCAACGACGAGCGCGAGGGCCTCCCGGCCCTCCGGGAGACACTGGGCGGCGCGGCCCGGATCGAGGTGCACCCGCTCGACGTCGCGGACGCCTGCCGGCAGTACGTCGAGGACGGCTACGAAGTCACCGACCTGCTGCGGGAGTTCCTCGCCGCCTGGGGGGAGCTCACGGTGACCTGGCAGTTCCGGGAGCGGGACGTGGTGCTCACCACCGCGGTCGGGCCGACCCTGGAGGCCGCCCACGCCACGCCGCGCAACCTGGGGATCTTCGGCCGGCGGCTGGGCCGGCGGGTCGCCCTGGTCGGCACCGTGTTCGACACCGAGGAGGCCGTCCTGCTCACCGAGGACGGGGACGTCCTGCTGGCCGGCGACGTCGGCTTCCAGCGGGTCGCCAACGGCTTCGCGGAGGCGCTCCGGCGGCTGGTCGCCGCCGACTACGACCGGACGTTCTTCTGGCCCGACCCGCCGGCGCCCGCCGCCGGCCAGGCCCCGTCCGACCTGGGCTGACCGGCCGTCAGCCCAGGTCGCGGCGGCGCAGCCCGGCCAGGGCGACGGCCGCCGTGAGGGCGGTCAGCGCGGTGATCCAGAGCAGCGGGGCCGCGTCGAGCCGGCCGCCGGGCAGGTGCGGGAGGTGGCTGAACGGGGAGAGGTCGAGGACGGCCTGCGGGACGCGGAGGATCGGGCCGAGCCAGGCGACCAGCACGAACACGCCGAACCCGGTCCAGCCCGCGGCCGCCCGGTGCGGCAGCAGGGCGTACCCGGCGAGGGCGGCGGCCGCGGTCAGCCAGACCGCGGGGAGCTGGACGAGGGTGGCGCCGAGCATCCGGCCGACCGCCGGGCCGGTGCCGTGGCCGAGCGCCAGGCCCTCGGCCAGGCCCGCGGTGAGGCCGGCGGCGGCCAGCGGCAGGGCGGTGCCCAGCAGCGGGAAGAGCAGGTGCCCGGCGGCCCAGCACAGCCGGGAGACGGCGCCCGCCAGGACGGGTTCGGCCCGGCCGGAGACCTCCTCGGCGCGCATCCGCAGCACCGCCTGGACCGCGTACACGGCGGCGACCATGCCGAACACGGTGGCGATGCTGGACAGGTAGGCGTTCAGCACGCCCTGCTGCCCGCCCATCCGGGCCAGCACCTCGGCCATCTGCGGGTTGTCGCCGACCAGGTCGACCACGCCCTTGGCGACGCCGCCGAACACCGCGCCGCCGACTGCCAGGGCCGCCGTCCAGCCGAGCAGCGGGCCGCGCTGCAGGCGGCGGGCCAGGGCGGCGGCGCTCGCCAGTGCCGGGGCGGCGGCGGCCGGGCCGGGGCGCTGCGGGAGCAGTCCGGCGCCCAGGTCGCGGCGGGCGACCAGGGTGCGGGCCAGGGCGGTGAGCAGGGCGGCGCCGGCCAGCGGGAGCAGCAGCACCCACCAGCGGTTCGCGGCGAACGCCCGGACCTGCTCGGACCAGCCGAGCGGGGAGAGCCAGCCGAGCCGGCCGGTGCCGGTGCCGGAGTCGCCGATCGCGCGCAGCACGAAGGCGGCGCCGACGGCCGCGCCGGCCAGGCCGTTGGCGGCCCGGGCGGTCTCGGCGAGCTGGGCGGTGACGGCGGCCAGCGCGGCGAAGAACAGGCCGGTGGCGCCGAGCGAGAGGCCGAACGCGAGCGATCCCGCGGCGTCCTGACCGGCCGTCAGCAGGGCGGCGGCGACCAGCGCGGCCAGCGCGGCGTTCGCGGTGAGCGCGGCGGCCAGGGCGGCGGTGAGCGGGGCGCGGCGGCCGACGGCGCCCGCGCCGACCAGTTCCAGGCGGCCGTCCTCCTCCTCGGCGCGGGTGTGCCGGACGACCAGCAGGGTCGACATCAGGGCGGCCAGCACGGCGCCGAACACGCCCATCCGCCAGGCGGTCAGGCCGCCGGTGGTGGAGCCGTCGAAGACCGGGCCGTACAGGGCGCGCAGCGAGCCGTTGCCGTCGATGCCGGCCGCGAAGGTCCGTCGGGAGGCTTCGTCGGCGTACAGCTTGTCGAAGGAGAAGGCGGTGGAGGCGACCATGGCGGTGCCGAGGTACACCCACACCGGGAGGGCGATCCGGTCGCGGCGCAGGGCGAGGCGGTAGAGGACGCCGGTGCCGGCGAGGTCGTGGCCGCCGGTGGCGGTCGGGGCGCCGCCGCTCACCGGACGGCCGTCGCGGCGGGTTCGCCGGTGCCGCCGCCGTCGCCCTCGTAGTGGCGCAGGAACAGCTCCTCCAGCGTGGGCGGGCGGCTGGCCAGGGTGCGCACGCCCACCGCGTTGAGTTCGGTGAGGAGTTCGCCGAGCCGGTCGGTGTCGACCTGGCAGCGCAGCCGGTGGCCGTCGACGACCAGGTCGTGGGCGTAGTCGGGGCGGGGCGGGGGCCCGGCGAGTTCGGCGTCGATCGAGGTGCGGGTGAGGTGGCGCAGGCCGGCCAGGGTGCCGGTCTCCACGGTGCGGCCGGCCCGGATGATCGAGACCCGGTCGCACAGGGCCTCCACCTCGGACAGGATGTGGCTGGAGAGCAGCACGGTGGCGCCCCGGTCGCGGGCCTCGGCGACGCAGGCCCGGAACACCTCCTCCATCAGCGGGTCGAGGCCGGAGGTGGGTTCGTCCAGGATCAGCAGGTCGACGTCGGAGGCGAACGCGGCGACCAGGGCGACCTTCTGGCGGTTGCCCTTGGAGTAGGCGCGGCCCTTCTTGGTCGGGTCGAGTTCGAACCGCTCCAGCAGGGCGGTGCGGCGGGCCGGGTCCAGGCCGCCGCGCAGCCGCCCGAGCAGGTCGATCGCCTCCCCGCCGGAGAGGTTGCGCCACAGCGTCACGTCGCCGGGCACGTAGGCGAGCCGGCGGTGCAGCGGCACCGCGTCGCGCCAGGGGTCGCCGCCGAGCAGGGCGGCGGTGCCGGAGTCGGCGCGCAGCAGGCCGAGCAGGACGCGGATGGTGGTGGACTTGCCGGAGCCGTTGGGCCCCAGGAACCCGTGGACCTCGCCCTGTTCGACCGTGAGGTCCAGACCGTCCAGGGCGCGGGTGCGGCCGAAGGCCTTCACCAGGCCGGACACCGAGATGGCGGTTGTCATGGGATCGACGCTACTCTTGTTTCACAGATTCGTGAAGTTACTGAAAGCTGTGGATCTCCGCGGGTCGGCGGGGAGCCGCGGACCGGACGGGAGGCGGGCGGCAAGTGGGCGACGTGGACGGGAGCGGGCAGCGGGATCCGGCGGTGGTGGCCGAGTTCGTGGAGCGGTTCGCCACGATCCTGGTCGACGCGGGCTTCCCCCGGATGCCCGCCCGGGTGCTCACCGCCCTGCTGACCTCCGACTCCGGCCGGCTCACCTCCGCCGAGCTCGGCGAGCTGCTCCGGGTCTCCCCCGCCGCGGTCTCCGGCGCCGTCCGCTACCTCGCCCAGGTCGACCTGGTCGGCCGCGAACGCGAACCCGGCTCCCGCCGCGACCGCTACCGGGTCCACGACCACGTCTGGTACGAGGCCACCGCCAACCGCGACCGCACCCTGCTCCGCTGGGAGGCCGGTCTGGCCGACGGCGTCGAGGCGCTCGGCGCGGACACCCCCGCCGGGCGGCGCCTCGCCGACTCCCTGGAGTTCTTCGGCTTCCTGCGGGTCGAGCTGGCCGACATGATGCGGCGCTGGCGCGAGCGGCGCCCCTGACGGGCCGTCAGCCCGGGTAGGCGGGGGCGACGGCGGAGCGGACCAGGCGGACCGGGGTCCCGGTGCCGTCGGCGGGGACGGTCCACAGGTCGGAGCCGTAGTCGCCGGGCATCGAGTACAGCAGGGTGTGGTCGTCGGACCACAGGGCCTGGTCGTCGATGTTGCGCTGCTCGGCGGTCGCGGTCTCGGCCATGGTGGCCAGGTCCAGCACGTACAGCCGCCAGGGGGCGGCCGGGTCGGCGCCCTCCACCCGCTTCTTGTAGGCGACCCGGGTGCCGTCCGGCGACAGCGAGGGGCACTCGACGTTCTGGTGCAGGGTGGTGAGGGTGCGGGCCGCCAGGTCGCCCCTGACCAGGTAGGTCCGGCCGCCGGTGGCGACCGTCGCGTAGAAGCCGCCGTCGTCGGCGAAGGTGACGCCCCAGACGTTGACGTCGGACGCCTGCACCGGGTGCCCGTCCTCGACCAGCCGGAAGTTCTCCAGGTTGTCGTAGAACTGCCAGGTGCGGGTGTCGACGATCGCGGTGCGGGTGGAGAAGTTCGTGCCCGCGTACGAGTCGCCGCTGACGAACACCGTCCAGCCCACCAGGTGCCCCGACGGGGAGACCCGGGCCCGGGTCGGGATGCCCGGCGCGGGGAAGCGCCTGACCTCGTGCAGCGAGGAGTCCAGCACCGAGGCGTGGTACGTGTCGTCCAGCGCGCCGTGCTCGGCCTGCAGGCAGATGCCGGTGCCCGCGGCGGCGTGGAAGCGCAGGCACTTCACCCCGGAGGCGGTGCGCGGGCCGTCGGGGTCGGCGGCGGGCACCGCGGCGATCTCGTCCCGGTGCGGGCCCCAGGCCAGGTTGCGCAGCAGCAGCTGCCGGCCGCCCGCCCCGTCCAGCGAGACCCGGCCCTCGCGGACCGGCGGCCCGCCCGCCTGCTCCTGGTCCCGGCGGTCGGAGCGCTGCCCGGCCCACCACACCGCGCCGGTGCCGACACCGGCCAGCAGCAGCACGGCGACCAGCAGCACCAGCAGCTTGCGCCGGACGGACACCGGCGCGGGCCCGTCCGGGCCGGGCTCGGGCGTCCCGTCGGAGACGGGGTCGACGGTGGCGGGAGCGGTCATGCCGGGTCCTCCGGGCAGGTGGGGGGACGGGGAGACGGGGTGACGGGCGGTCAGGGGGCCGTGGTGGCCGGGGCCGTGGGGCGCAGCAGCCAGGTCGCGGCGAGGGCGGCGGCGGCGAGCGCGGCCGCGGTGGCGGCGAGGGCGGGGCGGGGGCCCCAGAGCGACCAGGCGGCGCCGAAGGCGAGCGAGCAGGTGAAGCGGGCCAGCGCCTGGCCGGTGCCGACCAGGGCCTGGCCGGCGCCCTGCTGCCCGTCGGGGACGGTGGCGGCGGTGGCGGCGGCGAGGACGCCGTCGGTGGCGGCGTAGAAGGTGCCGTGCAGCAGCAGGACCGCCGCGGCGGCGGGCACGCCGGACAGCGGGGAGAGGACGACGGCGTAGCCGCAGAGCAGCACGGCGTGGCCGAGCAGGAACAGGGTGCGGCGGCCGATCCGGTCGGCGACCAGCCCGAGCGGGACGGCGAGCAGCAGGAAGACCGCGGCGGTGCCGAGCGGCAGCAGCGGGAACAGGTGCGCGGGCAGGCCGAGTCGGCGCTGCAGCAGCAGGTAGAGGAAGGAGTCGCTGACGGTGGTGAGGCCGAGCAGCACGGCGGCCAGGGTGAGCCGGCGCAGCGCGGGCCGCGCCAGCAGGGCGCACGCGTCGCGCAGGGTGGGCTTCGGGGCGGAGGCGTCGGCGGGGGGCTGCCCGGCCCGGGTGATCCGGCCGGGCACGAACAGCACCAGCAGCAGCACGCCGAGCACCGCGACGCAGCCGGAGACGGTGAACACGGCGCCGTAGCTGGAGAGTTCGGTGCGGTCGTCGGCGATCCGCAGGACCGCGAAGGCCAGCAGCGGGCCGATCAGCGCGCCGGTGGTGTCCATCGCGCGGTGCACGCCGAACGCCCGGCCGCGGTGCTCGGGGGCGGTGGCCAGCGAGATCATCGCGTCCCGGGGGGCGGTGCGCAGGCCCTTGCCGGTGCGGTCGACGGCCAGCACGCCGCTGATCAGCGGCAGGGTGTGGACCAGCAGCAGCAGCGGCTTGCACAGCGCGGACAGGCCGTAGCCGAGTCCGGCGACCAGTTTGTGGCCGCGGCCGCCGCGGTCGGCGAGGTGGCCGCCGAGCAGGCGCACCAGCGCGCCGACGCCGTTGTTGATGCCGTCGAGCAGGCCGAAGCCGAGCGGGGACAGGCCCAGCGCGGTGACCACGTACAGCGGCAGGACCGCGCCGACCATCTCGGAGGAGACGTCGGTGACCAGGCTGACCGCGCCGAGCGCGAGCACGGTGCCGGGGACGGCGGCGCGCCGCCCCGAACCGGAGTTCGGGGCGACGGCCGCGGCGCGGTCACTCTTCGTGGAGCGGGCGTCCGCGAGGTACATCGGGCGTCAGTTCCAGATGCCGGTGATGTCGGTGGCGGAGGCGGCGTTGCCGGCGTGGGCGGTCAGGCCGGCCAGGTCCTCGAGGGTGCGCAGCACGTTGTAGTGGTTGTAGGTGGTGGCGCTGCTGGAGCCCGGGGTGACGTGCTGGCCGTAGAACAGGGTCGGGATCCGGTTGCCGGAGAGGCTGTTGTCCTCGTCGAAGGTGACGACCAGCAGGCTGTTGTGGGTCTGCGCCCAGGTGGCGTAGGCGCCGAGGTTGTTCTTGATCCAGGTGTCGCCGGTGGTCACCGAGCAGTCGTGCATGTCGTTGCACAGGTTCGGCACCACGAAGGAGACCTTCGGGAGCTTGGTGTAGTCGGTGGGGAACTGGGCCATCGTGTACGCGGTGCTGGTGGGCACGTTGGAGAAGCCGAACCACGGGTTGTGCTTCTGCGCGTACTTGCCGCTGGAGTTGGAACAGGTGGTGGAGCCCTGGCTGGGCAGGCCCTCGTTGTAGGAGCCCCAGCTCCGGCCGGAGGCGATCAGCTCGGAGGCCAGGTTGGGCGCGCTCATCGAGCCGACGGAGACGCAGCTGTCGTCGGTGCGGCCCTGGTTGGAGCCGGAGAACAGCATGTAGTAGTTGGGCTCCGACGGGTGGGTCAGGCCGTAGGACTGGGTCAGGTTGGCGCCGCCCGCCTTGATGGTGTTGTTCAGGTACGGGGCGCTGGAGCTGCCGATGACCTGGCTGTACGCGTGGTTCTCCATCACCACGACGATCACGTGGTCGGGGGTGGGCAGCGCGGCGGCCTGCGCGGTGCTGCCGGCGGCGGCCCACAGGCCGAACGAGGTGGCGGCGAGGGCGACGGCGCTGCCGGCCGCGGTCAGGCGGCGCTTGGTGCGGCGGCTGAGCTGAGCGGACATGTCGGTGGTCCTCCGTGGCGGGGAAGGTGCCGGACAGGGGTGGTGGAGCGCCCGAAAGGCTAGGGCGGGGTCCGTGGCCGCCGGGACTTTTGACACATGAAGAACAAGCGAACGGTTGGCTGGGCGACTTCGGTCCGCCGACGCTTTTCGGCCAGCCGGGCGACGCTTCTCACACCTGTCCCGATTGACCCTGCTCGGACCGACATGGTGGGATTCCTGGCGGCCCGGCGGCACGCCCGGCCCGGAGCGGAACGGACGGGGAGGGCCGAGCAGCACGTGGACGCGGACGGCGCACCCGACGGCCCGGCGCGCGCCCCCCGGCTGGTGCTCGGCCTCGGACTGCGGCGCGGCACCCCCGCCGCCGACCTGCTGCGCACCGTCGACGCGGCGCTCGCCGCCCTCGGCCTCGACCGCACCGCGCTGGGGAGCGCCGCCACCCTCGACAGCAAGCTCGCCGAGCCCGGACTGCTGGCCGCCGCAAGGGAGTTGGGCCTCCCGCTGACCGGCCACCCGGCCGCCGTGCTGGCCGCCGTCCCGGGGCCCGGCGGCTCCGCCCGGGTCGCCGCCGCGGTCGGCACCCCCAGCGTCGCCGAGGCCGCCGCCCTCGCCTCGGCCGGGCCCGGCGCACGCCTGCTCGCGCCGCGCACCGCCACCGCCTCGGCCACCGCCGCGCTCGCCGCCCCGCCCCAGGAGGACAACAGGTGAACCAGCAGCCCGATCTGCGCCATCACGGCGACGCCGAGGTCCGCTCCGCGGGCCTGGTCGACCTCGCCGTGAACGTCCGCACCGGCACCCCGCCGGCCTGGCTGCACGCCCGTCTCGCCGCGACCCTCGCCGACCTCGCCGCCTACCCCGACGGCACCGCCGCCCGCGCCGCCGTCGCCGCCCGGCACCGCCGCCCGGTCGGGGAGGTGCTGCTCACCGCGGGCGCGGCCGAGGCGTTCGTGCTGCTGGCCCGGGTGCTGCGGCCGCGCCGCGCCACCGTCGTGCACCCGCAGTTCACCGAACCCGAGGCGGCGCTGCGGGACGCCGGGCACACCGTCCACCGCGTCCTCCTCACACCGGAGCAGGGCTTCCGCCTACTGCCCGGGGCGGTCCCCGAGGACGCCGACCTGGTGGTGGTCGGCAACCCCACCAACCCCACCTCCATCCTGCACCCGGCCGCCGCCCTGGCCGAGCTGGCCCGGCCCGGGCGCACCCTGGTCGTCGACGAGGCGTTCATGGACACCGACCCCGGCGAGAGCCAGAGCCTCGCCGCCGTCCGCGGCCTGCCCGGCGACGTGGTCGTGCTGCGCAGCCTCACCAAGACCTGGGGGCTGGCCGGCCTGCGGATCGGCTACCTGCTCGCCCCCGCCCCGCTGGTCGCCGCCCTGGCCGCCGCGCAGCCGCTGTGGCCGGTCTCCACGCCCGCGCTGGCCGCCGCCGAACTCTGCTCCGCCCCGGCCGCCCTGGCCGAGGCCGAGCAGGCCGCGCGCACCACCGCCGCCCACCGCGCCCACCTGCTGGCCGGCCTCGCCGCCCTGCCCGGCGTCCGGGTCCACGGCACCCCCGCCGCGTCCTTCGTCCTGGTCCGCCTCCCGGACGCCGCCGCCGTCCGCACCCGCCTGCGCGAGGCCGGCTACGCCGTCCGCCGCGGCGACACCTTCCCCGGCCTCGGCCCCGACTGGCTGCGCGTCGCCGTCCGCGACCCGGCCACCACCGACGGCTTCCTCGCCGCGCTGGCGAAGGCGCTCCCGGACGCCGGGCCGACGGGCCGCTGACGGCCGGGGCCGTTCAATACACCGGGGCCGTTCAGTACACCGGGGCCGTTCAGTACAGGCGCACCCGGTCGCCGGGCTCGACCGTGCCCGGGGTGAGCACCTGGGCGTAGACGCCCAGGCACGGCAGGGGCGGCAGTTCGGGCAGCGGCCGGACCCGGTTGTGCCGGGCGGGGCGGCGCAGCGCCTCCGGGTCGGCGGGCAGCGGGCCGTGCGCGAGGGTGGGGACGGCGCAGCGCGGGGTGCGGGCGATGATCCGCAGGCGCAGTTCGGCGCCGACGGCGAGTTCGCGGCCGGTCCAGTCGTTCTCCGACCAGGGCTCGCCGTCGTGCTCGATCACCAGGTTGGGGCGGTAGCGGGCGGCGGGGGCGCCGGCCAGCGTGGCGGTGGTGACCAGGTGCAGCGGGGCGAAGTCGAAGAAGCTGCCGGGCTCCGCGGCGCTGCCGAACTCCTGGACGGTGTAGTCGACTTCGGCGTCGATCCCGGCGGCCAGCACCTGCTCGGGGACGGAGCGGCGCAGGGTCGAACCGGGCGGCCGCTCGTCGATCAGCCGGACGGGGCGGCCGAGCAGTGCGGAGAGCGCGGCGTCGTCGAGTTCGGCGCCGTCGGGGCCGGTGATCCGCACCCCGGCGTCCTTGCTCTCGGCGCGCAGGGTGAGCAGGCGGCGCCAGGTGCGGGGCTCCTTGGCGCTGGCGATCCGGCCGTCGGTGAGGTCGAGCAGGGCGTAGCGGCGGTCGCCGTCGAGGCCGCGGCCGTCGATCCGGGCCCGGGCGACCTCCTCGCCGAGCAGCGATTTGACCGGGTGGCGGCGCAGCGTGTGGAGGATCAACTCTTGTTCCTTCCGGCCCAGTCGGCGAGGGCGGTGAAGTCGGCCGGCCGCAGGCCGAAGCGGTGGTCGACGGTCAGAGTGAGGGCGGGCGCCGGGTGGTGGGCGGCGATCCAGGCGGCGTCCTGCGGCCCGGTCTCGTCGTCCACCCAGGCGAACGGCCGGCCGGCGGCCCAGGCGACCAGGTGACGGGTCTTCCAGTGCAGGCCGTCGGGGTCGCCGTGGTGCATGGACGGCCAGTCCACGTACGGGAGTTCGGGCAGGCCGAGCAAGGGGGCGAGGTGCTCGTTGGCCTCGTTCTTCCAGGTGGTGGCCCAGACCAGTTCGTAGGGCAGGGCGCGCAGTGCCGGGCCGTGGTCGGGGTGCAGCCAGACCCGCAGCGGCTTCGGGTTGCGGATGCCGGAGGCGCGCTGGCGCTCGCGCCAACTGCCCACCGGGACGCGGTGGGTGAGGTAGCCCTCGGGCCGGCGGTAGGGGCTGCCGACGTACGGGGCGAGCGGGCCGTCGACGTCGAGCATCAGCAGCGGGCGGGCCATCAGGCCGCCTTCGCGGCGAGCCAGGCCCGGGCGGCGGCGATCCGGCGGCCGGTGCTGGGGTGGGTGGCGAGGAGCAGTTCGACCGCCCGGGGCGGGTACGGGTCGGCGACGTTGGTGACCGCGAGGCGGCGCTGCATGGCGATGAACTGCTCGGCGTCGCCGGTGAGTTCGAGCGCGTGCCGGTCGGCGCGGGTCTCGATCCGGCGGCTGGCGGCGCACTGCGCGGGGACGCTGAGCGCGCCGAGCAGGGCGGCGAGGGCGGCCAGCAGCGGCAGCGAACGCGGGTCCTGGGCGTCGGCGGCGCCGGCCGCGTCCAGCAGCGGGCGCCAGGCCAGCAGGGCGGCCAGCACCGGCACCGCGACGGCCGCGCCGAGTGCGCCCAGGGCGGTGCCGGTGGCGACGTCCCGGTGCTTGACGTGGCCGAGCTCGTGGGCGGCGACCAGTTCGACCTCGCGCGGGTCGGCGGCGGACAGCAGGGTGTCGTAGACGACGATCCGCCGGGTCGGGCCGAACCCGGAGACGTACGCGTTCAGCGCGGTGGTGCGGCGGGACGCGTCGGCGACCAGCACCTCGCGCACCGCGATGCCGTCCCGGCGGGCCAACTCCAGCAGGGCGGTGCGCAGTTCGCCCTCCGCCAGCGGGGTGAACCGGTTGAACAGCGGCTCCAGCACCAGCGGGTGCAGGAAGGACAGCGCGACGGCCAGCAGCGCGGCCCCCACCGCCCCCGGCACCCACCAGCGGCCCGGCGACCACCCGATCAGCGCGTACAGGCCCAGCGCCAGGGGCAGGAACAGTGCGAGCGTGACGGCGGTGCCGCGCAGCACGTCCACCGCCCAGCCGCCCCAGCCCTGGGTGACCAGGCCGTACCGGACCGAGACCGCCCGCACCCGGGCCGAGAACGGCAGCGTCACCGCCCGGCCGAGCAGCACCAGCGCCGCGCTCCCCGCCAGCACCTGTGCCGCCCAGCTCCCGCCGAACCACCCCCCGACCGCGCCCACCAGCCCCGCCCCGGCCGCACTGAACCCCAGTACCGCGCTCAGCCCCAGCGAGGCCAGCTGCCCGCCCAGCACCCACGGCAGCCGGGCCCGGCGCAGCGCCCGGCCACGGGCCAGCTCCGACGGGGTGAAGTCGGCGTCGGTGGACGCGGTGTCAGCCATGGCCCCAGCCTAGGGCGCCCCGCACCCGGTTATCCCGCCGAGCGCAGCGCGGCCGTGAACCAGGGCGGTCACCGGGGCCGGGCCGGCGTGCCGATCGCCACGGCCCGTCGCTGTCCGTGCCGTTCACGGCGTCCGCCGTGCCGTCTCCCTTGGCGGGAGGCTCAAGCGGCGGCAAACCCTTGGAGCCGGGCGGAGGGGGCGGCCTACGATGGCCGGATGGTCGAGGAGAGCTTGCGGGTGGCGCTGGAGTTCCGGCGGGCCTTCGCCCGGCGGCAGGCTGCCGAGGTGGTGGAAGTGCCGGGCGGTTTCGCGGTGTTGAGCGAGGAGTTCAGGTACTCGCACGAGCACAACCAGCTGGTGCTGGACGCCCCGCCGAGCGGGGTGGACGTGGCCGGGCTGGCCGAGGACGTGCTGGGGCACCTGGAGCACCGGCGGATCTCGGTGTTCGACGACGCGTCCGCCCTGGCGCTGGCGCCCGGGCTGGCGGCGGCCGGGTACCGGCACGAGACCGAGGTGGTGATGGTGCACCGGGGGCCGGTGCCGCCCGGCGGCGGCGCCGGGCCGGTCGCCCTGGACGAGCTGGCCCCGGCGCTGGAGCGGCAGTGGCGCTGCTGGCTGCCGTGGGCGGCGGACGAGTCGATCGCCCAGCTGGTCGGCCGGCGCACCGCGCGGGCGGCGGGCGCCGAGCGGGTGCTGACGCTGGCCGCCCGGGACACCGACGGCGAGTTCGGCTCCTGGGCCGACCTGTACCAGGACGCCGCGGGCACCGCCCAGGTCGAGGACCTGGCCACCGCCGAGCACCACCAGCGCCGCGGCCTGGCCGACGCCGTGCTGGCCACCGCGCTGCGGCTGGCCGCCGACCGGGCCCCGGACGGCCTGCGCTTCCTGGTCGCCGACGCCGAGGACTGGCCGCAGCAGTGGTACGCCCGGCGCGGTTTCGGCCCGGTCGGCCGCACCCACGGCTTCGTCCGGATGTAGCGGCAGCGGCAGGACGGAACGACGGCGCCCGCCGGCCCCCTTCGCGGGGGAACGGCGGGCGCTCGTCGTGTGGTGCCTGCGGGGGCGGAGGTCAGACCTGGCCGGCCTTCTCCAGGGCCTCGCAGCAGGTGTTGACGATCAGGCGGGTGACCACGTACGGGTCGACGTTCGCGTTCGGGCGGCGGTCCTCGATGTAGCCCTTCTGGTCCACCTCGACCTGCCACGGGATGCGGACCGAGGCGCCGCGGTCGGACACGCCGTAGGAGTAGACGTTCCACGGGGCGGTCTCGTGCTTGCCGGTCAGGCGGGACTGGATGTCGTCGCCGTACTGGTTGACGTGCTCCAGGACCTTCTCCTGGGAGGCGCCGAGCGACTCGCAGGCGGTGATGATGGGCTCGTAGCCCTCGCGCATCGCCTTGGTGGAGAAGTTGGTGTGCGCACCCGCACCGTTCCAGTCGCCGCGGACCGGCTTGGCGTCGAGGGTGGCGTCGATGCCGAACTCCTCGGAGGTGCGGTAGAGCAGGTAGCGGGCGATCCACAGGTCGTCCGAGACGGTCAGCGCGTCGACCGGGCCGATCTGGAACTCCCACTGGCCGGGCATGACCTCGGCGTTGATGCCGCAGATCGCCAGGCCGGCGTCGATGCAGCGGTCGAGGTGCAGCTCGACGATCTCGCGGCCGAAGACCTCCTCGGCACCCACGCCGCAGTAGTAGCCGCCCTGCGGGGCCGGGTAGCCGCCCTCGGGGAAGCCGAGCGGGCGGGAGCCCTTGAAGAAGGTGTACTCCTGCTCGATGCCGAAGATCGCCTCCTGGCCGGCGTAGCGCTCGGCGACCTCGCGCAGCGCGGCGCGGGTGTTGGTGACGTGCGCCTCACCGTTGGTCTCGAAGACCTCGCACAGCACCAGGATGTTCTCGCCACCGCGGATCGGGTCCTTGACGACCTTCACCGGCTTCAGCACGCGGTCCGAGGCGTGGCCCTCGGCCTGGTTGGTCGAGGATCCGTCGAAGCCCCAGGTGGGGATCTTGTCGGCGTTCGGCAGCACCCGGGTCTTGGAGCGGAGCTTGGCGGTCGGCTTCGTGCCGTCGATCCAGATGTACTCGGCCTTGATCGCCATTGCGGTGATCCTCACTGCTCGGGTGGTGGGTGCCCGCGTAGCGTCGCAAGCCGCCGTTTCCCGGTTGTTCCTCCTATGTAACGCCCATGTGAACCAACGGTCCGCAGCGGCACGCTCACCCACGGAGAGTGCCCGTCTCGACATCCGGGCGCAACACCGGGACGCAAGGGGCGGAACGGGCGCCCGGCCGCCGCCCGTTCCGCGTCCGGTCAGCGGTGCCGCGCGTGCGCCGCCCGCCGCCGGCGGGTCATCCACACCGCGGCGCCGCCGGCCACCAGCAGCGTCCCGCCGCCCGCGGCCAGCACCGTGCTGCCCGAGGAGCCGGTGTACGCCAGTTCCTCGCCGGCCCCCTTCGGCACCGCCCGGTTCTGCGCGGACGCCGGGGCGGACGCCGGGGCGGAGGGCCCGGTCGACGGCGCGGGCGAGGAGGCCGCCGCCGGGGCGACCGCCGGCACCGGCTTGCGGCAGGACACCGAGGCGACCGTGACGGTGCCGTTCACCTTCGCCACGTTGAGGTTCAGCGGGTTCAGCGCGATCTTCACCTCCAGCGCGGAGGCCGCCGCCGTGCTGCTGGTCACGGTCTTCCTGGCGAACTCGACGTCCACCGTGCCGATCGCCGGAACGTCCACGTGGGTGGGCGAGTTGAGGCCGACCGTGACCGACCGGCCGAGCACCGTGAGCCTGGCGGGGGCGGTGACGTTCGCGGTCGGCTGCCCGTCCACCGGGCAGTTCGCCTCGGCGCTCATCGCCTCCAGGCCGAGCAGGGTGGTCAGCGGCAGACCGGGCACGTGCACGTCCGCGTTGACCAGCTTCACGGACGCGGTGGCCAGCCTGTCGTCCGCCTTCGTCACCGACGTGCCCACCCCGGCCTTGACCAGCGTCACCGGCCGCCCGCCGTCCACCCCGTCCACCGTGGCGGTCAGCATCGCGCCGTCCCGCTGCGCGGGCGACTCCACCTTGTTCAGCGCCACGTCGACCGGCACGTTCACCGTGTTCAGCAGCGTGACGTCCAGGGCCAGTTGAGCTGTCACCGCACTGGCCTTCCCCGGCTGCGCGGGCGTCCCGCCGGCCTCGGTGGCGAAGGCGGCGGGCAGCGGCAGGGCGACCGCGAGGGCGGTCGCCGCGAGAGCCGGGGCGGCGACCGAACGCAGAACAGACATGACAGGAACCCCCACACGTGGTGAACGGAAGAGCGCGCCCGCGACCTCACCCGGCGCTCCGCACGGGGAGGGGACTCGCGCTCTCGACTGGCGCCAGTCTCTTCGAACAGTGCGTCACTCCAGCAACACGGAGCGTCAGTTCACTCCTTCGGGTGAGGTTGACGCTCCGGACTGACCGTTTCCGGAAACATTCCGGCCAGCGGGGAAAGCCCCGGCGGACACCGCCCGACCCCCGCCGCCGGCCCGTGCCCGGCCCGTACCGCCGAACGGGGTGCTCCCGCGTGTCCCGTCCGCGCCGCCCGCGGCGCCGGTGCCAGGGTGGGGAACCCGTGCCACCGGCCCTCCGTCGGGGGGCCGGGGCCGGACGGCGGAACGACCGCCGCCCGGTGGGCCGCGGAGAGGGTGGAGGTGGGCGCGTGCCCCGGGTTCCGCTGTTGTCGCTGCGCGGGATCAGCAAGTACTACGGCGCCGTCCGGGCCCTCGACTCGGTCGACCTCCAGGTGGACCGCGGCCAGGTGCTCGGCCTGGTCGGCGACAGCGGCTCCGGCAAGAGCACCCTGGTGAAGGCCGTCTCCGGGGTCGGCCCGCCGGACGCGGGCACCATCGAGTGGGAGGGCGTCCCGGTCGAGCTGCGCCGGCCCGCCGACGCCCGGCGGCTGCGGATCGCCACCGTCTACCAGGACCCCTCGCTGGTCGACCGGCTGGACGCGGTCGCCAACCTCTACCTCGGCCGCGAGCTGCGCCGGTTCGGGGTGCTGCGGGAACTGGAGATGGAGAAGCGCGCCCTCGCCCTGTTCGACGAACTCGAGCTCCCCCTCCCCAGCGTCCGGGTCCCGGTGGGGGCGCTCAGCCTGGGCCAGCGCCAGGCCGTCGCCATCGCCCGGGCCCTGATCGGCCGGCCCGAACTCGTGCTCCTCGACGAACCGACCGTCGCGCTCACCGTCGAGCAGACCGTGCAGATGCTCGACCTGATCCGCCTGCTGCGCTCCCGGGACCACGCGGTGATCATGGTCAGCCACAACCTGGACGACGTCCAGGCCGTCGCCGACCGGATCGCCGTCCTGCGGCTCGGCCGCAACGGCGGCCTGTTCGAGGCCCGGTACACCAGCCAGGAGCAGCTCGCCGCGGCCATCAGCGGCGGCCACCCGCTCGCCGTGACCCTCCAGCAGAGCCTGCTGCCGCGCGACCTGCCCGCCCAGGACGCCGTCGAGGCCGCGCACCGCTACCTGCCCGCCCACGCCGGGGTCGGCGGCGACTGGTTCGACGTCATCCCGCTCTCCGGCGCCCGGGTCGCCCTGGTGGTCGGCGACGTGGTCGGCCACGGCCTGCACGCCGCCGCCACCATGGGCCGGCTGCGCACCGCCGTGCACAACCTCGCCATGCTCGACCTGCCGCCCGACGAACTCCTCACCCACCTCGACGAGGTGGTCGCCCGGATCGACGAGGAGGAGACGGCCGGCGGCCGGGAGGGCGCGATCATCGGCGCCACCTGCCTCTACGCGGTCTACGACCCGGTCTCCTGCCGCTGCCTGCTCGCCCGGGCCGGGCACCTGCCGCCCGTCCTGGTGCACCCCGACGGCACGGTCGAGATCCCCGACACCCCCGCCGGGCCGCCGCTGGGCCTGCGCGGCCTGCCGTTCACCACCGTCGAGCTCGCCATCCCCGAGGACAGCCGGCTGGTCCTCTACACCGACGGGCTGGTGGAGTCCCGCACCCACGACATCGACGTCGGCCTGGGCCGGCTCCGCGCGGCCCTCGCCCACCCCGGGCGCAGCCCCGAACAGACCTGCCGGGCCGTGCTGGACGCGATGCTGCCCGCCGACTCCGCCGACGACATCGCCCTGCTGGTCGCCCGCACCCTGGCGCTGCCGCGCGACCGGATCGCCGAGTGGAACGTCCCGCCCGACCCCGCCGCGGTCGCCGCCGGCCGGGCCGCCGCCACCGCCCGGCTGCGCCACTGGGGCCTGGAGGAACTGGTGACGGGCACCGAGCTGATCCTCAGCGAACTCGTCACCAACGCCATCCGGCACGGCAGCCCCCCGATCGGGGTGCGCCTGCTGTACGGGCGGACCCTGATCTGCGAGGTCGCGGACGCCAGCAGCACCTCGCCCCGGGTCCGGCTGGCCGCCGGCACCGACGAGGGCGGGCGCGGCCTGTTCCTGGTCGGCCAGATCGCCCAGCGCTGGGGCACCCGCTACACCGAGGCCGGAAAGGTCATCTGGACCGAGCAGAAGCTCCCCTGACCGGCCCCGGCGGCCGCGCGTCCGGGCTCAGGCCAGCCGCCAGTCCACGGGCCGGCCGCCCTGCCGGACCAGCAGGTCGTTGGCCCGGCTGAACGGCCGGGAGCCGAAGAAGCCGCCGTCCGCGGAACGGGGGCTGGGGTGGGCGGACTCGATGCTGGGCACCTGGCCGAGCAGCGGCCGCAGTTCGCGGGCGGGACGGCCCCAGAGGATGGCCACCAGCGGGCCGCCGCGGGCCGCCAGCGCCCGGATCGCCTGGTCGGTGACGGCCTCCCAGCCCTTGCCGCGGTGCGCGTTGGTCACCCGGGCCTGGGTGGTGAGCGCCCGGTTGAGCAGCAGGACGCCCTGCTGCGTCCAGGGGGTGAGGTCGCCGCTGGACGGCACCGGCAGGCCGAGGTCCTGGTTCAGCTCCCGGTAGATGTTCTCCAGGCTGTACGGCGGCCGGACCCCGGGCGCCACCGAGAAGCTGAGCCCCACCGCGTGCCCGGGCGTCGGGTACGGGTCCTGTCCGACGATCAGCACCCGGACGTCCGCGAACGGCTGCTGGAAGGCCCGCAGGATCTGCGGGCCGGGCGGCAGGTAGGTGCGTCCGGCCGCGAGTTCGGCGCGCAGGAAGTCGCCCATCGCGGCGACCTGTCCGGCGACCGGCTCGAGGGCCTGGGCCCAGCCGGGTTCAACGATTTCGTGCAAGGGTCGAGCAGCCATGACGGAAGCCTATCGGCCGCGCTGACAACCGGAGTTCGCGCGGCCCCTCACCCCTCGTCGCCGGCCGCCGCCGGTCGCTGCCAACGCGGCGCCCGGTCGTCCGGCCGGTCCGGGGCGGCGAAGTGGAACGGGACGCCGAGGGCGGCGGCCAGCTCGCGGCCGAGGCGGTCCGCGGCGGCCGCGGCGGCCGGACGGGCGCCGGCAGGGTCGGCGACGGGGGCGCCCGCGGGGCCGTCGGCGCCGAGGTAGCGGGCACCGTTGGCCCGGTACACGGTCAGCAGGCGGTGGTCGCGGGTCTCGCCGACCGCCAGCAGGTCGACGAACCAGCCCTGGACGGTGTCGCCGTCCCAGACCGCCTCGACGGCCAGGACCGGCTCGGGGACGGCGGCCGCCCGCCGGGCCGCCTCCTGCGGGTCCAGGGGCCGCTTCGCGGGGTCGTCGACCCGGTCGCCGTAGTGCGCGCAGCGCGCTCCGACGATCGCCTCGGCCTGGCGGAGGCCGATGCCGTGGCTCGCCCGGCCCTCCTCCAGCAGGACCTTCATCGCCATCACCGACCGGAACCGCAGCACCAGCCCGTCCACCCGTCCGCGGACCTCCGGCGGCAGCGTCTCCCACCAGGCGAGCGCCTCGGCCTCGGTCGGCTCCGCGCTCACGCCACCCGCCCGTTGAGCACCACGCGGGTCGGCGCGGCCAGCACCCGCAGATCGGCGCGGGGGTCGGCCTCGTAGAGGACGAGGTCGGCGGGGGCGCCCTCGGTCAGGCCGGGGCGGCCGAGCCAGCTGCGGGCCGACCAGGTGGCGGCGGCGAGGGCCTCGACGGGGGTGAGCCCGGCGCGGGTCAGTTCGAGGACCTCCTCGGCGACCAGGCCGTGGGCAAGCGAGCCGCCCGCGTCGGTGCCGACGTAGACCGGGATGCCGGCGTCGTGCGCGGCGCCGACGGTGTCGTAGCGGCGGGCGTGCAGCCGGCGCATGTGCGCGGACCAGGCCGGGAACTTGGCCTCGCCGCCGTCGGCGAGCTTCGGGAAGGTGGCGATGTTGACCAGGGTGGGGACGATGGCGACGCCGCGTTCGGCGAAGGCCGGGATCAGCTCCTCGGTCAGCCCGGTGGCGTGCTCGACGCAGTCGATGCCGGCGGCCAGCAGGTCGGGCAGCGACTCGGTGGCGAAGCAGTGCGCGGTGACCCGGGCGCCCTCGGCGTGGGCGGCGGCGATCGCCTCGGCGAGGGCGTCGCCGGGCCAGCAGGCGGCGAGGTCGCCCGCGCCGCGGTCGATCCAGTCGCCGACCAGCTTGACCCAGCCGTCGCCGCGGCGGGCCTCGGCGGCCGCGTACGCGGCGAGGTCGCCGGGCTCGATCTCGTGCGCGTAGTTGCGGATGTAGCGGCGGGTGCGGGCGATGTGCCGCCCGGCCCGGATGAGCTTCGGGAGGTCCTCGCGGTCGTCGATCCAGCGGGTGTCGGCGGCGGAGCCCGCGTCGCGGATCAGCAGGGTCCCGGCGTCCCGGTCGGTGAGCGCCTGCTTCTCGCTGGTGTCGCGGTCGACGGCGCCGTGCGCGTCCAGGCCGACGTGGCAGTGCGCGTCGACCAGGCCGGGCAGCGCCCAGCCGGTGAGGGTGGCGGACGGCTCGGCGGCGGGGCGCTCGAAGGTCACCCGCCCGTCCACGGACCAGAGTTCGTCCCGGACGTCGTCGGGGCCGACCAGCACCCGGCCCTTGATGTGCAGCACCGCACGGTCTGTCATGCCTGGCACTGTACTCGGCGCCGGTCACCGCCCGGCGGGCGATCTGCGGCAGACTGTTCGACAGCGACCCTCCGCCCCGCCGGCCCGTCCCGGCGGCCCTCCGCCGCACCGAAAGGCCCGCCCGCATGCTGCTCGACCTCCCCCCGATGACCGCCGACCGGTTCGCCGCGATCGAGGACGGGGTGGCGGCCCTGCTGCGCACCCGCAACGACGTGATCGTCACCCAGGGCGAGGCGCTGCTCCCGCTGGAGGCCGCCGTCAAGGGCGCGGCGCACCCGGGCTCGACCGCGCTGAACGTCGTCACCGGCCCGTACGGGCAGACCTTCGGCGGCTGGCTGCGCGACGCCGGGGCGGAGGTCGTCGACCTGGTGGTGCCGTACGACGCGGCGGCGGGCGCCGAGCAGGTCGCCGCGGCGCTGAACTCGCACCCGGAGATCGACTTCGTCTCCCTGGTGCACTCCGAGGCCGCCACCGGCAACACCAACCCGGTCGCGGAGATCGCCGAGGTGGTCCGGCAGCACGGCGCACTGCTGATGCTGGACGCGGTGGCCTCGGTGGCCGCCGAGCCGCTGCCCACCGACGAGTGGGGCGTCGACCTGTGCGTGATCGGCGGCCAGAAGGCGATGGGCGGCCCGGCCGGCGTCTCCGCGGTGTCGGTGAGCGAACGCGCCTGGCAGCGGATCGCCGCCAACCCGGCCGCGCCGCGCCGCTCCTACCTCTCCCTGCTGGACTGGAAGGAGCGCTGGACCGACGCCGGCCGCACCCAGCTCCCGCACGCCCCGGCCCAGTTGGAGATGCTGGCGCTGGAGGAGTGCCTGGCCGCGATCGAAGCCGAGACCCTGGACGCGGTGATCGCCCGCCACCGCGCCGCGGCCGCCGCCACCCGCGCGGGCGCCCTCGCCCTCGGCACCCTCGCCCCCTACGTCCGGCGCCCCGAGCACGCCGCCCCGGTCGCCACCACCCTGCGCACCCCCGAAGGCGTCGACGCCGCCGCCCTGGCCGCCGAACTCCGCCGCCACGCACCCCAGTTGCCCGTCCAGGCGGGCGGCGGCCCGCTGGCCGCCACCATGCTCCGGCTCAACCACTACGGCCCGGCCGCCACCCCGGAGACCGTCATCGCCGCCCTGGAACTCCTCGCCCAGGCCACCGGCGCCCCGGCCGCGGCGGCGGTCGCGGCGGCCACCGGGGCGTGGGAGCAGGCGATCAGCTCCTGAGCCAGGAGACCTCGATCTGCTCGCACAGCGCGTCCAACGCCTCCTCGCTGGTGGCCCGCAGCGCCAGCCAGGAGTCGCCCTGCACCGCCAGCAGGGCGTCCGGGCGGGCGAAGAAACGGGTGTCGATCCCGGGCTCGTACAGGCGCGGCAGTTCGGTCCACCCGGTCAGGGAGGCCGGGTCGACCTCGCCCGCGTCCACGTACGCGTCCTCGTCGAACAGCGGCTCGGTGAGGACGACGGCCAGGCACTCGGTGGAGAACCGGGCCGTCCAGGGCTCGGTCCGCGGGGCGTCGGTGTCCGGCCAGACGACGGTCGGCGGGTCGTCCTGGCCGAGGGCGGCGAGCGGGACGCCCCAGTAGGCGCAGGACTGGTTCTCGACCCGGTAGACCAGGCAGTCCAGGTCGACGTACAGGCGGTCGGGCGTCAGCAGGGTGTCCTGGTTGCCGGTGAGGTCGGGGCGGTTGCCGAACAGCCGGTACGCCTCGCGCAGGGCGGCGGGCAGGCGCAGGCCGAGGCGGGCCTCGGCGGCGTCGAGTTCGGCCTCCGGGCAGCCGTCCTGCGGGCGCAGCGGGGCGTCCCAGAAGGCCGCGACCCGGGCGATCAGCCGCCAGGCGGCGGTGCGGTCGGTGAGGGCGGCGGGCAGGTCGCGGGGGAGGTCGAGCGTCATGCCCGGCACGGTAGCGCGCGGCGGTGACGCTCCCGGTCCGGTCCGGCGGGGCCAGGGTTCGACTGCCGGTGGCCCGCCGTTCACCGGGCGGGCGGACGGTGGACGCCCGGGCGGTCTTGGCTGAGCAGCCCCCGCGAAGTTGGCTGTACAACCGGAGGCTGACCCGATGTCCGTGCCCAACCCTTACTGGCTGCGCGACAACTGCCCGTGCACCGAGTGCCGAGACCCGCGCGGCGGGCAGAAGCGCTTCCAGATCGGCGACCTGCCCGACGGCCTGACCGCCGTCGGGGCCGTCGAGGACGCCACCGGCCTGGCCGTGCACTGGTCCGACGGCCACCGCTCGCACTACCCGGCCGGCTGGGACGCGCCCGCCGCCCCCGACGAGCGCACCGAGCACGCCAAACGGCTGTGGCGGGCCGCCGACTTCGCCCGCGGCCTGCCCGAGGCCGACTGGGCCGCGTACCTGGCCGACCCGGAGGAGCGGATCGCGGTGCTGGCGGCCGTCCGCCGCTCCGGCTTCGCGCTGCTGCGCGGCGTCCCGGCCGAGCCGGGGCGGGTGCTGGAGGTCGCCCGCAGCTTCGGGTACGTCCGGGAGACCAACTACGGCGAGCTGTTCGACGTCCGGGTCGAGCCCGACCCGGCGAACCTGGCGTTCACCGGCCTCGCCATCGCCCCGCACACCGACAACCCCTACCGGGACCCGGTGCCCACCCTGCAGCTGCTGCACTGCCTGCGCAACGACTGCGCGGGCGGCGACTCCGGCCTGGTCGACGGCTTCCGGGCCGCCGACCTGCTGCGGGCGGAGGACCCGGCCGCGTTCGCGCTGCTGGCCCGTACGCCGGTGCCGTTCCGCTACCGCGACCGGGGCACCGAACTCGCCGCCGAGAAGCCGCTGATCGGTCTCGACCCGCGCGGCGCGATCCGCGAGGTCCGCTTCAACAACCGCTCCACCGACACCGCCGCGCTGCGCGCCCTGTCCCCCGCCGGGCTGGACGCCTTCTACGCCGCCTACCGCCGGTTCGCCGCGATCACCCTGCGCCCGGACCTGCGGCTGGACTTCCGGCTCGCCCCCGGCGACTGCCTGCTCTTCGACAACACCCGGCTGCTGCACGCCCGCACCGCCTTCGAGACCGGCGACGACAGCGGCGACGGCACCGGCCACCGCCACCTCCAGGGCTGCTACGCCGACCTCGACGCGCTCTCCTCCACCCTGGCCGTGCTGCGCCGCCGCACCGCCGCCCTGGACGAACTCGAGGAACTGTTCGAGGGCGAGGGCGCCGGCGAGTACCTCGGCGAGGCCGTCACCCTGGCCGCCCACATGCTGCAGGCCGCCGCCCTGGCCCGCACCGCGGGCGCCCCGCCCGCCCTGGTGGCCGCCGCCCTGCTCCACGACACCGGCCACTTCCGGGGCAGCGGACGGGAGTTGATGGCCGGCACCGACAACCGCCACGGCGCCACCGCCGCCGCCCGGCTGGCCCCGCACTTCCCGCCCGCCGTCACCGAGCCGGTCCGCCTGCACGTCGACGCCAAGCGCTACCTGTGCGCCACCGAACCCGGCTACCTCGACCGCCTCTCCCCCGCCTCCGTCCACACCCTGGCCCTCCAGGGCGGCCCGATGTCCCCGGCCGAGGCCGCCGCCTTCGCCGCCCACCCGTTCAGCGCCGACGCCGTCGCCGTCCGCCGCTGGGACGAGGCCGCCAAGGACCCGGCCGCCGCGACCCCCTCGTTCGCCGAATTCCGGCCGCTGCTCCTGGATTCGATGCGCTAGGCCCCGTCCGGCCGACCTTGCCGGGCGCCCACCGCCGCGCGCCGATCCGACAAGACCGGCCGGACGGGGCCTAGCCGCGCAGCGGCGACAGCTCGAACCAGACCTTCCGGCCGTAGGCGCTGCGTTCGGCGCCCCACCGGTCGGCGAGCCTGCTCAGCAGCAGCAGGCCCCGGCCGGCCCCTTCCTCCGCGAGCGGGTCCACCTCCGCCAGGGCGGGCAGTTCGCGCTGGTCGTCGGTGATCTCGACCAGCAGCCGGTCGGTCCACACCAGCCGCAGCCCGATCGTCTCCTCCGCCGCCGCGACCGCGTCGGTGGCCAGTTCGCCGACCAGCAGGGTGGCGGTGTCGGCGATGGAGCCCAGCCCCCAGGCCGCGAGCTGCCGGCGCACCAGCCGGCGGAGCAGCGGCACCTCCACCGGCCGGGGCAGGATCTCGTAGCGCTCCTCCTCCGCCCGGGGCGCGCCGTCGAACGCGGCGGCCAGCACCGCGAGGTCGTCCCGGCGCTCCACCGCGCCCGGTGCCTCGAGCACGAAGTCGCACACCTGCTCCGGCAGCCACCCCGATCCGGTCAACCCGGCGCAGTGGTCGGCCAGTTCGACCCGGTTGCCGCTGCACAGCACCAGCACGGAGCCGTCCGGGACCTCGATGGTGCGGGCGGCGAACGGGACGCCGCCGACGCCGATCGGGGCGTTCGCGGGCAGGGCGACCTCCGTGCTGCCGCCGCCGGGGTGCAGCAGGACGGGCGGCAGGTGCCCGGCCGAGGCGAGTTCGCAGGTGCGGGCGACCGGGTCGTAGACCGCGTACAGGCAGGTGGCGAGGTGGTCGTCGCCGAGCCGCTGGGCCAGGTCGTCCAGGTGCCGCAGCAGCCGGGCGGGGGGCACGTCCAGCAGGGTGAAGGCCTGCACCCCGGCCCGCAGCCGGCTCATCGCCTGGACGGCGGGCAGGCCGTGGCCCAGTACGGCGCCGACCACCAGGGCGATCCGGTTGCCGTGCAGCGGGACGGCGTCGACCCAGTCGCCACCGGCCCCGCCCCGGTGCCCGCCGGGGCGGAAGCGGTGTGCCGGCCGCGCCCAGGGCGTGCCCGGCAGGGTGTCGGGGATCATCGAGCGCTGCAGCGCCCGCGCCAGCCGGGCCTCGGCCCGGTGCATCCGGGCGCTGTCCAGCAGCAGCGCCCCGCGCTCGGCCAGGCCGGCCAGCAGTTCGGCCTCGGCCCGCCCGTACGCCGCCCGGCCCCCGTCGCCGCCCGCGCCGCCGAACAGCCGGAGCACGCCGAACACCTCGCCCCGGACGGCCAACGGCAGTGCCAGCACCGGGCCTTCGGGCGATTCGGCGTGCACCGGCGCACCCTCCCGGAGGATCCGTTCGGCCTGTACGCGGGGGACCACCACCCGGGCGCGGTCCTCCCCCGCGGCCCCGGCCGTGCCGAGGCGGTGCAGCAGCAGGCCGTCCGGCGTCCAGCCGTCGGGGGCGCCGTCCTCCCCGACGAACGCGGCGCGCACCTCGACGGCGGCCGCGGCGGCCCAGCCGGGAACGAACACCGCGCACAGCTCGGCGGCGGTGGTCTCCGGGTCGGCCCCGGTGCCGACCGTCCGGGCGAACTCCCGGGTGAGCACCGCCGCGGGCGACTCCAGCTCCGCCCGGTAGTCGAACTCCCGCTCCCGGCGGGCCCGTTGGGTGGCGAGCGCGGCCTCGGCGGCGAGCAGCCGGGCCTCCAGCCGGACGCACTGCTCCTCGGCGTCGTGGCGCAGCCCCTGGGCCCGGGCGAGTTCGGCCCGCAGCAGGTCCAACTCCCGTTTCAGTTCCCGCAGTTCCTCCCGGGCGAAGTCGGCGCCGGATCCGTCCGACCGGCGCTCCAGCGCGCCGGGGCCGGTCTCGTAGCGGGCGGCGGCCCGGTCGGTCTCCAACTGCCGGTAGCGCTGTTCGGCCTGCGCGGCCTGCGCCTCGGTGGCCTGCAGGGAGCGCAGCAGGTGCCGTTCCCGGACGCCCGCCAGCTGGAGTTCGCGTTCGGCCGCGCCGAGCCGCTCGCGGAGCTCCTCGACCTCGTGCCGGGAGGCGTTGCGCACCCGCAACGCCGCCATCCGCAGCCGGTGGGCGTGCTCCTGGACGTCCGGCGAGACCGACTGCCCGGTGGTCTCGGCGACCTGCCGGAGCAGTTCGTCGACGAAGTCCTTCGGGGCGATCCGGGCGCCGCTCAGGTAGCGCGAGACGCTGCCCTTGTCGCGGTTGCACCGGGCGGCGTACCGGGTGAGCGAGAGGCCGAGGGCCCGGAACAGCTGGCCCAGGAAGGCGGTCAGGGCCGCCACCTCCGGCTCACCGCCCGGCAGTTCGAGCGTCATCGCCTTCCTTCCCCCGTTGCCGGACATCGGCAATCCGTTGCGGCTGGCGCAACGCCCGGTCCGCCCCGAAGAGTAGGAGGAATCCGCAACTCCCCGCAGCGAAAGGCCCATTGATGTTCACCGAAGCCGTCCGCGCCCTGGCCTCCTGCCAGCGCGCGGTCATCGTCGCCCTGGCCCTGCTGCCGGTGCTCCTGGTGACGGCGGCCTGCCTGCCGGCCGTCCTGCTGCTGCCCGCCTTCCCGGGCGGCGTCCGCCGGCTGACCGTGCTGCTGGCCCAGCTCCGGCGCTGGACGGGGGAGGTGCTGACCCGGAGTCAGCCCGGCAGCGCCGCCGTCAGGTCGATCTCGACCAACTGGCCGGTGTAGCCGAGGGCGGCGACGCCGAGCAGGGTGGAGGCGGTGCTGAGGGCGGGGGCGAGCGGGGAGGCGGCCAGCCGGTCCCAGGCGCCGGCGAGGACCTCGCTGCGGTCGCTGACCACGTAGACGACCGAGCGGACCACCCGCTCCGGCCCGATGCCGATCGCGGCCAGCGCGGTCAGGGAGTTGGCCACCACCTGGTCGATCTGGGCGTCCAGGTCTCCCGCGCCGACCAGCTTCTCGTCCGCGTCCAGCGGGCACTGCCCGGCCAGGTGCGCGGTGCGCCCGGCCTCCACCACCGTGATGTGCGCGTAGCCGGAGGTGGGGTGGAGTTCCGCCGGGTCGATGCGCGTGATGTCGGTCATCCGGCGATTCTCACCGGCGCGGCGGCCCGGCGGCACCCGGTTTTCCGCCGCCGCCCGACCGCCGCCCGACCGCCGCCAGGCCGCTGCCCGACCGTTGCGGCCACCGCTCAGTCGTCGTCCCGGGCGTGCCGCGAAAGGGCCGAGGACGCCAGCGAGTTGTGGATGGAGAAGGCGACGGTGCCGGGCAGGTAGCGGTCCTGGGACCACTCGACGGGGGTGCCGGTGGGGTCGGTGGTGCGGCGCTTCTCGCGCAGCAGCGGGCTGCCGCGGCGGCAGGAGAGCAGGCGGGCGTCGTCCGCGTTGGCGGCGACCACGTCGATGGTGTGGTCGGCGTCGGTGAACAGGATGCCGTGCTCGCGCAGGGGTTCGGTGTGCGAGACCACGTCGGGCGGGAGCTGGGCGACCACCTCGCCGACCCGGGGCGGGTAGACGGTGCGCTCGACCATGACGGGGGTGCCGGAGAGGGTGCGCAGGCGGAGCGTCACGTAGACCTCGGTGCCGGGTTCGAGGCGCAGCTGCTCGCGTTCGGCGGCGTCGGCGGGGCGGCGGATCAGCGATTCGAGCCGGCCGCCGGGCTCCTCGCCCATCGAGCGGGCCCAGTGGGTGAAGGAGAGCAGCTCGGAGAAGGACTGGACGCGGGCGCTGCCGAGGACGACCCGGCGGGTGCCGCGACGGGAGGTGACCAGCCCGTCGGCGCGCAGCATGGCGAGGGCCTGGCGGACGGTGCCGCGGGAGACGCCGTACTGCTCGGCGAGGGCGCCCTCCGCCGGCAGGCGTCCGGCTTCGCCGAACGAGCCGGAGGTGATCGCTTCGCGCAGGTCGGCGGCCACCTTGCGGTAGAGCGAGCCGGCGGCGCGGTCCTGGTCGAGTGCCACGTGCGTCGAGTTCCCTTGGTCGGTGAGGAGCCTGGTCGGTGAACCTGGCCGGTGAGGGCCCTGGTCGGTAAGGAGCCCGGCCGGCAAGGAGATTGGGCCGTGTCCGCGCCGTGATCGCGCGTACACCACGGACTCTAGCCCTTGCGGCCGGCGCCTCCGGCTCCGGGCGCGACCGTTCCCGCAGCCGACCCCCGGCCTGGGCCGTCCGTTCACCTTCCCGTCACCGGCCTCGGGCGTACTTGCTTCCGGCGCCGGAAGTTGGCTGGCCAACTTGGCCGGACAACCGGCCGCGCCGCGCACCGAACACTCCCGTGATCTCTGCAGCTCCACTTCCTCCAGGAGACCCTCCCGTGACCGTGCACCGCCACCGCGCCGCCGCCCTCGCGGCCGTGCTGACCGCTGCCGCGCTCTCCCTCTCCGCCTGCGGCTCCGCCGGCTCGACCGCCAAGTCCGGCGACGCCGCGAAGGGAGGCGCCAAGGACGCGAGGACCGCGACCTCGCTGGCCGACTTCGGCGGCATGGACGGCCTGGTGGCCGCCGCGAAGAAGGAGGGCAAGCTGCACGTCATCACCCTCCCGCGCGACTGGGCCAACTACGGCAAGCTGATGGACGACTTCAAGGCGAAGTACGGCATCGAGATCGAGGACGAGAACCCGGACGGCTCCAGCCAGGACGAGATCAACGCGGTCAAGTCCCGCAAGGGCCAGGACCGCGCCCCCGACACCCTGGACCTCGGCTCGGCGTTCGCGCTCTCCGCCGCCAAGGAGGGCATCCTCGCCCCCTACAAGGTGGCCGGCTTCGACAAGGTCCCCGCCACCATGAAGGACCCGAACGGCCTCCAGGTCAACGACTACGGCGGCTACGTCTCGATCGGCTGCGACGCCAAGAAGGTCGCGGTCTGCCCGAAGACCTTCGCCGACCTGCTCAAGCCGGAGTACAAGGGCCAGGTCGCCCTGAACGGCAACCCGACCAAGTCCGGTTCGGCGTTCGGCGGCGTGTACGCGGCCGCGCTGGCCAACGGCGGCTCGCTGGACAACATCCAGCCCGGCATCGACTTCTTCGCCAAGCTGAAGCAGTCCGGCAACTTCAACCCGGTCGAGTCCACCCCGGCCACCGTCGAGAAGGGCGAGACCCCGATCTCGATCGACTGGTCGTACCTGAACGCCGGCTACACCGACGAGTTCAAGGGCAAGGGCGTCGACTGGCAGGTCGCCGTCCCCACCGACGGCTCCTACGCCCAGTACTACAGCCAGGCCATCAACAAGGACGCCCCGCACCCGGCGGCCGCCCGCCTGTGGATCGAGTACCTGTACTCGGCCGAGGGCCAGAACGGCTTCCTGGGCGGCTACGCCACCCCGGCGCTGTTCGACGCGATGAAGGCGGACGGCACCCTGGACGCCACCGCCGCGGCCAAGCTGCCGGTCGTCGAGAAGCCCTTCACCACCTTCCCCAGCCCGGAGCAGGTCGACGCGGCCAAGAAGGTCGTGACCGACAACTGGGCCAAGGCCATCGCGGGCTGATCACCGACATGACCACGGCTCCCACCCCGGTGCCGGCCCCGGCCGCCGCTGACCCCAGCGGCGGCCCGGGGGCTCCCGGCGCCGCCACCGCGTCCCCCGCCCCGCGCCCCGCCCGGCGCCGCCCGCGCGGCGGTGCCTGGCTGGCCACCGTGCCGCTGCTGGCCTTCTTCCTGGTCGGCTTCGGCCTGCCCGCCGTCGCCATCGTCACCGGGGCGTTCACCGTCTCCGGCGACGCGGAGACCGGCGCCGGCTCCTTCACCACCGCCAATCTCACCGACTCGGTGCAGGGCGCGTACTGGACGGCGCTGCTCTCCAGCGTGAAGCTGTCCGCGCTGACCGCGCTGATCGGCACCGTGCTCGGCGTCCCGATCGCCCAGGCCGTGCTGACCTCCCGGTTCCGGCTGCTGCGCGAGGCGGTGCTGACCGCCTCCGGCGTGCTCGCCAACTTCGGCGGCCTGCCGCTGGCGTTCGCCTTCGTCGCCACCCTGGGCAACGCGGGCGAGGTCACCAGGATGTTCCACCTGACCGACCACGGCTGGTCGCTGTACAGCTTCTCCGGCCTGACCGTCACCTACCTGTACTTCCTGGTGCCGCTGATGGTGCTCACCATCACCCCCGCGCTGGAGGGCCTGCGGGTCCAGTGGCGCGAGGCCGCCCAGAACAACCGGGCCACCGCCCTGCAGTACTGGCGGCACGTCGCGCTGCCGATCCTGTTCCCCTCGCTGCTCGGCGGCTTCGTGCTGCTGTTCGGCTCCGCGTTCGCCGCGTACGCCACCGCCGCCGCGATGGTCGGCGCGACCGTCCCGCTGATCAGCCGTCAGATCGCCGACGCGCTCTCCGGCAACGTGCTGGTCGGCCAGGGCAACCTGGCGCTGGCGCTCAGCCTGGACATGATCATCGTGGCCGTCCTGGTGATGGCCGTCTACCTGCCCCTCCAGCGCCGGAGTGCCCGATGGCTCAGCTGATCTCCCGCCTGCGGGTCTGGCGCGGCGCGGTCCTGCTGCTGGCCGGCCTGTACTTCCTGGTGCCGCTGGCCGCCTCGGTCTGGTTCTCGATCGACGACCCGAGCGGGATCTCCTTCGACGCCTACACCGGCCTGCTCTCCGCCCCCGGCTTCACCGACAGCCTGGTGCTCACCCTGGAGCTCGCCGCCGTCACCGTCGTGGTGCTGCTGCTCCTGCTGGTGCCCGCGATGATCGCGGTCCGGCTCGGCGCGCCGAAGCTCCGCCCGGTCCTCGAAGTGGTCTGCACCCTCCCGCTGGTGGTGCCGCCGGTCGCCCTGACCGCCGGCCTGATCGGCGTGCTGCGCTGGGGCCCCGACTACCTGATGGACACGCCGTTCTTCCAGACCTTCGTGTTCGTCCAGCAGCCGGAGTTCCCGCTCGTCCTGGTCGTCGCGTACGTCCTGATGGCCCTGCCGCTCGCCTACCGCGCCCTGGACTCCGGGCTGCGCGCCGTGGACGTGCGCACCCTGGTCGAGGCCGCCCGCAACTGCGGCGCGAGCTGGCCGCGGGCCGTGCTCTCGGTGATCGTGCCGAACCTGCGCGGCGCGCTGCTGAACGCCGCCTTCCTCACCCTGGCCCTGGTGCTGGGCGAGTTCACCACCGCCTCGATCCTCGGCTACCAGCCCTTCGCGGTGTGGATCTACTCGGTCGGCAACAGCCAGGGCCAGATGTCCGTCGCGGTGTCCGTGCTCAGCCTGCTGATCACCTGGGTGCTGCTGCTCCTGCTGGCCGCCGCCGGCCGCGAGCGCCGCCACAAGACCGCCGCCACCTCCTGAACCGCTCCCGGAGACCGCCACCCATGAGCACCGCCACCACCCTCCTCGCCAAGGACACCGCCACCGGCAGCGCCACCGTCGAATTCCGTTCGCTGCGGCGGCAGTTCGGCACCACCACCGCCCTCGACGGCCTCGACCTGACGGTCCGCCCCGGCGAACTGCTCGCCCTGCTCGGCCCCTCCGGCTGCGGCAAGACCACCGCGCTGCGGATCCTGGCCGGCTTCGAGACCCACGACTCCGGCGAGGTGCTGGTCGACGGCGAGGACATCACCCGGATCCCCGCCCACCGGCGCGACGCCGGCATGGTGTTCCAGTCCTACAGCCTCTTCCCGCACCTCACCGCCGCCGACAACGTCGCCTTCGGCCTGCGGATGCGCGGCGTCGGCAAGGCCGAACGGCTGCGCCGCGCCCAGGAGTTGCTGGAACTCGTCGGCCTCCCGCAGCGCGCCGCCCACTACCCGCACCAGATGTCCGGCGGCCAGCAGCAGCGCATCGCGCTGGCCCGCGCCCTCGCCCTGCAGCCGCGCGTCCTGCTGCTCGACGAGCCGCTCTCCGCCCTCGACGCCAAGGTCCGGCTCGCGCTGCGCGAGGAGATCCGCCGCCTCCAGCAGGAACTCGGCATCACCACCCTGTTCGTCACCCACGACCAGGAGGAGGCCCTCTCGATGGCCGACCGGGTCGCCGTCCTGCGCGCCGGCCGCCTCGAACAGTGCGCCACCCCCTCGGAGTTGTACTCCCGGCCGGCCACCGCGTTCGTCGCCGAGTTCGTCGGCACCATGAGCCGCATCCCGTGCTCGCGCACCGCCGACGGCCAGGTCGAGGTGCTCGGCCGCCGCCACCCCGTGGACGGCACCCTCCCCGCCGACGGCGACCTGCACGTCCTGGTCCGCCCGGAGAACGTCCGGCTCACCCCCGCCGAGGACGGCACCGCCCTGGTCGTCGCCGCTTCCTTCCTCGGCGCCGTCACCCGCCTCACCGTCCGCCTCCCCGACGGCACCGAGATCAAGTCCGACCTCCCCACCGAAACCGCCGCCACCCTCCCCCTCGGCAGCCGCGCCGCCCTCACCCTCCCCGACCGCCCCGTCCTGGTCGACCACGCCCCGACCACCCCCTCCTGACCCCCGCCCCCGCCCCCCTCCCGCGCCCCGCCGGGGGCGCGAGGAACTGCGCGCAGCGGCAGGCATCAGCCCGACACCCGTCCACCGAAAGCCAGTTGCACGCTGCTCCACGCCCCGCCCCGCGTGCCCGAAGACCCCCGTAAGGTACCGCCATGCCTGCACCCCGCCCCGCCGCCGTCCTGTTCGACATGGACGGGACCCTGGTCGACACCGAGCACCTGTGGTGGCAGGCCGCGGCCGAACTCGCCGCCGAGCTCGACCTGGCCCTGACCGACGCCGACCTCCCGGACGTCCTCGGCCAGGCCGTCGAGCACACCGCCGCCCACTTGCACCGCAGCAGCCGCACCTCGCGTCCGGAGGCCGACCTGGTCGCGCACCTGAACGACGCGTTCGCCGCGAAGGTCGGGGCCGAGATCGTCCCCCGCCCCGGCGCCCTCGCGCTGCTCGCCGCGCTGCGCGCCGCCGGCGTCCCGACCGCGCTGGTCTCGGCGTCCCCGCGCCGGGTGGTCGACCTGGTGCTGGACGCGATCGGCCCGCACTGGTTCAGCACCACGCTGGCCGCCGAGGACACTCCGCGCACCAAGCCCGCCCCGGACCCGTACCTGGCCGCGGCCGCCCGGCTGGGCCTGACCCCGGCCGTCTGCGTGGCCGTCGAGGACACCCCGACCGGTGTCGCCTCCGCCCGCGCGGCGGGCTGCCCGGTGCTGGCGGTGCCGTCGGCCGTCCCGATCCCGGCCGTCGCGGGCACCACCGTGCTGGACAGCCTGGTCGACGCGGACCTGCCGTTCCTCGCGGCGCTGGCCGCCCCCGCGGCCTGATGCCGTACCTGCTGCTGGCCCTGGCGATCGCCTGCGAGGTGTGCGCGACCAGCCTGCTCAAGCTCACCGACGGCTTCTCCCGGCTGTGGCCGAGCCTGGCGGTCGCGGTCGGCTACGTGCTGTCGTTCGCCCTGCTGGGCCGGGCCCTCCGGCACATCCCGGTCTCGGTCGCGTACGCGGTCTGGTCGGGCGCGGGCACGGCCGCCGTCGCGGCGATCGGCGCGTCCTTCTTCGGCGAGCCGCTGGGCCGCCTGCAGTGGTGCGGCATCGCCCTGGTGATCGTCGGCGTGGTCCTGCTGAACCTCCGCTCCGCCCACTGAGCCGCCGCGACCCGCGGCCCGCGCCGCGCTCACCCCACCTGGTCCGCCTCCAGTCCGGCCCGGAGGGCGGCCAGGGTCGTGGCGAGGCGGGCCAGGTCCTCGGGGGGCACCGACGCGGTCAGCGCCGCGCTCTCGGCCTCCACCACGGGGCGGGCCGCGGCCAGTTGCGCCTCGCCCTCGGGGGTGAGCCGGAGGAGGGAGGAGCGGCGGTCCTCGGGGTTCGCGACCCGCTCGCACCAGCCCGCCTCCACCAGCCGGTCGACCGCCTTGCTGACGGCGCCCACCGTGATCGCGACTTCGGCGACGAGATCGAGGACGCGGCACCCGGGCACCCGGTCGATGATCTCCAGGAACTCGAACTGCCCGAGCCCCAGGCCCTGTTGGGCGCGCAGCCGGGCGCTCACGGCGTTGTAGAGCCGGGTCTCGACGCGGATCAGGTCGACGAGGACCGGAGTGACGTGGCTCACACTTCCCCCAATGGATTCCCAGGAATCTTCTTCTCTGGAATATGGTTCAGGTCAGCAGATGCATTCCTAGGAATCCATCCTCGCACACCGACCCCTCTGGAGGCCCCCGTGTCCCGTCAGCAGCGCGAAGCCCTGGACGCCCTGCTCCGCTCCGCCCCCCGCCCCGAGACCCCGCCCACCCCCGAGGAGCAGCGCACCGGCTTCGCCGCCGCCGTCGGCCGCCCCGCGCCGGAGGCCGTGGCCGTCCGCCGGACCGTCCTGGGCGGCCGTCCGGCCCTGGAGCTGGAGCCGGCCGACGCCGCCGACCACGGCCTGCTGCTCTACCTGCACGGCGGCGGCTACCTGGTGGGCTCGCCGGACACCCACGCGGGGCTGGTCGGCGAACTGGCCCGCCACTCCGGGCTGCGCGCGCTCTCCCCGGACTACCGGCTGGCCCCCGAGCACCCCTTCCCCGCCGCCGTCGACGACGGGTTCGCGGCCTACCGCGAGCTGCTGGAGTCGGGCACCGACCCGCGGAGCCTCGTCCTGGCCGGCGACTCCGCCGGCGGCGGGCTGGTCCTCGCCACCCTGCTCGCCGCCCGCGACGCCGGGCTTCCGCTGCCCGCCGCCGCGGTCCTCTTCTCGCCCTGGGTCGACCTCACCCTCGCCGGGGCGAGCTACCGCTCCCGGAAGGAGGCCGACCCGCTCTTCACCGAGGCCGACATCCGCGCCTACGCCGACCACTACCTCGGCACGGGCGACCCGACGGACCCCCTGGCCAGCCCGCTGTTCGCCGACCTCACCGGGCTGCCCCCGCTCCTCGTCCAGGTCGGGACGAACGAGCTGCTGCTCGACGACGCGGTCCGGCTGGCCGCCCGCGCGGCCGAGCAGGACGTCGCGGTCACCCTCGAAGTGGAGTCCGGCCTCCCGCACGTCTTCCAGCAGCAGTTCGGCCGCCTCGACGAGGCCGACGCCGCCCTGCAGCGCGCCGCCCGCTTCCTCACCGCCCACCTGGACGCGGCCCGCCTCGACGCCCTCGCCCCGGCCCGCTGAACCGGCCGCCGAACCGGCCCGGCCCGATCGCGGGCCCGGCCGGCCCGACCCGCTACCTGAGCGTTCCCCGCAGCGCGTCGACCCGGTTCGCGGAGGCGGTGAAGTCGTTGCGGTCCAGTTCCCCGGAGGCCAGTCCGGCGGCGAGGGCGGCGGCGGCGCTGTCGCCCTGGGCGACGTCCCGGCCGGAGCAGAGCAGCAGGTCGACCCCGGCCTGGGCGACTGCCATCGCGCGCCGGTCGGTGCCGCCGACCGGGTCGAGGGCCTTGGCCTCCAGCGCGTCGGTGATGGTGACGCCGTCGTAGTGCAGGCGGCTGCGCAGCTCGTCGCGGACGATCGTGCCGGACATGCCGGCGGGGGTGCCGGGGTCGAGGGCCGGGTAGACCGCCCAGGAGAGCATCACCAGTTTGACCCCGGCGGCGATCGCGTCCCGGTAGGGGCGTTCGTCGGTGCTGCGCAGCTGGTCGAGCGGCAGGCCGAGGGTGACGGGTTCCTCGTCGGTGTTGGCGCCGGCGGGGGCGCTGCCGAGGCCGGGGAAGTGCTTGGCGGTGGCGGCGACCCCGGCGTCCTGCTGGGCCTTGACGAAGGCGGATCCGAGCCGGCCGACGGTGGCGGGGTCGGTGCTGTAGGAGCGCTGCGCGGAGTCGGCGAAGTCGCCGGGGGTGCGGTAGACGTCCAGCACGGGCGCCAGGTTGAGGTTGAGGCCCTGGTCGGTGAGCGCGGTGGCGGCTTCGCCGCCGGTGCGGGCGGCGGCGGCGAGCGGGTCGGCGGCGCGGCCGACGTCCTTGGCGGACTGTTCGGGCCCGCCGGGCACCCGCCGGACGAGTCCGCCCTCCTGGTCGGTCATCAGCAGCAGCGGGCGCCGGCCGGGGCTCTGCTGTTCGGCCTCGCGGAGCCGGGCGACGGCGGTGCGCAGCGCGGTGCCGCCGCTGCCGACGTTCTCGGCGAAGAAGATCACCCCGGCGACCCGGCCCTCGCGGACCCGCTGGAGCAGCGTGTCGGGGACGGTGGTGCCGGGGTACGAGTAGACGATCCGCTGTCCGACGAGCCGGGCGTCGCCGGGGCCGGTGGTCGGCGCGGGGGTGCTCGGCTCGGGCGTGGGCGTCGGCGTGGGCGTCGGGCTCGGGCTCGGGCTCGGAGTGGGGGTCGGGGACGGCGTCGGGCTGGGGCCGGGGCTGCTCGGTCCGGCGCTGCCGGTGGTCGTTCCGGCGCCGCCGGAGGGGCTGCTGCCGCCGCTGCCGCTCCCGGAGGAGCCGCAGCCGGTGAGCAGCGCCAGTCCGAGGGTGAGCACTCCGAGCGAACGCACTGACCGCAACATGCCATCAGATAAGCACGCCGGGGCGGCCCGAACCAGTACCGCGCGGCCCCGGGGCGTCGCCGGGGCCGCGCGGTCACCGCCGGTGGGCGGCCGCCGGGGTCAGCGGGCGGCCAGCAGCGCGGGCAGTTCGGCGATCGAGGCGAGCACGTGGGTGGCGCCGTCGGCGCGCAGCCGGGGCTCGTCGTGCGCGCCGGTGAGCACGCCGGCCACCACCGAGGCGCCGGCCCGGGCGCCGGTGAGCATGTCGTAGCCGGTGTCGCCGGCCACCGCGACCTGCTGCACCGAGTCGGTGCGGGTGCGCAGCAGGGCGGTGAGCGCCAGGTCGGGGTGGGGGCGGCCGCGGCCGGCGTCGGCGGGGCAGAGCGTCAGGTCGGCGATGTCCTGCCAGCCGAGCGCGGCCAGGATGCGGTCCTGGGTGGTGCGGGAGAAGCCGGTGGTGAGCGCCACCTTCCGGCCCCGGCCGCGCAGTTCGGCGATCGCCTCGGCGGCGCCGGGCAGCGCCTCGCAGCGGCCCTGGTCGACCAGGGCGTCGTAGGCGGACTCGAAGGCGAGGTTGGCGCCCTGGGCGCGGTCCTCGTCGCCGAACAGGTGCCGGAAGACGGAGATCTTGGACTCCCCCATGGTGGCCCGGACGTGCGCCAGCATGGTGGCGTGCTCCGGGCTTCCGGTCTCCACCCCCTGGGCGCGGGCGGCGGCGGCGAAGGCCAGCTCCACCAGGCCGTCGTCGGCGACGGTGGTGCCCGCCATGTCGAGCACCACCAGGGTCACGTCGTGCGTGGTCATGTTCAGCCTCTGTCGGTTCACGGAAGGATGGGCGGGGCCGGGCGGGGGCTCAGAGCCCGGCGGCGTCCGCGGTGGTCTCGGCGATGGCCGGGGAGCAGGTCATGCCGCGGCCGCCGGGGCCGGTCACCAGCCAGGCGGTGTCGGCGAGTTGCTGGCGGTGGACGACCCGGGCGGGGTCGGTGCACTGGGCGTAGACGCCGGCCCAGCGGCGGCGGATCCGGGGCAGCGGGCGGCCGAGCAGGTCCGCGGCGACCTCGGCGAGGTGGTCGTACGGGTCCTCGACCACGTCGAAGCCGAACGGCTGGTCGTACTCGTGGGTGTCGCCGACGGTGAGTCCGCCGTCCTGGCGCTGCACCATGAGCAGCTGCATCCTGTGCTGTTCGGCGACGGGCGGCTGCGGCTGGCCGGCCCGCAGGGCGTCCAGTTCGGGGCCGGCGAAGGCCGGGTAGTAGCGGAAGGAGTCGCCGTCGGCGACGGAGGTGGTGAGGGTCTCGCCGAGCGGGTCGGTCTGCATCATCTGCAGGCGGACGCGGCGCACCGGCAGGTCGGGGGCGAGTTCGCGGACGAGTCCGCCGAGCCAGGCGCCGGTGCACAGCAGGACGAGGTCGCCCTCGTGCAGCTGCCCGTGGTCGTCGCGGACGGCACGGCCGCCGACCAGGTCGCGGACCTCCCGGCCGGGCAGGAAGGTGTAGCGGCCGGTGGCCTCCAACGCGGCGCGCAGCGCGGGCTGGGCGACCCGGGGTTCGACGGCGGCGTCCCGGGTGCAGTGCAGGCCGGCCAGGTAGCGGCCGCGCAGCGCCGGGTTGAGGGCGCGGACCTGGTCGGGGCCGAGCAGCCGGTAGCCGCGGGACTCGGCGTCGGGGAGCTCCAGCGCGGCTTCGGCGACGGCGAGTTCGGCCTCGGTGCGGGCCAGGGTGAGCGAGCCGTTGGGCCGGAACCACAGGCCGGGGACGCGGGCGCCGATCTCCTCCCACAGCTCGCGGGCCCGCAGCGCGGTCGCCAGTTCCGGCCCGGCGGCCCGGCCGCTGACCCAGACCAGGCCGAAGTTGCGGACGGAGGCGCCGCGGGCCTCGGTCTCGCGTTCCAGGTGGACGACCTCGTGGCCGCGTTCGACGGCCTGCCAGGCGTGCATGGTGCCCAGCACGCCCGCTCCTACGACGATGACTCTCATGCGGACAGGCTCGGGCGCCGAGGTGGCCGCCAGTGGTCGGACTCCCGTCGCGGAGGTGAACCGCCCGCAAGAGTTGTCCATACAACCTGGCCACCCGAGGCGCCCGAAGCAGCAAGCCCCGCGGCCCGGGGCGCCGGACCTCAGCGCAGCACGCGCGCGTGCAGGTACTCGCGCCGCCCGAACCGCGGCTCGTCCACCGCCGTCAGCTCCTCCACCTGGAAGCGGTACAGCGCGGCGGCGCCCCGCCCGGCCAGGAACTGGGCGGCGACCTCGGGGTCGGCGGCGAACGACGGGTAGCGGCTGCGGTAGGCGGCCAGCGCCGCCTCGGCCTGCCGCCCCCAGGCCTCGCCGGCGCTGCCGGTGAGCTGGATGCCGCGCAGCTGCTCGCCGTAGGCGGGCGGCTGGAGGTGGACGGTGGCGGCGGCCCGGGCCTCCTCGGCCAGGTGCAGGCTGTGCCGGGTGGAGCGCTCGCTGACGAAGTACAGCACCAGGTCGGAGTCGAAGGCGTAGAAGGCCAGGTTGGCGTGCGGGCCGCGCTCGTGTCCGGCGGTGGCGAGGCTGAGCACCGTGCTGTCGGCGAGCAGGCCCTCCACCCCCTTCCCGAGCTCGTCCGCGGGCCAGTTCCCCTGGATGACGTCGAGTCGGTACGGCATGGCGCGTCCCTCCGCAGAGCTGCAGGAAAAAGCGAGCCGGGCGGGGGAGTACTCCCCTGCCCGGCTCACATGCTCTCCCCGCGCGGCGCGGGGGCACAAGAGGCCGACCGGCCCGGATCGATCAGGCCCCGAGGGCCCCCGGACCAGCCCCGTTCAGGCCGCTCCGGCCCCCAGGAAGGACCCGAGCGGGCCGGTCCTGAGCCGGTCGACCAGCGGCGCGGCCCGGCCGGCGAGCGCGGCCAGCGGGAGCGCCACCAGGACGCCGACCAGCGCGGCGACCAGCACGTCGTGCGGGTAGTGCGCGCCGACCCAGACCCGGGAGGCGCCCATCAGCACGGCGGCGGCCAGCGCGATCCAGCCGAGCCGGCGGTCGGCGTACCAGAGCGCGGCGGCGGCGGAGAACGCGGCCACCGTGTGGTTGCTGGGGAAGGCCCAGTCGCCCACCGGCGCGCAGGACTCGATCACGAAGCTGCCGGGCAGCTGCTGGCACGGCCGGACTTCCTCGACCAGCGACTTGAGCACCGAGTTGACCAGGTAGGCGACCACCATGATCAGCGGCGAGGCCAGCACCCGGGCCATCACCACCGAGTCGGCGGCCCGGGCCCGCCACCAGGCCCAGAGCATCAGCAGTGCGAACACCGCGATGCCGTACGCGGACCAGGTCTTGACCAGCTGGTCGAACCAGTGCGGTGCGGACTCGGCCCACCCGGTGACCCGGGTGTAGAGGCCGCCGTCGATGCCGCTGCCGTCGTAGGCGAGCAGGCGGGCGGGGGAATGAACATTCGGGATCACAGGGACAACATGTACCAGAACGGGCGCGGCGGACGGCGCACTCACCGCTCCGAGCGACAGGGTCAGGGGCAAGGCTGGCGGACCTCCCATTACGTTGGAGGGCGTCCGCACGGGGACGCACCCCAGCGTCTACAGTGATGTAGACGTCCACAGGACTGTAGACGAATCCCGGAGGTTCGCGCGACATGACGGACACGCCCGCCCGTCGGCCCGCGGGAGAACTCGAGGCCCAGGTCCTGGCCGCCCTCTGGGCCGCCGACGGCCCGCTCACCCCGCAGCAGGTCCAGCACGCCCTCCCCGCCGACCTGGCCCGCACCACGGTCGCCACCATCCTGGCCAGGCTGCACGAGAAGGGCACCGTCTCCCGCACCAAGGCCGGCCGGGCCTTCGCCTACACCCCGACCGTCCAGGACGCCGACGGCCTCGCCGCCCGCCGGATGCGCACCGAACTCGACCGCGGCCGGGACCGCTCCACCGTGCTGGCCCGCTTCGTCTCCGACCTCTCCGGCGAGGACGAGCGCCTGCTCCGCGAACTCCTCGGGGAACAGCCGTGACCATCGCCATCTGGGCCCCGCTGCTGCTCCCGCTGCTCGCCGCCCCGCTCGCCCGCCGGCTCGCCGACCAGCTCGCCCCGCGCGCCGCCGCCCTCACCCTGGCCGCCACCTCGGTCGCCCTCGGCACCGCCGCGCTGGCCTCGCTCGGCCTGCTCACCGTCACCGGCCTGCTGCACCTGCCCTACGGCGCCGCCCTCGCCCACCTCTCCCCCGCGCACTGGCACCCCAGCGAACTCTCCGACCTCGAGTGGGTGCCCGTCGCGGCCGCCGCCGCCCTCGCGCTGCTCACCATCACCGTGCTGGCCGCCCGCACCGCCCGCCGCCAACTCGCCGACCTGCGCCGGGCCCGCGCCGCCACCGGCGACCTCCCGGCCGGCCCGCGCGCCCTGCTCCGCCGCCCCGGCCCCGCTGCCCTCACCGTCCTCACCGACGACCGCGCCGACGCGTACGCCCTGCCCGGCCGCCCGCCCCGGATCGTCGCCACCACCGGCATGCTCGCCGCCCTCACCGGCCCCGAACGCGCCGCCCTGCTCGCCCACGAACGCGCCCACCTCGCCGGCCGCCACCACCTCCTGCTCGCCGCCGCCGAGTACGCCGCCGCCTGCCACCCCGCCCTGCGCCCGCTGCGTGGCGCCCTCGGCTACCACCTGGAACGCTGGGCCGACGAGTGCGCCGCCACCGCCGTCGGCGACCGCGCCCTGACCGCCCGCGCGATCGGCCACGCCGCCCTCGCCGCCGCCCGCACCCCCGCCGCCCCCCGCCCCGGCCTCGCCCCCGCCGCCACCACCGGCCCGGTCCCCCGCCGCGTCCGCGCCCTCCTCACCGACCACCGCACCCCGCCCACCCCCCGCCGCGCCCTGCGCACCCTCGCCGCCCTCGCCCTGGCCGGCTGCCTCGCCGCCACCACCGCCGCCGCAGCCGAAGCCGGCCACGACTTCCACCAGGCCGTCGAAACCGCCCAGGGCGACCCCGCCGCCCGCTGACGGCTCCCCCCGAAAAACCGCCCGGCCCCCGGCGGGCACGCTCCCCGACGACTCTTCCCGACCGCCCGGTACACCCCCGCCGAACCCCCCGTACGCTGACTGCGGGACGGCGAGACGGGGGAGCGGCATGCAGCGGACCGACGGCGGCGGCACACCCGCCCGCGCCTCCCTCCGGGCCGTCCCGCCGCAGTCCTGCGAGCCTCCGCAGCACCCGCAGCGCCCGGAGATAGGCGACTCCTGGGCCCGGCTGCGCCGTCTCGGGCTGGACCCGGAGCGCGGCCGGCCGGCCCGCCACCTGCGTCCCGCGGAGCTGGAGGAGACCCGCCGGGCCACCGGCCTGGAGCAGGTGCTGCCGGTACTGCGCTCGGCCCTGTTCGGGCCGGGCGAGCCGGCCCCGGTGGTGCTCGCGGTGGCCGACCCGAAGGCCCGGGTCCTGTGGCTGGAGACGGACCGGCGGCTGCGCCGGGACGCCGACGCGATCGGCTTCGAGCCGGGCGCGCTCTGGTCCGAGGACGAGGTCGGCACCAACGGGATCGGCCTGGCCGCCCGCACCGCCCGCCCCAGCACCGTGCACTCCGCCGAGCACTACCTGCGCAGCCACCGCGGCTGGACGTGCGTGGGCGTCCCGGTCCGCGACCCGCGCACCGGCCGGCTGGCCGGCGTGATCGACCTGAGCGGTCCCGCCACCGGCGACCACCCCTACCTGCGGCAGCTCGCGCTGACCGCCGCCCGGCTCGCCGAGACCGAGCTGCGGGCCGGCCACCTGGAGGCGCTGCACCGGCTGCGGACGGTCGCGGTGCCGCTGCTGGCCCGGTTCGGCGGCCCGGCCCTGGTGGTGGACGGCGCGGGCTGGACGGCCGCCGCCACCGGCGTGCCCGGCCCGCCCCGGCTGGCCCCGCCGCCCGGCGACTGGGGCAGCGGCGGGGTGCACTGGGTGCCGACGCTGGGCGAGTGCGCGGTGGAGCCGCTGGCCGACGGCTGGCTGGTGCGCCCGGCCGCCCCGCGCCCGGCCGCGCTCGCCGAGCAGGCCGGGGCCGCCGCCGTGGAACTGGACCTGCGCCGCCCTGCCGACCCCGAACTGCGGGTGCGCGGCAGCGCGGGCGCCTGGTCGCACTCGCCGAGCCCCCGGCACGCCGAGCTGCTCCTGCTGCTGGCCCTGCACCGGGACGGCCTGAGCGCCGCCCGGCTCGCCGAGGCGCTGTTCGCCGACCCGGCCCGCACCGTCACCGTCCGGGCCGAGCTGTCCCGGCTGCGCCGCCACCTGGGCGCGCTGCTGGAGGCCCGCCCGTACCGGCTGGCGGCCCGGGCCGAGGTCGCGGTGCTCGGGCCGGACGACCCGTACGACCTGCTGCCCGGTTCGGCCGCCCCGGCCGTCCGGGAGGTGCGGGCCGCGCTGGCCGGGGGTGCGCTGCGGCTGCCGGGGCGGTCCGGCGGCGCTCAGCCGCCGGCCAGCAGTTCGGCCAACTCCTCGTCGCTGGGCAGCAGTTCGGGCGCGCCGCCGTCCGGCACCACGGTGTAGGTGCGTTCCAGCCAGGCCCGCACCTGCGGCCGGGACGCCTCCAGCAGGGCGCTGCCGTGCGGCGACCCCAGGGCCAGGTGCAGGGTCGCGCCGTGGCACGGGCAGGACGCGGGCCACAGTTTGACGTCGCCCTGGCCGCTGAGCCCCTCCAGGCCGTCGCGCAGCAGGTCGCGGGAGAAGACCCAGTCCGCCTCGTCGGGACGCCCCAGGTGGAAGGTCAGCCGCACCTCGTGCGGCGCGGCGGCCGCGTACCGGAACCGGGTGCGCACCTCACCGACCAGGTCCTGGTCCAGGGCGATCCGCAGCAGCAGCACCTCCTCCACCACCGCGGGGGGCACGGCGGCGCCGTCCCGGTCGCCGCCCATGGGGGTGGCGGCGACCGGCTGGTCGGAAGGGGCGGACAGCGGGTCGCACGGCATGACGATCTCTCCGAAGCGGCTGGGTACGGCACCAGCGTGCTCCGGCGCACGGCCGCTCGCAACGGTTGCAGGGGGTTGCACGGGGTGTTCCGGGTGGCCTGTTCAGGCCACTCCCCACCACCGGCGCGCTCCAACTCGCCGGTCCGGCACGGGACTCGATTCGGCCGCCGGGTTTCGCCCGGGATCTGGCGGTCCGTCAGACCGCTGGTAGTCTCGTCCCTCCCGCCCCGTTCGCCCGGGCCCGTCCGGGCCGCGCACGGGGTGCGGTGTCGCATGCGGACCTGTCAGGAAGGGGAGCCCGGTGGCGCTCCGCGAGCACTCCAGGCCCGTTCCCGCGGGCCGGTCGGGACGGCACGGCCGGCCCGGGCCCTTCGGCGGGCGGCTGCGGCTGCCCACCATCCGCTTCTCCGGTGCGGCGATGGCGATGTCCACGGTGGTCGGGATCAGCCTGGCCACCACCTGGCTGCTGAACGAGCAGCAGCAGCAGGTCGGCCGCCGGATCGGCGTCACCGTCGGCGGCCCGCCCGTCCCCAGCCCGGACGCCACCCCCGCCGAGAGCCCCGCCCCCGCGCCGGGCAGCACCCTGCAGGCCGCCCCCGCGACGGCCGGCGGCGCCTCCGCCACGCCCACCGGCCGCCCGAGCGACCGTCCCGGCACCGGCACCGCCGGCACTCCCGGCACCGCCCGCCCGACCACGGCCACCGCCTCCGCCCCGCCCCTGCGGCTCGCCGAGGACACCGCCACCCCGCCGCCCGCCGCGCCCTCGCCCTCGTCCACTCCCGCGCCCGCCGCCTCGCCGTCGCCCTCGGCCACCCGGCCGGCCCCGCTCGCCCCGGGCCCGTCCGCCTCGCCCTCGCCGACCGCCAAGCCCTCGCCGACCGGCACCGCCGCACTGCCCGGCACCCTGCACGGCACCGCCCGGGTGGACGCCCTGGGCCCCACCGGCACCCGGCACACCCTGCGGCTCGACCTCGACGAGGCGATGACGGCGCTCCAGGTCGAGTTCCGCCTCAACCGCCCCGCCGCGCTGCCCGGCAGCACCCCCGCCACCGACCTCCCCGGCGCGGTCGTCACCGTCGCCCTCGAACGCGACACCCTGGTCTACCGCTTCACCACCCCCGCCGACCTCCCGCTGCGCCCCGGCGGCTACACCTTCACCATGACCGGCGCCACCGCCCAGCCCGGCACCGCCCCGGCGGCCCCCGAGACCTGGACCGCCTCCGCCTTCGCCCTCCCCACCAGCCGCGCCCTCGCCGCCCGCGGCACCTTCTAGCCCGGCACCGCCCCCGCCCGTGCCCCGGCCGGGGCACGGGCGGGGCACGGGCGGGCTCCGCCCTAGTGCCGCGTCAGGCAACCTTTGCCGTGAAGGAGCGGCGGTCGGTGCGTGCTCTCGGCGTGCCGGCCGGAAGCCCTCGTACTGGATGTACTCGGGTTTTCGGCCGGTGCGGCGAGAGGGCGTGCCGGGCGTCGCGACGGGCGAAGGTTGCCTGACGCGGTGCTAGAACGCCGCCCGCACCGCCCGGGTGCGCCGCAGGTCGTCCGTCGCGTCGGCCAGGTTGCGCCGCAGCGCCGGCGTCAGCGCGGGGTCGGCGAGGACGGCCTCGGCGGCGGCGACCACCTCGGGGGCGGTCTGCGCGGACGGGAAGAGCGCCTGGCCGAGCAGCCGGGCGACCGCGTCGGTGCGGTCGGCGGCCTCGGTGATCCGCGCGAAGAAGCGCAGCGCGTAGGCGTGCTGCCGGTCCGGGTCGCCGGAGGCCCAGAAGCCGCGGGCGGTGGCCTCCAGGACCCGGTTGGAGACGCCGTCGGGGGTGAACAGCAGCTCCCAGGCGTCGGCCTTGGCGTCCTCCCCGGGCCGGGCGGCCCGGGCCCGGGCCGCGCCGAACTCCGCTTCGCTGCCCGGTTCGCGGGCCGCCTCGGCGTCGATCGCGTCCTCGTCGAGCCGCCCGAGCGCGGCCAGCCGGGCCAGGCCGGCCCAGCGCAGTTCCGGTCCGACGGGCAGGGCGCCGGGCGCCGCGTCGTCCGCCAACCAGCCCTGCAGCTCGGTGAGTTGGTCGTCTCCGCCGCTGCTCTCGACGGCGGCCCGCAGCGCGGCCAGCCGGATGCCGTGGCTGCCGTCGCCGGCCAGCAGAGCGCGGGCGGTGCGGCTGACGGCGGCCAGGCCCTCGGCCCGGCGCGCGGCGGGCAGGTAGCGGCCGGCCACGTGGGTGCGGGCGAAGGTGAGGACGGTCTCGACGATGCTGTCGGAGGTCTCGGCGGGCAGGTGGCGTTCCATCAGGTCGAGGTAGGCCGCGGGGTCGAGTTCGGCGTCCCGGACCAGGTCGCGGGCGTGCTCCCACAGGACGGCGCGGGTGACGTCGTCCTCGATCGCCGACAGCGACTGCGCGACGGCCCGCCAGGAGTCCGGGTCCAGGCGGATCTTGGCCCAGGTCAGGTCGCCGTCGTTGGGGACGACCAGGGTAGCGCCGGCCTCGACCAGGGCGGGGACGGCGACCCGGCGGCCCGGGCCGAGCTCGACCGGGACGCGGCCGGCCGGGACGACCCGGCCGTCCTCGACCCGGTAGCCGCCGACCTCGATCAGGTGGGGCCGGCTGCCCTCGTTGACGACGGTGAGCGCGGTCAGGGTGCCGTCGGCGGCGCGCTCGGTCTCGGCGCGCAGCGTGTCGACGCCGCTGGTGCGCAGCCAGGCGTCCGCCCAGCCGGGCACGTCGCGGCCGCTGCTGGCGCTCAACGCGGCCAGGAAGTCCGGGAGTTCGGCGTTGCCGTAGAGGTGGTCGGCGAAGTAGGCGTTCAGGCCGGCGAAGAAGGCGTCGTCGCCGAGCCAGGCGACCAGCTGGCGCAGCGCGGAGGCACCCTTGGCGTAGGAGATGCCGTCGAAGTTGACCATCGCCTCGGCGACCGAGCGGGTGCCGTTGCCGGCCACCGGGTGGGTGGAGCCGCGCTGGTCGGCGTCGTAGCCCCAGCCCTTGCGCCGGGCGGAGAACGCGGTCCAGGCGCCGGTGAAGCGGGTGGCCTCGACGGCGATCCGGTAGCCGAGCATCTCGGCGAACGACTCGTTCAGCCACAGGTCGTCCCACCAGCGCATGGTGACCAGGTCGCCGAACCACATGTGGGCCATCTCGTGGCAGACCACCATGGCGCGGGTCTCGTGGTCGGAGGCGGTGGCCGGGGAGCGGAACAGCATCTCGTCGCGGAACACCACGCAGCCGGGGTTCTCCATCGCGCCCCAGTTGAACTCGGGGACGAACGCCTGGTGGTACTCGCCGAACGGGTAGCGCTCGTCGAAGAGTTGGTGCAGCCGGTCCAGCGAGGCGGCCGTCACCTCGAACAACTCGGTTGCCTCGCGGTCGAGTTCGGCGGCCAGCGAGCGGCGGGCGTGCAGGCCGAGCGGGATGCCGTCGTGCTCGCCGTGCACCGAGTGCAGCGGGCCGCCGACCACGGTGAACAGGTAGGTGGAGATCGGCTTGGTCGGGGCGAACTCCCAACTGCCCTTCTCGCCGCGGACCTTGGCGCCGTTGCCGACCAGGGTCCACTCCTCGGGGGCGGTGGCGGTCAGCGTGAACGGGGCCTTCAGGTCGGGCTGGTCGAAGCAGGCGAACACCTTGGCCGCCAGGTCGGGCCCGCAGGTGGCGTACACGTACACCTCGCCGTCGGCCGGGTCGGTGTACCGGTGCAGGCCCTCGCCGGTGCGCGAGTAGCGCATCTCGGCCTCGACCAGCAGTTCGTTCTCGGCGCGCAGCGCGGGCAGCGCGAGACGGTTGCCGTCCAGGGCGGCGGTGTCCAGCGGCTCCCCGTTCAGGACGGCGCGCCGCAGGACGGCGGGTTCGACGTCGACGAAGCTGTCGGCGCCGGGCTCGGTGCAGCCGAACCGGATCACGGTGGTGCTGCCGAACCGCTCCGGGCCGCCGGTCAGGTCGAGGTCGACGGTGTAGCCGCGGACCTCCAGCAGGCGGGCACGGACAGTTGCTTCGGATCGTTGCAGTGCTGGCATGCCCGCATGCTCGCCGAGCCCGCCCGGCCCGGGCAAGCGGGTGCGCGCCGGATTCGCTCGCGGCGTATCCCGGCGGGCACGGCGGGTTGGCTAGGGTGGGAACGGCGAATCGAGGAGGAGCACGTGACGACTGTTCTGGTCCAGGGCGGCAACGCACCCCTGGCGTCGGCCCGGGTCGTGGTCGAGGTCACCGCGCCCACGCGGCTGGACGTCTCCGGACTGCTGCTCACCGCGGCCGGCAAGGTCCGCTCGGACGCCGACTTCGTCTTCTTCAACGCCCCGCAGGGCCCCGGCGTCACCCACCGCCCGGCGGCCGGCGGCGCCCCCGACGCGATCGCCGTCGACACCGCGGCCGTCCCGGACGAGATCACCCGGATCGTGGTCACCGCCTCGCTCGACGACCGGCGCGCCACCTTCGCGGGCACCGAGCCCACCGCGACCGTCCGGGACGCCGACACCGGCCGCGAACTGTTCACCTTCACCCCGCCGCGGCTCTCCCGCGAGACCGCCCTGGTCGTCGTCGAGGTCTACCGGCGCGGCACCGAGTGGAAGGTCCGCGCCGTCGGCCAGGGCTACGCCAACGGCCTGGCGGGCATCGCCACCGACTTCGGCGTCGCCGTCGAGGACGCACCCCCGGCGACCGCCGCCACCACGGCCCCCGCCGCTCCCCCGGCCCCGCCCGCCCCGCCGCTCTCCGCCCCGCCGATGCCCGCGCCCGCGGCCCCGCCGATGCCGGGCGCGGCGCCCCGCGGCGCGGCGCCGCAGGGGCCCGCGACCCCGCCCCCGATGCCGTCCGGCTCCCCCGCCGTCGGCAAGGTCACCCTCGACAAGGGCCGGGTCAACCTGGTCAAGGGCGGCTCGGTCTCCCTGGAGAAGGCCGGCAAGCCCTTCCTCGCCTCGGTCCGGATGGGCCTCGGCTGGGAGCCCGCCGGGCGCGGCCGCAACATCGACCTCGACGCCTCGGTGATCGCCTTCGACGCCCAGCGCAACAAGATCGACACCGCCTGGTTCATGAAGCTCTCCGTCTTCAACGGCGCGATCGCCCACTCCGGCGACAACCTCACCGGCCGCGGCGGCGGCGACGACGAAGCCATCACCGTCCACCTGGCGGGCCTGCCCCCCGAGGTCTGCGGCCTGGTCTTCGTCGTCAACTCCTTCTCCGGCCAGAAGTTCACCGACATCAAGAACGCCTACTGCCGCCTGGTCGACGCCGCCACCGACGAGGAACTCGTCCGCTTCGACCTGGCCCAGTCCGAACCCCACACCGGCGTCGCCATGTGCAAACTCGTCCGCCAGTTCTCCGGCGAGTGGGTCATGACCGCCCTCGGCGAGTACGTCGACGCCAAGACCGCCCGCAGCATGGTCAAGCCGGCCGCCGCCATGCTCTGACGCCCCACCGCCGCGTCGACGAGCCCCGGCAGTCGGCCCACGGCCCGAGCAACGGCTGCCGACTTCCCCTTCCCCTTCCCCTTCCCGACCGATCCGCCCGGTCCGCCCGGTCCGCGCGGTCATTTCGATCCGGGAAAACCGGATTCCGCGAGAACCACCCCGGAGAACACGAGGGCCCGGAGCGAAATGCTCCGGGCCTTTTCGGGGAACGGCGGGCGGCGGGTCAGCCGCGGGTCGCCATCGCGCGCAGGAAGAAGGTCAGGTTGGCGGGGCGCTCCGCGAGGCGGCGCATGAAGTAGCCGTACCACTCCTGGCCGTAGGGGAGGTAGACGCGCATGGTGTTGCCGGCCTCGGCGAGGCGGAGCTGCTCCTCGGGGCGGATGCCGAAGAGCATCTGGTACTCGAAGGAGGTGGTGTCGCGCTTGTTCCACTCGGCGAGCTGCCCGGCGATCTTGATCATGTTGGGGTCGTGCGAGGCCACCATGGGGTAGCCCTCGCCGGCCATCAGGACCTTGAGCGCGCGGACGTACGCGAGGTCGACGTCCCGCTTGCCCTGGAAGGCCACCGACTCGGGCTCCTTGTAGGCGCCCTTGCAGATCCGCACCCGGGAGCCCGCGCCGGACAGGTCGCGGCAGTCGGCCTCGGTGCGGCGCAGGTACGCCTGGAGCACGACGCCCAGCCAGGGGAAGTCGGCGCGCAGCTCGCGGGCGATGGCCAGGGTGGAGTCGGTGGTGGTGTGGTCCTCCATGTCGAGGGTCACCGTGGTGCCGGCGTCGGCGGCGGCCTGGCAGATCCGGCGGGCGTTCTCCAGGGCGATCTTCTCGCCGTCCACCGGGAGGAACTGGCCGACGGCGGAGAGCTTGACGGAGACCTCGGCGTCCGCGGCGAGGCCGGTCTCCTTGAGGGCGGTCAGCAGGTGCTCGTAGGCGAGCGCGGTGCCGGCGGCCTGGTCGGCGTCCTTGGTGTCCTCGCCGAGGTGGTCGAGGGTGACCTTGCGGCCGCTGGCGACCAGCGTCTCGGTGGCGCTCACGCCCTGGTCGAGCCGGTCGCCGGCGACGAAGCGCTCGACGATCGCGTGGGTGGGCGGGAACTTCTCGACCATGGTGCGCACCTGCGGGGAGCGCGAGGCGGCGAGGAGGGCGGAACGGAGCATCGTGGACTCCCGGCGAAGCGGATCAGCTGGTGGAGAAGAGGGGGCGACGGCCGGCCGGGGGTGGTGGCCGGCCGTCGAGGGGGCCTGGTCAGCCCATGTGCGGGTAGCGGTAGTCCGTCGGCGGGACGAACGTCTCCTTGATGGAGCGGCTGGAGGTCCAGCGCGTCAGGTTCTGCTTGGCGCCGGCCTTGTCGTTGGTGCCGGAGGCCCGGCCGCCGCCGAAGGGCTGCTGGCCGACGACGGCGCCGGTCGGCTTGTCGTTGATGTAGAAGTTGCCGGCCGCGTTGCGCAGCACGCGCATCGCGTGCTCGACGGCCTCGCGGTCCTGGGCGATGATCGAGCCGGTCAGGCCGTACGAGGAGACCGACTCCATCTGCGCGAGCATCTCGTCGTAGTTCTCGTCCTCGTAGACGTGCACGGCGAGGATCGGGCCGAAGTACTCGTCGCGGAAGTACTCGGCGGCCGGGTCCTGGCAGACCAGCACGGTCGGGCGGACGAAGTAGCCGACCGAGTCGTCGTACGTGCCGCCGGCCAGCACCTCGACCTGCGGGTCGGCCTGGGCGCGGTCGATGGCGGCCTTGTTCTTGGCGAAGGAGCGATCGTCGATGACCGCGCCCATGAAGTTGCTCAGGTCGGCGACGTCGCCCATGGTGAGCCACTCGACCTCGTCGCGGAAGTCGTCCTTGATCTCGGCCCAGATCGAGGCCGGGACGTACGCGCGGGACAGCGCCGAGCACTTCTGGCCCTGGAACTCGAAGGCGCCGCGGGTCATCGCGGTCTTCAGCACGGCCTTGTCGGCGGACGGGTGGGCGACCAGGAAGTCCTTGCCGCCGGTCTCGCCGACGATCCGCGGGTAGGTGCGGTAGCCGGCGATGTTCTCGCCGACGGTGCGCCACAGGTGCTGGAAGGTGGCGGTGGAACCGGTGAAGTGGATGCCGGCCAGCGCGGGGTGCTTCAGCGCGACCTCGGAGACGGCCAGGCCGTCGCCGGTCACCATGTTGATGACGCCCTTGGGCAGGCCGGCGGCCTCCAGCAGGCGCATCAGGTAGTGCGCGGCGAACTGCTGGGTGGGGGACGGCTTCCAGATCACCACGTTGCCCATCAGCGCGGGCGCGGTCGGCAGGTTGCCGGCGATCGCGGTGAAGTTGAACGGGGTGATCGCGTAGACGAAGCCCTCCAGCGGGCGGTGGTCGGTGCGGTTCCACACGCCGTCGGAGGAGATCGGCTGCTCGGCCAGGATCTGCCGGGCGAAGTGCACGTTGAAGCGCAGGAAGTCGACCAGCTCGCAGGGGGTGTCGATCTCCGCCTGCTGGGCGGTCTTCGACTGGCCGAGCATGGTGGCCGCGGCGAGGGTCTCCCGCCACGGCCCGGCCAGCAGGTCCGCGGCGCGCAGGAAGATCGCGGCGCGGGAGTCGAAGGAGAGCGCCTGCCAGGCCGGCGCGGCGGCCAGCGCGGTGTCGATGGCCTCCCGCGCGTCGTCCTGGGTCGCGTTGCGCAGGGTGCCGAGCTTCGCCGCGTGGTGGTGCGGCTGGACGACGTGGATCTCGGAGCCGCCGCCGAGGCGCTGCTCCCCGTTGATCGTCATGGTCAGCTGGATCGGCCCCTGGCCGCCCAGCTCCTTCAGCTTGGCCTCCAGCCGGGCCCGTTCGGGGCTGCCGGGGGCGTAGCTGTGGACCGGCTCGTTCACCGGCGCGGGGACCTGGGTCACAGCATCCATGGCGCGCACGCTCTCCTTCTCGTCATGGGAAGCCGGCGAGGGTCGCACGCCGGCCATGGAGGAACGCTATTCCCCGTCCCCGTCCGGCACCGTTGGCCGCGCCGCCAAATTCCCCCACTCGCCGTTGTCCGCCCGGACGAACACCGTCACGCCCCGGTCACGACGGCCGTCTCCTGTCCGCCTCACTAAACTCGACCCCGCGACCTTGTCCGCCCCGACGAACCCCGCCCCGGCGAACCGCGCCCGCCCCGCCCCTGACGCACCGAGGACCCCGACGATGACCGGCCTCCCGCTCCGCCAGCTGCTGATGTCGCTCGGCGAACCCCTGGTCGAGCTGCAGGCCGCGCCCGCCGGGCTGGACGTCCCGGTCCGGCACGTGGCCATCCTCGACCCGGAGGACCCGCCCACCTCCGCGCCGGGCGAACTCGTCCTGGCCATCGGCGCCCGCGGCCGCGCCGCACTGCCCGCCCTGCGCGCCGCCGGCCGGGCCCGGGCCGCCGCCGTCGCGGTCAAGCTGGACGGGCCGGGCCAGGCGGACGCGCTGCGCGAGGCCGCCACCGAGGCGGGCGTGGCGCTGCTCTCGGTGCGCCGCGAGACCCGCTGGGAGCACCTCGACTCGCTGGCCCGCACCCTGCTCTCCGGCACCGACGGCCCGGACGGCCCGGATCCCGGCGGGCCCGCCACCGGCGACCTGTTCTCGCTCGCCCAGACGGTGGCCGTGCTGACCGGCGGCATCGTCTCGATCGAGGACACCTCCAGCCGGGTGCTCGCCTACTCGCGCACCTCCGAGACCGACGAGGTGGACGACCTGCGCCGGCTGTCCATCCTGGGCCGCCAGGGGCCGGAGCCGTACCTGGCCAAGCTCCGCGAGTGGGGCGTCTTCTCCCACCTGCGCGGCTCCGAGGGCGCGATCGAGATCGCCGCCCACCCCGAACTGGGCATCCGCCGCCGGCTGGCCATCTCGATCCGCTCCGGCGCGCAGCCGCTGGGCACCATCTGGGTGCAGGAGGGCTCCCGCCCGCTGACCGACACCGCCGAGCAGGCGCTGGTCGGCGCCGCCCGGGTCGCGGCCGGCCAACTGGTGCGCCGCCGCCGCGAGTTGTCGGCCGACACCCGGCTGACCCAGACCCTGCTGACCGGCCTGCTGGAGGGCTCCACCGGCCCGCAGTCGCTGGCCACCCACCTCGGCCTGGACGTCCGCCGCCCCGCCACCGTGCTGGCCTACGCGCCCGCCGCCACCGACGACCGGGACGCCGAACTCACCCGCGACGAGGTGACCGGCCTGATCTCGGTGCACACCGCCGCCCGCCACCGCGGCGCCCTGCTCGCCCCCGTCGACTCCCGGGTCTACGTCCTGCTGCCCGAACTCCCGCCCGGCGTCCCGCTCGGCACCCTGCGCGACTGGACCCAGGAGACCGTCGACGCGGCCCGCGACCACCTCTCCATCCCGCTGCGGGCCGCCATCGGCCCGACCGTCCCGGGCCTGGCGGACGTCCCCGCCTCCCGCGCCCAGGCCGACCGGATCCTCGACGCGATGGGCCGCGGCGGGGTCGTCCCCGACGTCGCCGCCCTCCAGGACGTCCAGGCCGAGGTGCTGGTCTCCGAGGTGCTCGCCCTGCTCCAGGACCGCCCCGAACTCCGCGACCCCCGCCTCACCGCCCTCACCGCCTACGACACCCGCCACCACACCCGCCTGGCCGAGTCCGTCCTCGCCTACCTCGACGCCCTCGGCGAGGTCCGCACCGCGGCCGACGCCCTGCACATCCACCCCAACACCCTGCGCTACCGGGTCCGGAGAGCCGAACAACTCACCGGCCTCGACCTCGCCCAGCCCCGGCAGCGGCTCCTGGCGATGCTCCAACTCCGCCTGCACGAGCAGTAGTCGACGCCCCGCCAGGGGCGCGGGGAACTGCGCGAACGGCCCCCCGCCAACGGCAAGGTCCGCCCGCGGAGAGCAGAACCCTCCCCGGGCGGGCCCCCGCTCAACGCCGGGTCACATCCGGTGCCACGGCCCCGTGATCGCCAGCATGATCCCCGGCTCCTGGATGTTGGCGAACAGCGTCCGCCCGTCGTGCGAGAACGTCACCCCGGTGAACTCGCTGAACTCCGGCTTCTCGGCCGTCCCGAGGTTCAGCTCGTTGCGCGCCAGCGCGTACGTCCGCCCGTCCGTGGTGGTGCCGAACAGGTGCTGCAGGCCGTTGCCGTCCTCGGCGATGATCAGGCCGCCGTGGGGCGAGACGGTGATGTTGTCGGGGCCGTCGAAGTTGCCCTGGTCGGTCCAGATGTCGTTGTTGACGCCGAGGATGACCTTGAGGGTCAGCGTCCGCCGGACGGGGTTGTAGAACCAGACCTGCCCGTCGTGCTGCAGCGGTGACTCCTCGCGGGCGAACGAGGAGACGAAGTAGATGCCGTTGTCGCCCCACCACATGCCCTCGAGCTTGCGGGCCCGGGTGACCTCGCCGTCCTTGAACTGCTTGCGGATCGAGGTGGTGCGGGCGTCCCGGTCCTGGACCTTGACCCAGTCCGCGCCGTACGTGGTGCCGGGCTTGGTGGCCCGGGACAGGTCGTCGACCAGCTTGCCCTGGGAGTCGAACGCCTTCAGCGCCTCCAGCACGCCCGCGTCGGCGGCCAGCGTGCGCAGCCGGCGCTTGCCGTGCCGGAAGCCGGCCGGCGGGGTCCAGCGGTAGAACAGGCCGTTGGGCTTGGACGCGTCCTCGGTCAGGTAGGCGTGGCCGCGCTTCTCGTCGATGACGACGGCCTCGTGCGCGAACCGGCCGAGGGCCTTGATCGGCTGCGGGTCCCGGTTGGCGTCCTGGTCGTGCGGGTCGACCTCGAAGACGTAGCCGTGGTCCTTGGTGAAGCCGTTGGTGCCGGCCTTGTCCTCGGTCTCCTCGCAGGTCAGCCAGGTGCCCCACGGGGTGGCGCCGCCGGCGCAGTTGGTGGCGGTGCCGGCGATGCCGACCCACTCGCGGACCTGGCGCCTGCCGTGGCCCCTGCCCTTGCCGTGGTCGCCGCCGTGCCCGTGCCCGTTGCCGTGGCCGGAGACCTCGACGACGGTGCAGCCGCCGGCCGCGGCCGGGTCGTAGACGTGGCCCTCCAGCAGCGGCACGGGGTGCGGCCAGTTGGCCCGCGGCCCGGCCAGCTCGTGGTTGTTCACCAGCAGGACGGTCCCGCCCCGGCCCTCGAACGCGGCGGTGCCGTCGTGGTTGCTGGGGGTGGACTCGCCGGTGACCAGGGTGGTCACGCCGGTCCGGGTGATGACCTCGTACGAGAAGCCCTTCGGCAGCGCCAGGACGCCCTGCGGGTCGGACACCAGCTCGCCGTAGCCGACCGCGGCGTGCCCGCCCTTGGCGAGGGCGGCCTCACCGCCCGCCGGGGCGGCGATCGCACCGGGCGCGGTGGCCAGCACCTCGGCGCTGCCGGCGATCAGGACGCCTGCTCCGAGCATGGTCGAACGGTTCACGAAGTCCCGGCGGGACAGCGACATGACGGTCACTCCTGGAGGAGAGGGGGGCTCTGGTGACCGAAAGGCTCCGGCCCGGACGTGAACCGGACGTGAATCCGACCCGGCGCCGACGTGCCGATTTACCGACCATAGAACCACCCGTGACCCGGCCTTTACCTCATCCCGCCACCGTGCCGCCCGGGCCTAGCGCCGCGCCCCGTGCTGGGTCCGCTCCACCCGCCACTGCTCCCACGCCGTCAGCCAGGCGTCCTCCGTCCCCGACGGCAGCTCCGGCGTGCCGCCCGCCCACAGCCGCTCCCAGGCCCGCTGCGCGGGCAGGCTCGGCACCTCGCTGGCGAACGCCGTGTACCGGACGACCTCCTCGACGGCCGCCGCGCCCTCGGCCGTCCCGCTCACCCAGTCCGCGTGGTGGGCCAGCCGGCTCAGGTGGTTGACCATCGAGGTGACCGCCTCGTCCGCCTCCTCGCGGGTCTCCGACGCCAGCCGCATCTGCTGCCGCACCGCCGTCTCCCAGCGCACCTGCCGGTCCTCGCCGCGCAGGTGGCGCGGCAGCCGGGCCGAGCGCCCGGCCCGCAGCTGCGCGGCCATCGCGGCGGCCCGGGCGATCGCCTGCACCACCAGGTCCCGGTGCGCCTGGAGCCCCCACTCGGCGGGTTCCGGCTCCGGTTCGGGGGCGTGCCGGTCCGCGCGCAGCGCGGCGACCTGCCGCAGCATCGCCGTCCGGCCGACGATGTACCGCTCGAAGTCGCCGATCCGGTGCAGTTCCACCGACCCGGGCGGGACGCCGCGCCCGGTCACCGTCACCGTCGCCCCGTCCACCCGCAGCCGTCCGGCCCACACCGTGCCGTGCCCGGCGCCGGTCCGCGAGTCCTCGTGCACCTGCACCGCGTGCGGCTCGCCGTCCACGGTGATCCACTCCCGCAGTGCCCGGACCCGCCCGGCGGTGTCGCCCTCGTCGACGCCGAGGTGCTCGTAGACCCGGTCCCGCTCGTCCTCGACGACGTCCTCCAGGTCGGGCAGCAGCCCGCCCGACCCGGCCCCGGCGCGGTAGGTGCGCACCGTCACGTACGGGCCCTGCGCGGAGCTCCAGTCACCGGACCGGACCTCCACCGCCGCCAACTCCCCGTCGCCGACCTCGTACTCCGCCAGCACGTCCCACCCGGGCACCCCCCCGGCCCCGTGCACCCACCCGAACACCGGAAACCCCGCGCCCGCCAACACCCGCCGGCCGTACGCCTCCTGGTCCGAGTACATCGCCTCGATGTCCACGGGCCCGCTCGTGTGCTGCCTCTTCATCCCTCGCCGCACCCCCGGCCGCTCGCCACTCCAACGCCGACTTACCTTACGGCCAGGGGAACCTGTCGAGCCATCAGCCGGACGTGGAGGGCTTGCAGAGAACTCGCGGCCGGAGCCCCGTCCGGGGCCCCGCCGGGAGCACCGCTCCGCTCACCCGGTCTGCCCGCGCAGCGAGCGCGCCTTGACCGCCGCCCGCCGGGCCTCCTTCGCCACCTTGCGGTCCAGGTGCAGCTCGCCGACCGCCTCCAGCACCTCCGCCGTCATCGGGTGCGGCACCCGCCACACCTCGCCGAAGTAGCTGGCCGGGTTGTCGGTCACCGGCAGGTCGGCGACCAGGGCCTGCAGCCGGCCGCCCTCGCCCGCGGTGAGCAGCATGACGGCGGCCATCGAGTCGACCACCCGCCAGAGCGCGACCTCGCGCTCCGCGGCCGCGACGTCCGCGCCGCGGGCCCGCAGCCACTCGCGGGCCAGCCCGCCCAGCTCGGCGTCGTCGACGACGCCCCGCACCGGCGGGGCCGCCTCCTCGCCCAGTTCGGCCAGGCCGAGCACGCAGTAGTAGCGGCGGACCGGCGACTGCGCGTCGCGCCCCTGCGCGCCGGCCAGCAGTTCGCGGGCGGCGTCCTGCGCGTCCCGGGCGGCCAGCCAGGCCTTCAGCTCGGGTTCGGCGAAGAGCTGCCCGTTCTCGGCGAGTTCGCGCAGCAGGGCGGGGCCGTCCAGTTCGGCGAGGTCGCCGATGAGCGGGGCGTCGTAGCCGTCGGCGAGCAGCCACTCGCGGACGGCGTACTGCCCGAGCACGGTGAGCCGGACGGTGCCGAAGCGGGCCGCGTCCTCGTCGGTCAGCGGCCGGTCGGTGTCCACCACGTCGCCCTCGGCGCCGCCGTCGCCCTCCTCGAACAGGTCGGGGTCGATCGGCCGGTGCTCCAGGAGCCCGAGTTCGGCGAGGTCGCCGAGCATCGGGTCGAGGACGACCATCAGGTCGGTGATCTCGCCGAGCATCTCCTCGTCGGGCTCCTGCCCGTCGGGGACGACCAGCAGCGCGGCGAGCACGCCCAGCGGGACGGTCTCGGCGCCGGGCTCGGCGAACGCGGTGGCCTCGTACAGCACGTGCAGCGCCTCGTCGAGGATCTCGGCGGCCTGGTCGTGGGCGTCCTCGACCTCGGCGAGGCCGTCGGAGTCGTCGCTCCCGCCGCCCTCGACCACCTCGGGGTCGACCGACTCGGCCTCGGCGGCCAGCTCGCGGACCAGCTCGGCGGCCTCGAACCAGAGGCCGAGCACGGCGGCGGGCTCGCCGGCCTCGACGGCCGCCAGGTCGGGGCCGGGGATGGCGACGTGCGCGCCGTCGTCGGTGGTGCCGGTCTCGACCAGGTCGAGGTCGCAGGCCAGCGCCCAGGCCCGCATCGCCTCGACCACGTCGTCCTCGTCCGGGTCCTCGGCGCCGAGCATCCGGGCGGCCTGCACCCGGTCGGCCTCGCCGAGGTCGCCGTGCTCGTCGACCTCGCGGTGCGGGGCGACCCAGCGGGCCAGCGCGACCACCCGGGAGATCAGCGGGACGGCGAGGGCCGCGGCGGCCAGCTCGGCGTCGGCCGGCAGGGTGATCGGCGGGATCAGCACCGCCGTGTCGTCCGGGTCCTCGTCACCGCTCTGCGCGCCGTACAGGTCGGCGAGGTCGTAGTCGGCGGGCAGCAGCCCCTCGGCCTCGGACGGCTGCTGGTCAGGGGTGTTACGGCTACGTCCGGCCATCGCGCGCGTTCTCCCGGGTGGGTCGCAGGGCACCGCCGTCCGGTGGGCGGCCCGCCCGGGGGCGGCGGACGCGGGGAGCGGCGGAGCGGGCCGGTGCGTGTCGGCCCGTCAACCCAGCGTATCGGCCGCCACGACCGAACGCTTGAGCTGCGGGATCGTCCCCCCGAACGAGTGGGGCGGTGCGTCCGAACGAGTGCCCGCGGCCACGTATCCTTCGGGGGGCGACGCGCACCACCCCCGCGCGGGCGCCCCGGAACCCGGAGCGACGGCGCTCCGCACTCCACGTACCACGTGCACACCCGCACCGTCCGGGCCGCGCCGCCGCACCACGGCCCGGCCGCGCCCGGCGGCGCCTTGCCACAGGAGACCCCTGCCATGGCGGACCTCTCCCCCGCCGGCCCCGGCCTGAGCACCGCTCAGTACGCCGGCCGCCGACTGTCGGAGGCCCTGCTTCCGTTGGAACTCGCGCCCCGCAAGCAGCTCCAGCTCGCCCCGATCAGCCGCTGGAACGCGCTGCGCGGCATCCGGGTCGGCCTGGTGGCCGCCGCCCTGCTGCTGATGCTGATCGGCGCGAACCTCGCCACCCCGCTCTACCCGGTGCTGCAGCAGCGCCTGGGGCTGAGCCCGCTGGACACCACCGTCCTGTTCACCGTCTACGTGTTCGCGCTGGTCCCGGTGCTGGCCGCGGTCGGCCACTGGTCGGACCACCTCGGGCGGCGCGCCCTGATCCTGCCCGCGGTCGCGCTGGCCGCCGCCGGGGACGCGGTGTTCGCCACCGCCGGCTCGTTCTGGCAGCTGGCCGCCGGCCGGGCCGTGCAGGGCGTCGCGGTCGGCCTGTCCACCGGCGCGGCCGGCGCCGCCCTCGGCGACCTGCTGCCGGACCGCCCCACGCTGGCCGCCAAGCTGACCCTGGCCTGCTCGGCGGGCGGCGTCGCGCTCGGCCCGCTGGTCGGCGCCGCGCTCACCAGCGACGCGAAGCCGCTGCTCGGGCCGTTCCTGCCGCACGCCGTCGCACTGCTCGCGCTGTGCGTGCCGCTCGCCCTGGTGCACCCGCGGATGCCCGGCTCGGTGCGCCCGCCGGCCTCCCCGCCGCGCGTCACCACCCCCGCCCACCTGCGGCCCCAGCGGCTGCGGCTGCCGCGCACCGGGCGCCGCGAGTTCCTGCTGGCGGCGGCAGCGGGCTTCCTCTCCTACGCGGTCTTCGGCGTCTACCTGGCGCTGGCCCCCGCCTTCTCCTCCACCCTGCTGCACACCCGCTCCCCGCTGGCGGGCGCGGCCGTCGCCGCGCTGCTGCTCGGCTCCTCGGCGGCCGCCCAGCTGCTCGTCCCGCCGACCTCCGACCGGGTGGTGGTCGCGGCCGGCCTGGCCGGCCTGGCCGCCGGGCTCGGCCTGCTCACCGCGGCCGCCGCGACCGGCACCCCGGCGCTGCTGTTCGTCGGCAGCGTGCTGGCCGGCGTCTGCCAGGGCGTCGCCTTCCGCTCCCTGTTCACCACCGCCGTCGCCGCCCTCGACCCGGCCCGCCGCGGCAGCGAGCTCTCCGCCCTCTGGGTGATCGTCTACCTGGGCTCCTCCGCCCCGATCATCGCCGTCGGCGCCCTCACCCGCGCCTACGGCCTGCTCCCCGCCGTCACCGCCTTCGCCCTCACCGCCGCCGGCGCCGCCCTCGTCCTGGCCGCCACCGTCCTGCGCCGGCGCTGACCGCCGACGCCCGGCCCTGCGGCCCCCGCCGCCGTCAGGGCCGCGGCTCCCCCGGCCGTCCCGGCGGCAGGGCGTCGCCCAGCACGTGGCGGGGCCCGAGGAGCAGGTCCACCACGGAGCCGGCGATCTCCAGCGCCCGGCCGCCGTCCGGGCCGGCCGGCGGAGCCGGACTCGCCGCCCCGGCCGGCTTGCGGGCGGTCGCGGCGGGGACGGGGCCGGACCGCTTGCGAGCCGGGGCCGGGGCCGGGGCGGACGCCGAAGCAGTCGGGGCGGCCGGGGCCGAAGCCGAAGCCGAAGCCGGGGCGGAGGCGCCCGGAGCGGGCGTGGCCGAGCCGGTGGCCGCCGGGGCCCCGCTCGCGGCGGCCCCCGCCGCCGGACCGCCGCCCGCCGTCCCGCCGCCCGCGAGGCCGACCACCGCCGCACCGCCCCCGCCGACCAGGGCGACCGCCCCGGCCGCCGCCCCGGCGATCCGCAGCCGCCTGCGCCGCCGCTCCGCGCGCTCGTGCCGCTCGGCCATCGCGGCCCAGTCCGGCTGTCCCGGTCGTCCGCCGTTCGCCCCGAAATCCATGGCCCCGCAGTCTAGTTCGGCCCCGGGGCGGCGGAACGCGCGAAGGGGCGGGAACCCGGAGGTTCCCGCCCCTGTCCCGGCCGCTGCCGGTTCCGACCGCTACCGGCTCAGACGTTGAAGCCCAGCGCGCGGAGCTGGTCGCGGCCCTCGTCGGTGATCTTGTCGGGGCCCCACGGCGGCATCCAGACCCAGTTGATCCGCAGGTCCTTGACCAGGCCGTCGGTGGCAGTGCGGGCCTGGTCCTCGATCACGTCGGTGAGCGGGCAGGCCGCGGAGGTCAGCGTCATGTCGACGGTGGCGGTGTCGTCCGCGTCGATGTGCAGGCCGTAGATCAGGCCGAGGTTGACGACGTCGATGCCCAGCTCGGGGTCGACGACGTCCATCAGGGCCTCCATGAGGTCCTCGGTGGAGACCGTGCCGGCGCTGGTGAACGCGCCGGGGGCCTCGGTGGCCTCAGCGGCCGCTGCCTCGGCGGCCGGAGCCTCGACGGCCTCGGCCGTCTCGTTCTCGCTCATGAATCCAGTGTCCTAACGGGCGTCAGTCGGTGGTCTCGGTGATCGCGGGCTGGCCGCCGAGCGCCTTGGCGGTGGCGTCCTTCCAGGCCATCCAGCTGAGCAGGGCGCACTTGACCCGGGCCGGGTACTTGGAGACCCCGGCGAAGGCCACGGCGTCCTCCAGGACCTCCTCGTCGCCCTCGGACTGGCCCTTGCTCTGCATCAGTTCCAGGAAGGCCTCCTGGACCCGCTGGGCCTCGCCGACCGGCTTGCCGACCACCAGGTCGTTGAGCACGGAGGCGGAGGCCTGGCTGATCGAGCAGCCCTGCGACTCGTAGGAGACGTCGGTGACGACCGCGCCGTCGAGCTTCACCCGCAGGGTGATCTCGTCGCCGCAGGTCGGGTTCACGTGGTGCACCTCGGCGTCGCCGTCCCGCAGCCCCTTGCCGTGGGGGTTGCGGTAGTGGTCCAGGATGATCTCCTGGTACATCGAGTCGAGCTTCATGGCAGCCACCTCAGCCGAAGAAGTTGCGGACGTGGTGGAGGCCGTCGATCAGCGCGTCCACCTCGCCGGGCGTGGAGTACAGATAGAACGACGCCCTGGTGGTCGCCGGAATTCCGTACCGCAGGCAGACCGGCCGTGCGCAGTGGTGGCCGACCCGGACCGCGATGCCCTGCTCGTCGAGCACCTGGCCGACGTCGTGCGGGTGGATGTCGCCGAGCGTGAAGGAGATCGCCGCGCCGCGGTCGACGGCCGTGCGCGGGCCGATGATCCGCAGGTCGGGCACCTCGGCCAGGCGCTCGATGGCGTACGCGGTGATGGCGTGCTCGTGCGCGGCGACCTTGTCCATGCCGATCGCCGACAGGTAGTCGATGGCGGCGCCGAGGCCGACGGCCTGGGCGATCGGCGGGGTGCCGGCCTCGAACTTGTGCGGCGCGGGGGCGTAGGTGGACGAGCCCATGGTGACGGTCTCGATCATCTCGCCGCCGCCGAGGAACGGCGGCAGGTCCTCCAGCAGCTCCTGGCGGCCCCAGAGGACGCCGATGCCGGTGGGGGCGAGCATCTTGTGGCCGGTGAAGGCGACGAAGTCGGCCTCCAGCGCCTGCACGTCGAGCACGGCGTGCGGGGCGGCCTGCGAGGCGTCGATGCAGACCAGCGCGCCGACCGACTGCGCCTTGCGGACGATCGCGTCCACCGGGTTGACGGTGCCCAGCAGGTTGGACACCAGCGTCACCGAGACGATCTTCGTCTTCTCGGTGATCAGCTCGTCGATGTTCGACAGGTCGAGCCGGCCGTCGTCGGTCAGGCCGAACCACTTCAGCTTCGCGCCGGTGCGCTGCGCGAGCAGCTGCCACGGCACGATGTTGGAGTGGTGCTCCATCTCGGTGATCACGATCTCCGAGTCGGAGTCGACCTTGTACGGCTCCTCGGCCCAACCCAGCATGTTGGCGACGAGGTTGAGCGACTCGGAGGCGTTCTTGGTGAAGATCACCTCGTTGCGGCTGGGCGCGTTGACGAAGGACGCGACCTTGTCCCGGGCGCCCTCGTACAGCGCGGTGGCCTCCTCGGCGAGCACGTGCACGCCGCGGTGGACGTTGGCGTTGTGCTGCTCGTAGTAGGCGTTCAGCGCCTCCAGCACCTGGCGCGGCTTCTGCGAGGTCGCCGCGTTGTCCAGGTAGACCAGGGGCTTGCCGTCGTGCAGCTGCCGCGACAGGACGGGGAAGTCCTTGCGGATGGCGTCGGTGTCGAGGAGTCCGGTCAGATGGGAATGGGTCACTCGGAAGCGCCGCCCTTCACGTAGCTCTCGTAGCCCTCTTCCTCCAGCTTGTCGGCGAGCTCGGCACCGCCGGACTCGACGATCCGGCCGCCCGCGAAGACGTGGACGTGGTCGGGCTTGATGTAGCGCAGGATGCGGGTGTAGTGGGTCACCAGCAGGGTGCCGACCTCGCCGGTCGAGCGGACCCGGTTGATGCCCTCGGAGACGATCCGCAGCGCGTCGACGTCCAGGCCGGAGTCGGTCTCGTCGAGGATGGCGATCTTCGGCTTGAGCAGCTCGAGCTGGAGGATCTCGTGGCGCTTCTTCTCGCCGCCGGAGAAGCCCTCGTTGACGTTGCGCTCGGCGAACGCCGGGTCCATCGAGAGGGCGGCCATCGCCTCCTTGACCTCCTTGACCCACAGCCGCAGCTTGGGGGCCTCGCCGCGGACGGCGGTGGCGGCGGTGCGCAGGAAGTTGGAGACCGAGACGCCGGGGACCTCGACCGGGTACTGCATGGCCAGGAACACGCCGGCCCGGGCGCGCTCGTCGACGGACATCTCCAGCACGTCCTCGCCGTCCAGCAGCACCTGGCCGCCGGTGACGGTGTACTTGGGGTGGCCGGCCAGCGAGTAGGCCAGGGTCGACTTGCCGGAGCCGTTCGGACCCATGATCGCGTGGGTCTCGCCCTGCTTGACGGTCAGGTCGACGCCACGCAGGATCTCCCGCGGGCCGGTCTCGGCGTTGACGGAGACGTGCAGGTCGCGGATTTCAAGCGTTGCCATGGGGTACTCAGTTCTCCTGGTTGACGGAGACGAGCACATCGTCCCCTTCGATCTTTACGGGGTAGACGGCGACCGGCCGGGTCGCGGGCAGCCCGGACGGCTTGCCGGTGCGCAGGTCGAAGGTGGACCCGTGCAGCCAGCACTCGATCCGGCAGTCCTCGACCTCGCCCTCGGACAGCGAGACGTTGGCGTGCGAGCAGGTGTCGTTGATGGCGAACACGCCCTCGTCGGTCCGGACGATCGCCACCGGGACGCCGTTCAGCTCGACCTTCTTGGGCACGTCCTCCTGCAGGACGCTCAGCGCGCAGGCCCGGACGTAGCTCATGCCACGGTCTCTTCCAGTTCGGCCTCGATCTTCTCCAGCAGCCGGTCCTGGATCTCGGCGACGCCGATCTGCTGGACCAGCTCGGCGAAGAAGCCGCGCACCACCAGGCGGCGGGCCTCGTCGGCCGGGATGCCGCGGGACCGCAGGTAGAACAGCTGCTCGTCGTCGAAGCGGCCGGTCGCGGAGGCGTGGCCGGCGCCGACGATCTCGCCGGTCTCGATCTCCAGGTTCGGCACCGAGTCGACCCGGGCGCCGTCGGTGAGCACCAGGTTGCGGTTGAGCTCGTAGGTGTCGGTGCCGAGCGCGGCGGCCCGGATCAGCACGTCGCCGATCCACACCGCGTGCGCGTCCTGGCCCTGCAGCGCGCCCTTGTAGGCGACGTTGGAGCGGCAGTGCGGGGTGTCGTGGTCGATCACCAGGCGGTGCTCCAGGTGCTGACCGGCGTCCGCGAAGTACAGGCCGAACAGCTCGGCCTCGCCGCCGGGGCCCGCGTAGTTGACCCGCGGGTGCAGGCGCACCAGGTCGCCGCCGAAGGTGACGACCACGGACTTGTAGCTGGCGTCCCGGCCGACCAGCGCGTTGTGCTGGGCGACGTGCACCGCGTCCCGGTCCCAGTCCTGGATCGTGACGAAGGTCAGCTTCGCGCCGTCGCCGACCAGCAGGTCGACGTTGGCGGCGCGGACGCCGGTGCCGGTGTGGTTGAGCACCACGACGGCCTCGGCGAACGGCTTGACCTCGACCACCACGTGCCCGAAGCGGACGCCGCCCTCGCCGTGCACGTCGATCCGGACCGGCTCGGTGAGCGCCGTCTCCTTCGGGACGGTCACCACCAGCGCCTGGTCGAAGGCGCTGAACGCCTGCGCGGCGACCCGGTCCACCGGGGTGCCGGCCTTGCCGACCCGGGGGTCGTCGCGGCCGACCAGCTCGGAGGTGACGCCCTCCGGCAGGCCCAGCTCGGTCTTGCTCTCGCCCTGCTCGGCCTCGAGCGCCGTGCCGTCGTGCAGGCCGCCGAGGCGGTGCAGCGGGGTGAAGCGCCAGTCCTCCTCGCGGCCGGTGGGCACCGGGAAGTCGTTGACGTCGTAGGACGGCTTGACCGCGACCCGGGCGTCGATCGGCTGCCGGACGCTCTCGCGCCCGGTGCCCGGGCCGGCGAGCTGCGCGCCGGCGCCGGCGGTGCCGACCTCGATCGAGCCGGCGGTGGTGGAGCCGGGGGTGTTCTGCTCAGCCATGGCTGTTCGTGTTGCTCTCTTTCGGGAATCGTCGAGGGGCGGGGGTGGCGGCGCGTCAGCCGACCGCGCCCTCCATCTGCAGCTCGATCAGCCGGTTCAGCTCCAGCGCGTACTCCATCGGCAGCTCGCGGGCGATCGGCTCGACGAAGCCGCGCACGATCATCGCCATCGCCTCGGTCTCGCTCAGGCCGCGGCTCATCAGGTAGAACAGCTGGTCCTCGGAGACCTTGGAGACGGTCGCCTCGTGGCCCATCGACACGTCGTCCTCGCGGACGTCCACATACGGGTAGGTGTCCGAGCGGGAGACGGTGTCCACCAGCAGCGCGTCGCACAGCACGTTCGACTTGGCGCCGTGCGAGCCCTCGCCGATCTCGATCAGGCCGCGGTAGGAGGTGCGGCCGCCGCCGCGCGCCACCGACTTGGAGACGATGTGCGAGGAGGTGTTCGGCGCCATGTGGACCATCTTCGCGCCGGCGTCCTGGTGCTGGCCCTCGCCCGCGAAGGCGATCGACAGCGTCTCGCCCTTGGCGTGCTCGCCCATCAGGTAGACGGCCGGGTACTTCATGGTGACCTTGGAGCCGATGTTGCCGTCGACCCACTCCATGGTCGCGCCCTCGTACGCCACGGCGCGCTTGGTGACCAGGTTGTAGACGTTGTTCGACCAGTTCTGGATGGTCGTGTAGCGGCAGCGGCCGCCCTTCTTGACGATGATCTCGACCACCGCGGAGTGCAGCGAGTCCGAGGAGTAGATCGGCGCGGTGCAGCCCTCGACGTAGTGGACGTAGGCGTCCTCGTCGACGATGATCAGCGTCCGCTCGAACTGGCCCATGTTCTCGGTGTTGATCCGGAAGTAGGCCTGCAGCGGGATGTCCACGTGCACGCCCTTCGGCACGTAGATGAACGAGCCGCCGGACCAGACCGCCGTGTTCAGCGAGGCGAACTTGTTGTCGCCGACCGGGATGACGGTGCCGAAGTACTCCTTGAAGAGCTCCGGGTGCTCCTTCAGCGCGGTGTCGGTGTCCAGGAAGATGACGCCCTGCTCCTCCAGGTCCTCGCGGATCTGGTGGTAGACGACCTCGGACTCGTACTGGGCGGCGACGCCGGCCACCAGGCGCTGCTTCTCCGCCTCCGGGATGCCGAGCTTGTCGTACGTCGCCTTGATGTCGGCGGGCAGGTCCTCCCAGGACTCGGCCTGCTTCTCGGTCGAGCGCACGAAGTACTTGATGTTGTCGAAGTCGATGCCCGACAGGTCGGAGCCCCAGGTCGGCATGGGCTTCTTGCCGAACAGCTTCAGGCCCTTGAGGCGGAGGTCGAGCATCCACTCGGACTCGTTCTTCTTCGCCGAGATGTCGCGGACGACCGCCTCGCTCAGGCCGCGCTTGGCGGCGGCTCCGGCGGTGTCCGAGTCGGCCCAGCCGTACTCGTACTTGCCGAGGCCTTCGAGCTCGGGGTGTGCGATGTCAGTCATGCGAGGTTCCTCCGCGCGGACGAGCCGTTTTCGTTGGGGGACGTACCGGCAGTCGGCGCGGCACCGGGCGTCCGGGAGGACGACGGTGCGGCACCGGATGCCGGCACATACGTGGTGCAGACCCCGTCGCCGTGGGCGATGGTGGCCAGCCGTTGCACATGGGTGCCCAGGAGCTGCGAGAAGACCTCGGTCTCCGCCTCGCAGAGCTGCGGGAACTGCTCGGCGATGTGCGCGACCGGGCAGTGGTGCTGGCAGAGCTGGGCGCCGGCCGGTGCGGCGGGTGCCGCGGCGGCGGACGGGACGCGCCGCACCGTGGCAGCGTACCCGTCGGCGCTGAGCGCCTCGGCCAGCGCCTCGGCGCGCTGGGCGCCGGCCTGGTCGAGGGCGTCCTGGTAGCGCTCGCCCTGCTTGGCGAGCCGGGCCCGGGCGAAGGCGGCGACCGCCTCCTCGCCCGCGCTGCCGCCGCCGGCCGCCTCGGAGATCCAGCGCAGCGCGTCGGCGGCGAGCTGGTCGTAGGCCTGGTAGAAGGCGCTGCGGCCGCTGTCGGTGAGGGCGAACACCTTGGCCGGGCGGCCGCGGCCGCGGCTGCCGTAGACCCGCTGCTCGCGGGCGTCGACCAGCCCGGCGGCGGCCAGGCCGTCCAGGTGGCGGCGGACCGCGGCGGGGGTCAGGCCGAGGCGGCTGGCCAGGTCGGCGGCCGAGGACGGGCCGTGGTCCAGGATCGAGCGGGCGACCCGGTCCCGGGTCGCCCGGTGGCCCTCGGCGAGGGCCTCCGCCGCCGTCGCGGGCACGGCGCAGCCGGGAGCGTCGGGCTCCCCGGGCTGGGCTTCGTGCTCGCGGATGTTTTTCACAACACGATTGTTGCGTAATTCGCCGGGCGGAAACAAGCCGTGACCCACGCCTCACCGGTGTCGTCCATCACGAAAGGCAAGCCTTACCCGAAGGGGCCCGTGAGCTGCTCCTAGACTCGCCGGTATGCATGCAGACCCCGCCGTCGAGGTGACCGCACTGGTCAAGCGGTACGGCGACAAGACCGCCGTGGACGGGCTGAGCCTGGCCATCGCCCGGGGCACCGTGACGGCGGTGCTGGGCCCGAACGGCGCGGGCAAGACCACCACGATCGAGACCTGCGAGGGCTACCGCCGCCCGGACGCGGGCACCGTCCGGGTGCTCGGCCTGGACCCGGTGTCCCAGGCCCGGCAGCTCAAGCCGCGGATCGGCGTGATGCTCCAGTCCGGGGGCGTGTACGCCGGTGCGCGCGCCCTCGAAATGCTCCAGCACACCGCCAGGCTGTACGCCGACCCGCTGCCGGTCGGCCCGCTCGCCGAGCGCCTCGGCCTGGACTCCTGCGGCCGCACCCCCTACCGCCGGCTCTCCGGCGGCCAGCAGCAGCGCCTGGCCCTGGCGATGGCCGTGGTCGGCCGCCCCGAGCTGGTCTTCCTGGACGAGCCCACGGCCGGCCTCGACCCGCAGGCCCGCCGCGCCACCTGGGAGCTGGTCACCGAACTGCGCACCGCGGGCGTCACCGTCGTCCTCACCACCCACCTGATGGACGAGGCCGAGCAGCTCGCCGACGACGTCGCCGTCGTCGACCGCGGCCGCGTCATCGCCCAGGGCTCCCCCGACGAGCTGCGCGGCACCGACGCCCAGCTGCGCTTCGACGGCCCGCCCGGCCTCGACCTGGCCGGCCTGCGCAAGGTCCTGCCCGACCGGGCCGCCGTCACCGAACCCGCCCCCGGCTCCTACCGGGTCGAGGCCGCCCTGGACGCCGCCCTGCTCGCCGCCGTCACCGGCTGGTGCGCCGAGGCCGGGGTGATGCCCGACAAGCTCGCGGTGCAGCGCCGCAGCCTCGAAGACGTCTTCCTCGACCTGACCGGACGGGACCTGCGATGACCGCCACCGACCTCACCCCCCGCCCGGGCGCCGCCCCGGTCGGCCGGATGCTGCTCGCGCAGACCGCCCTGGAGACCAGGATGCTGCTGCGCAACGGCGAGCAGCTGCTGCTCACCGTGGTCATCCCGACCGTGCTGCTGGTGCTGTTCTCCGCGGTCGACGTGGTCGCCGTGGACGGCCCGGGCAAGCGGGTGGACTTCCTGGCGCCCGGCCTGCTGGCGCTGGCGGTGATGTCCACCGCGTTCACCGGGCAGGCCATCGCCACCGGCTTCGAGCGCCGCTACGGCGTGCTCAAGCGCCTGGGCGCCACGCCGCTGCCGCGCTGGGCGCTGCTGGCCGCGAAGACCGGCTGCGTGCTGGTCACCGAGCTGCTGCAGGTGCTGCTGCTGTCCGGCATCGCGCTGGCGCTGGGCTGGTCGCCGCACGGCAACCCGCTGGCGGTGCTGCTCCTGCTGGTGCTGGGCACCGCCGCGTTCTCCGGCCTCGGCCTGCTGATGGCGGGCACCCTGCGGGCGGAGGCCACGCTGGCCGGCGCCAACCTGGTGTTCGTCCTGCTGCTGCTGGCCGGCGGCGTGGTCGTCCCGCTGTCGAAGTTCCCGGACGCGGTGCGCCCGGCGCTGGAGCTGCTGCCGATCTCGGCGCTCTCCGACGGCCTGCGCTCGGTCCTCCAGCTCGGCGCCGGCGTGCCCTGGTCCGACCTCGGCGTGCTGGCCGTCTGGTCGGTGCTGGGCCTGGCCGCCGCGGCCCGGTTCTTCCGCTGGGAGTGAGCACCCGGCGCGGGAACGGCCCCGGGAGCGCCGCTCCCGGGGCCGTCGTCTTCCGGCCCGCCGCTCAGGCGCCGCTGCCGGCCTTCTTGCGGCGCACCGCGTAGAGGATGCCGCCGCCCGCGGCGAGCACCGCGGCGCCGCCGACGGTCAGCGCCGTGATGCCCTCCGCGCCGGTGAACGCCAGGCCGCCACCGCCGCTGTTCGAGCCGCCGCCGGTGGAGCCGGTGCGGCTCGCGGACGGGGACGGAGCCGCGCTGCCGGAGCCGCTCGGCTGCGGGCTCTCGGAGACACCGGGGGTCGCCGAGGCGCCGCCGGGGGTGGTGGCGCTCTCCGAGGGCTTCGGGCTCTCCGAAGGACCGGTGGTGCCCGACGGCGAGGGGCTGCCGGAGGGCGGGGTGGTGGTGGTGCCGCCGGGCAGGCAGCCGGCGAACGGGTAGTGGTGGGTCTCGGCGCCGCCGCTGCCGGTCAGCGACTTCGCCCACACCGAGCCGTTGACCGGCCCGCCGGTGCCGAGGTCGAACGCCGCGTTCGGGGCCAGCACGCCGCCCGGCCAGGCGTTGCCGCTGTGCTTGGTGACCGAGGTCGCGGTCGGGAGGTTCCACAGCAGCTCGGCGCGCTCGGCGCCGCCGTCCGCGGACTGCGTCTTGTCGTCCTGGACGTACGCGCCCTTGGCGTGGTCCCAGATCCAGAATCCGGTGGTCGGGGCCTTGGTCTGGTCGTAGGAGGCGCCGGTCACGTTGATGATCGTGGTGGAGCCCGCCGGGACCTTGAGGTAGACGTCCCCGGCCTTCTGCAGCACGTCGGCCGCGACGGTGAAGACGTTGGTGGTCGCGTCGGTGCCGGTGAAGGTGATCTTCTTGCCGTCGACGACCGGTGCGCCGCCGGTGGTCTTCGCCAGCTCGGTGGAGACGTGCCGCAGGTTGGCGAACTCCTTGGCGAAGTCGATCGGCGAGGCGCCCTGCTCGACGTTGTCGGCCCGGCCGCCGCCGACCAGGGTGCCGGCGTAGACGCCCTTGCCCTTCATCAGCCGGAAGTGGGCGCCGCCGCCGATGTTCAGGTTGCCTCCCACCACCAGCGAGTAGCCGCCGGGCAGAGCCGCGATCTCCTCGGGGGTGAGTTCGTTGCCGATGGTGAAGCCGTTGCTGAAGTCGGCGTTCCCGCCGACCGCGACGGCGCCCTCGGCGTCCGGCTTGTGGGTGTCGTCGCCCTCGACGAACTCGCCGTACTTGCCGGCGACGCCGAGGTCGAAGCAGGTGCCGCCCCGGGCGGGGGCGGCGGTCGCGGCGGTCGGGACGACCAGGGCCGCGAGGGCGAGCGAGCCGCCGAGCGCCACGGCGGCGGCGGATATGGACGTGCGCATGTGCAGGACTCCGCGAGTGGGTGCGGGCAGGAGTGTGGGAGGGGCCCACGCCGAAAAAGGTATGGACCAATGCGCACTCTTTCGGCCATTCCGGCAACTGGTCAAGACCACTGGCCGACACGCTCGAAATGATCCGGTCTGTCCGCGTGTCCGCCGGATCGCCCCCCCGCCGCGCCCGCCCGCCGCCCGGGGCCGGAGCACGGCGTAAGCCCGCCTACGATGGTCCGGTGACCAACCCGTTCTCCTTCCTCGCCGAACGCTGGCACCCGACCCCCCAGCACGTCCGCCGGGCGGCGCTGGCCGCACTGGTGATGAGCGTGGTGATCGTGGTGACCGGCGGCGCGGTCCGGCTGACCGACTCCGGTCTGGGCTGCACCACCTGGCCCGCCTGCACCGGCAGCAGCGTGACGCCGACGCCCGAGATGGGCGTGCACGGCGTCATCGAGTTCACCAACCGGATGCTGACCTACGTGCTGTCCGCCGCGATCGGCTGGTTCATCCTGGCCGCCCGCTGCGCGAAGCCGTGGCGCCGCTCGCTGACCAAGCTCGGCTGGGCCCAGTTCTGGCTGGTCTTCTCCAACGCGGTGCTCGGCGGCATCACCGTGCTGACCGACCTCAACCCGTACGTGGTGGCGCTGCACATGGTCGCCGCGCTGGGCCTGGTCTGGGCGGCCGTGCTCGGCTGGGAGCGCAGCAAGGAGGGTGACGGCGCGCCGCACCCGCTGGCGGCGCCCGGGATCCAGCGGTTCGCGCGGGTGCTGGTGGCCTCGATCGGGGCGCTGGTGCTGGTCGGCACGCTGGTCACCGGCGCGGGCCACCACCCGGGCTCGGCCGGCACCTGGCGCATTCCGGTCGACTACGACCGCCTGGCCCAGGCCCACGCCGACCTGGTCTTCCTCGCGGTGGGCCTGACGCTGGCCGCGCTGCTGGTGTTCGCCGCGGTCAAGGCCCCGCCCGCCGCCCGGGCCCGGGTGCGGGAGCTGTTCGTGCTGCTGCTCCTGCAGGGCACGCTCGGTTTCGTCCAGTACTTCACGGACGCCCCGGAGGTCATGGTCGGCCTGCACATGCTGGGCGCCGCGGTGATCTGGGGCGCCGCCCTGCGCGTCCCGCTGGCGCTGCGCACCCGGGCGGGCATCCCGGCCCAGTCCGCCGCCCCGTCCGCCGAACTGGTCGCCTGACCGGCTCCCCGGAACGCGACGACGGCCCGCCGGGGAACCCGGCGGGCCGTCGTCGTCCGCGCGGCGGTCAGAGCTGGATGCCCGCCATCCGCTTCCACTCGTAGGGGCCGGTCTTCACCTTCAGGCCCAGCTCGCCCCCGAACTCCTCGTGCAGGGTGAGCCCGGCGAGCTCGGCGGCCCGGCGGCCGACCGCGTAGCTCGGCGCGACCTGGTCGCCCCAGGCGCCGTCGGCGCCGACCAGGACGATCCGGGTGGCGACGGCCCCGACGTACTCGACGACAGCGTCGGCGCTGCCGCCGTGCTGCGCGGCGAAGCTGCTCAGGTACTTGGCAATGCGCTTGGCGCGGCGCTCGGCGCGGGCGTCCGGCGCGGCGGTGGTGGCGGTCTCTGCGCTGGTCATGCCCGCATGCTACCGACCGGTAGACCGGCTGGCGACGGCAGTTCGCTGTGCCGGGGGCCACACGCCCGCCACCGGCAGCTCGCCGGCCCCCGCGTAGGCCCGGGCGAACTCGGCGCCCTCCGGGCCGGGCCGGGCGATCCGGTGGATCCGCTCCAGCCGCAGCCGCAGCGCGAACTCCCGCTGCTCGGGTGGCAGTCCGGCCGGCAGGTGGAGCAGTTCGAGCAGCCGGTCGGAGAACTCCTGGGTGCGCCAGGCCGCCTCCAGCCGGCGCTGCTGGTAGCCGTCCAGCGCATCGCCGGCGCCGCCGGCGCCGCGCAGGTCCGCGAGCAACGCCCCGACCAGGTCGGCGGCGTCGGCGACCGCCGAGTTGAGGCCCTTGGCGCCGGACGGGGTGACGGTGTGCGCGGCGTCCCCGGCGAGCAGCAGCCGCCCGTGCCGGAACCGGCCGGCGACCCGGCCGCGCATCCGCAGCACCCCGGTCTCCAGCAGCTCCCCGGGCCGCGGGTCGTCGCCGCCGAGGTCCAGCCGCCGGACCAGCTCGGCCCGGATCCGCCCGGCCGCCCAGTCCTCGACCCGCTCCCCCGCGGGCACCTCCAGGTAGAACCGCCCCACGTCGGCGGTGCGCGGCATCATCCCGGCGAACCCGTCCGCGTGCACCGCGTACCGCACCGCCGCCACCGGCCGGTCGATCCGCGCCAGCACCGTCAGCCAGTCGTACGGGTAGCGCCGCTGCGGGCCCGCCGCGCCGTCCGGGAAGGCCGCCGCGACCACGCCGTGCGCCCCCTCGCAGCCGACCGCGTAGCGGGCCCGCAGCCCGCCCGCGGCGGTGCGCAGCAGCACCGCGCCGTCGCCGTCCGGGGCCACCGACTCCACCGGGGAGCCGAAGGCGATCGTGCCGCCGTCGCGCTCGTAGGCGGCGATCAGGTCCCGCACCAGCGACTGCTGCGGGTACACCCAGTGCCGCACCCCGCCGGACAGCGCCCCGTAGTCGACCACCACCCGCTCGCCCAGGCAGCTGATCTCGCACCGCCCGTGCCGCTCCCCCTCCGCGGTCAGCCGGTCGGCCAGCCCGAGCGCCCGCAGGTGCTCGACCACCCGGTGCTCCAGCACCCCGGCCCGCGCGGTGGCCTCCAACTCGGCCCGGGACAGCCGCTCGTGCACCGCGACCTCCACCCCGGCCCGGCGCAGCCCGTGCGCCAGGACCAGCCCGGCGGGCCCGGCCCCGACGACGGCAACGGTGGTGGTGCGGGGCGTCATCGGCGGCCTCCCGTCCTCCCCGCGCGCCCGGTGCGCCCGGCGGACGCCTGGCAACCTAGCACCTGACACCCCGTCACCCCCCGGCCGGGGCGCCGGGGGCCGGAGGGCGTGAATACTGTCCGGGTGAACGATTTCCGTGGCTGGCCGGCCGAGGCGCTGGAGTTCTACGAGCACCTGGAGGCCGACAACTCGAGGACCTTCTGGACCGCGCACCGCGCGGTGTACGACGAGGTGGTGCGGGCACCGATGGAGGCGCTGCTGGCGCGGCTGGAGCCGGAGTTCGGACCGGGGAGGATCTTCCGGCCGAACCGGGACGTCCGGTTCTCGGCCGACAAGTCCCCGTACAAGACGCACGTCGGCGGGTACCTGGAGGGCGGCGGCTACGTGCAGCTGTCCGCCGACGGGCTGGCCTGCGGGCTGGGCTACTACCAGCTGGCGAGCGACCAACTGGCCCGCTACCGCACCGCGGTGGCCGAGGACGTGCCGGGCGCCGAGCTGGAGCGGGTGGTGGCGGCCGTCCGAGCGGCCGGGCCGCAGGTGGTCGGCCGGGGCAGCCTGAAGACCGCGCCGCGCGGCACGCCCAAGGACCACCCGCGGATCGAACTGCTGCGCCACAAGGGCCTGGTCGCCTGGCAGGAGTGGGAGCCCGCGGCCTGGCTGGGCACCGCGAAGGCGTACGACCGGGTCACCGGGTTCCTGCGGGCGGCGGCGCCGCTGCACGAGTGGCTGGAGAACCACGTCGGCCCCAGCGAGCTTCCGCCGCGCTGAGGCCGAGGGTCCTGCGGGAAGGGGCGGTTCAGCCCACGAAGGGGTCGATCGCCACGACCAGGAACAGCAGGGTCAGGTAGGTGATCGACCAGTGGAACAGCCGCATCTCCTTGAGCTTGGCGCCCACGATGCCGGCCTTGGCGCGCGACTGGAGGGCGTACGCCTCCTTCATCCACAGCGCGCCGAGGACGGCGGCGGTGGCCGGGTACAGCCAGCTGGTGTGCGCGGCGGGCCACAGCAGCAGCGAGGTCGCCACCATCACCCAGGAGTAGGCGACGACCTGCCGGGCCACGCCGATGTTGCCGCGGATCACCGGCAGCATCGGCACGCCGGCCTTGGCGTAGTCGTCGCGGACCTTCATCATCAGCACCCAGGTGTGCGGCGGCGTCCAGAAGAACACCACCAGGAACAGCACCACGGCCGCCCAGGACACCGAGTTCGTCACCGAGGACCAGCCGACCAGCACCGGCATGCAGCCGGCGATGCCGCCCCAGACCACGTTCTGCGAGGTGCGGCGCTTGAGGCCGAGGGTGTAGACGAACACGTAGAACAGCAGCGCGCCGAGGGCGAGCGCCGAGGAGAGCCAGTTGACCAGCAGGCCGAGCCAGAGCGTGGAGACCACGGCCAGCACGACGCCGAAGACCAGCGCCTCGCGCGGGGAGACCATGCCGGTGACGATCGGGCGCCGCTCGGTGCGCGACATCACCGCGTCGATGTCGCGGTCGATGTACATGTTGAGCGCGTTCGCGCCGCCCGCCGACAGGTAGCCGCCGACCACCACCGCGAGCACCCGCCACAGGTTGGGCACGCCGTCCTGGGCCAGGAACATCACCGGTACCGTCGAGATCAGCAGCAGCTCGATGATCCGGGGTTTGGTGAGGGCGACGAAGGCCCCGACGCGGGCCCCGAACGGCCGGGGCGCGGTCCTCGTCCCTACCACCACCCCAGCGGGGCGGGATTCGACGGCGGTCACGGACACCTCAACAGTCGATGAACTTCCACAGGCGACCCGGTAGACCCGCAGGGTGCCCGCCGTCCGCTCTGCGCGTACCACGCAACCATAGACGTTCCATATCTCCCGATCCGCCCCGGGGTCCCCCGGCGAGCCGCGTGCGCTCCCGTCTTGCCCTTCGGACGGGCAAACCCTCCCTGGACGGGTGAAGGTAGGACAGACCAGTTGACGCCGCGCCAGGGGAATGCGACGCCGCGACCCCGCGTTGCCCGGCACAGAGGGTGAGGGGCCCCGCAAACGGTAGGCTCGCACAGAGAAGCGGGATCAACCCTCCGTGATCGGCACCAGCCACAGCGGCGTGGCCGTCCGGTCCCCTTCACGGGGTCACACTTCACAGAATCCGGAAGGAGCCCTGAGTCAGGGTGAGCACCACGCCGAACGTCTTTGAGTGGAGCGAGGCGGACCAGCGGGCCGTCGACACGGCCCGGGTCCTGGCCATGGACGCCGTGCAGAAGGTGGGGAACGGGCACCCCGGAACCGCCATGTCGCTGGCTCCCGCCGCGTACTTGATCTTCCAGCGCTTCCTGCGCCACGACCCGACCGACCCGGCCTGGGTCGGCCGGGACCGCTTCGTGCTGTCCCCCGGGCACACCTCCCTCACGCTGTACACCCAGCTGTTCCTGTCCGGCTACGGGCTGTCGCTGGACGACCTGAAGTCCTTCCGGGTCGCGGGCAGCCGCACCCCCGGCCACCCCGAGCACGGCCACACCGCCGGCGTCGAGACCACCACCGGCCCACTCGGCCAGGGCATCGGCAACGCGGTCGGCATGGCGATGGCCGCCCGCTACGAGCGCGGCCTGTTCGACCCGGACGCGGCGCCCGGCACCTCGCCGTTCGACCACACCGTCTGGGCGATCGTCTCCGACGGCGACCTCGAGGAGGGCATCTCCGCCGAGGCGTCCTCGCTGGCCGGCCACCAGAAGCTGGGCAACCTGGTCGCGCTCTACGACGACAACCACATCTCGATCGAGGGCGACACCGAGACGGCCTTCTCCGAGGACGTGCTCGGCCGCTACGAGGCGTACGGCTGGCACGTCCAGCGGGTCGCCCCGAAGTCCGACGGCGACATCGACGTGGCCGCGCTGGCCGCCGCGCTGGACGCCGCCCGGGCCGAGACCGGCAAGCCGTCGATCATCGCGATGCGCACCATCATCGCCTGGCCCGCGCCGAACGCCCAGAACACCGGCAAGGCGCACGGCTCGGCCCTCGGCGACGCCGAGATCGCCGCCACCAAGAAGGTGCTGGGCTTCGACCCGGACAAGACCTTCGAGGTCACCGACGAGGTCCTCGCCCACGCCCGCGAGGTCGTGGAGCGCGGCCGGGCCGCCCACGCCGAGTGGGAGGGCCGGCTCGCCGACTGGCGCACCGCCGACCCGGAGCGGGCCGCGGCGTTCGACCGGATCCAGTCCGGCGAGCTGCCCGACGGCTGGGAGAAGGCCGTCCCGGTCTTCCCGGCCGGCAAGGACGTCGCCACCCGCAAGGCCTCCGGCGACACCCTGAAGGCGCTCGGCGCGATCGTCCCCGAACTGTGGGGCGGCTCCGCGGACCTCGCCGAGTCCAACCTGACCACCATCGACGAGGAGTCGTCCTTCCTCCCGGAGGGCAACCCGCTCAAGAGCGCCTCGCCGTACGGCCGGACGATCCACTTCGGCATCCGCGAGCACGCCATGGGCTCGATCATGAACGGCATCGCGCTGCACGGCCGCACCCGCGTCTACGGCGGCACCTTCCTGGTGTTCTCCGACTACATGCGCCCCGCGGTCCGGCTCGCCGCCCTGATGAAGCTGCCGGTCACCTACGTCTGGACGCACGACTCGATCGGCCTCGGCGAGGACGGCCCGACCCACCAGCCCATCGAGCACCTGGCCGCGCTGCGCGCCATCCCCGGCCTCGCCGTGGTCCGCCCGGCGGACGCCAACGAGACCGCCGTGGTGTGGCGCACCGTGCTGGAGCGGCAGACCAGCCACCCCGGCCCGGTCGGCCTGGCGCTGACCCGCCAGGGCGTGCCGACCTTCGACCGCGAGGTGTTCGGCTCCGCCGAGGGCGCGGCCAAGGGCGGCTACGTGCTGGCCGAGGCCACCGGCGGCGCGCCGAAGGTCATCCTGATCGGCACCGGCTCCGAGGTGCAGATCGCCGTGGCGGCCCGCGAGGTGCTGGAGGCCGAGGGCGTCCCGACCCGGGTGGTCTCGCTGCCGTCGGTCGAGTGGTTCAACGAGCAGGACCAGGCGTACCGCGACAGCGTGCTGCCGCCGAACGTCCGGGCCCGGGTCTCGGTCGAGGCGGGCATCGCCCAGGGCTGGCGCGAGCTGGTCGGCGACGCCGGCCGGATCATCAGCCTGGAGCACTTCGGCGCCTCCGCCGACTACAAGGTGCTGTACGAGGAGTTCGGCCTCACCGCCGAAGCGGTCACCAACGCCGCCCGTGCCTCGCTGCGCACGGTCGAAGCCGTCTCGCGCTGACGCGCTGACCCGCCCGGCCCGGGGTATCCGCACTACCCCGGGCCGGCTCCCCGGACTCCACCAGACGTACGAAAAGAAGAAGAGGGACTGAGCACCATGACCGACGCTTTGAACCGCCTCAGCGAAGAAGGCGTGGCGATCTGGCTCGACGACCTGAGCCGGGAGCGCCTGAACTCCGGCAACCTGGCCGAGCTGGTGCAGGAGAAGCACGTCGTCGGCGTCACCACCAACCCGACCATCTTCCAGAAGGCCATCGGCAGCGGCAGCGCCGCCTACGACGGCCAGCTGACCGACCTCGCGGTCCGCGAGGTCACCACCGAGGAGGCGATCCGCATGATCACCACCTCCGACGTGCGCGACGCCGCCGACGTGCTGCGCCCCGTGTACGACGCCTCCAACGGCCGCGACGGCCGGGTCTCCATCGAGGTCGACCCGCGCCTGGCCCACCGCACCGACGCCACCGTCGCCGAGGCCAAGCAGCTGTGGTGGCTGGTCGACCGCCCCAACGTGCTGATCAAGATCCCCGCCACCATGGGCGGCCTGCCCGCGATCAGCCAGGTCCTGGCCAGGGGCATCAGCGTCAACGTCACGCTGATCTTCTCGCTGGAGCGCTACAAGGCCGTCATCGACGCCCACCTGACCGGCCTGGAGCAGGCCAAGGCCGCCGGCCTCGACCTCTCCCAGATCGAGTCCGTCGCCTCGTTCTTCGTCTCCCGCGTGGACACCGAGATCGACAAGCGCCTGGACGCGGTCGGCACCCCCGAGGCCAAGGAGCTGCGCTCCAAGGCCGCCGTCGCCAACGCCCGCCTCGCCTACCAGGCGTACGAGGAGGTCTACGGCTCGGTGGACGGCGCCAAGCCCGCCTCCGCGCGCTGGGCGGCCCTGGAGGCGGCCGGCGCCAAGCCGCAGCGCCCGCTGTGGGCGTCCACCGGCGTCAAGGACCCGAACCTGCCGGACACCCTCTACGTGACCGAGCTGGTCGCCCCGGGCACCGTCAACACCATGCCCGAGGCCACCCTGGACGCCACCGACGACCACGGCCCGGTCACCGGCGACACCATCACCCCGAACTACGCCGACGCCAAGGCCGTGCTCGACGCGGTCGCCGCCGCGGGCGTGGACTACGACGACGTGGTCCAGGTCCTGGAGGACGAGGGCGTCAGCAAGTTCGAGGCCTCCTGGACCGAGCTGCTCGACACCGTCACCGCGGCGCTCGAAGCGCACGGCAAGAACTGACACCTGCTCACGGAACCGACGCACGGAAAGCGGAGCACACCACAGTGAGCAACACCCAGCCGTACCCGGATGTGGAGGGCACGGAGCCGGCCGCGGGAGACACCCCGGACCGGCCCGTCAACCCGCTGCGCGACCCCGCCGACCGGCGGCTGCCGAGGATCGCCGGGCCGTCCGGCCTGGTGATCTTCGGCGTCACCGGCGACCTGTCGCGCAAGAAGCTGATGCCGGCGGTCTACGACCTCGCCAACCGCGGCCTGCTGCCGCCGGGCTTCTCGCTCGTCGGGTTCGCCCGCCGCGAGTGGGAGGACGAGGACTTCGCCAACGAGGTGCACGACGCCGTCAAGGAGCACGCCCGCACGCCCTTCCGCGAGGAGGTCTGGGAGCAGCTCGCCAAGGGCATGCGCTTCGTCCAGGGCGACTTCGGCGACGACGAGGCGTTCGACACCCTGCGCCGCACGATCGAGGACCTCGACCAGGCGCAGGGCACCAGCGGCAACTTCGCGTTCTACCTGTCGGTGCCGCCGAAGTTCTTCCCGACCGTGGTCCAGCAGCTCAAGAAGCACGGACTGACCGACCCGGCGCCGGGCTCCTGGCGCCGGGCGGTGATCGAGAAGCCGTTCGGCCACGACCTGGCCAGCGCCCAGGAGTTGAACCGGATCGTCCACGAGGTCTTCCCCCGTGACGAGGTCTTCCGGATCGACCACTACCTGGGCAAGGAGACCGTCCAGAACATCCTGGCGCTGCGCTTCGCCAACCAGATGTTCGAGCCGATCTGGAACCGGTCGTACGTCGACCACGTGCAGATCACCATGGCCGAGGACATCGGCATCGGCGGCCGGGCCGGCTACTACGACGGCATCGGCTCCGCCCGTGACGTCATCCAGAACCACCTGCTCCAGCTGATGGCGCTGACCGCCATCGAGGAGCCGGCGTCCTTCCACCCGAAGGCGCTGGTCGCCGAGAAGCTGAAGGTGCTCAGCGCCGTCAAGCTGCCCGCCGACCTGGGCGCGCACACCGTGCGCGGCCAGTACGCGGCGGGCTGGCAGGGCGGCGAGGAGGTGCTCGGCTACCTGGACGAGGACGGCATCAACCCCGAGTCCAAGACCGACACCTACGCCGCCATCAAGCTGGAGATCAACAACCGGCGCTGGGCGGGCGTCCCGTTCTACCTGCGCACCGGCAAGCGGCTGGGCCGCCGGGTCACCGAGATCGCGGTGGTCTTCCAGCGCGCCCCGTACCTGCCGTTCGACTCCTACGCCACCGAGGAGCTCGGCCAGAACGCCCTGGTGATCCGCGTCCAGCCGGACGAGGGCGTCACCGTGCGGTTCGGCTCGAAGGTCCCCGGCACCGCGCTGGAGGTCCGCGACGTCACGATGGACTTCGCCTACGGCGAGTCCTTCACCGAGTCCAGCCCCGAGGCGTACGAGCGCCTCATCCTGGACGTCCTGCTCGGCGACGCGAACCTCTTCCCGCGGCACCAGGAGGTCGAGCTGTCCTGGCAGATCCTCGACCCGATCGAGCAGTACTGGGACGCCAACGGCAAGCCCGCGCAGTACCCGGCCGGCACCTGGGGCCCGGCCGAGGCGGACGAGATGCTCGCACGAGACGGCAGGAGCTGGCGCCGGCCATGAAGATCGACCTGACGGACACCACGTCCAGCAAGATCAACGCGACCATGATGGACGCCCGCCGGGCCAGCGGCTCGACCGCCGCCGGCATGGTGCTGACCCTGGTCATCGTGACCGACGAGGGCAGCGCCTACGACGCCCTCAAGGCCGCCAACGACGCCTCCCGCGAACACCCCTCGCGCATCCTGGCCGTCATCAAGCGGGCCGGCCGCTCGCCCCGCGCCCGGGCCGAGACCCGGCTCGACGCGGAGATCCTGGTCGGCACCGAGGCGGGCAGCGGCGAAACGGTCGTCCTGCGGATGCACGGCGAACTCGCCGCGCACGCCCAGTCGGTGGTGCTGCCGCTGCTGCTGCCGGACGCCCCCGTGGTGGTCTGGTGGCCGGACAACGCGCCGCTCAACCCCGCCCAGGACCCGCTGGGTGCGCTCGCCCAGCGCCGGATCACCGACGCGGTGACCGCCGAGTCCCCGGTCGGCCAGCTCGCCCAGCGGGCGGCCGGCTACACCCCCGGCGACACCGACCTCGCCTGGACCAGGATCACCGGCTGGCGCTCCATGCTGGCCGCCGCCCTGGACCAGCGCGACGTCGAGATCACCGGCGCGGTGGTCGAGGGCGAGTCGTACAACCCCAGCGTCGAACTGCTCGGCCTGTGGCTGCACAACCGCCTGCGCGTCCAGGTCGAGCGGGTCGTCACCGGCGGCCCCGGCATCACCGCCGTCCGGCTGCGCACCAAGGAGGGCGACATCACCCTCGACCGCCCCGACGGCCTGCTCGGCACGCTCTGCATGCCCGGCGCGCCCGACCGGATGGTCGCGCTCAAGCGCCGCGACACCGCCGAGCTGATCGCCGAGGAACTGCGCCGCCTCGACCCCGACGACATCTACGCCGCCGCCGTCCGCACCCCGGTCGACCGGCTGCGCGAGCGGATCGCCGGCGTCGAGCACGCGGGCCCCGGCGGCACCGTGGAGGCTTCGGCCCCCGCGGCCGCGGAGCCGGAGGCCAAGGTCGTCGAGTCCGCCGTCGCCGCCCCGGCCCGGGTCACCGCCAAGCTGCCGAAGAAGGCCGCCCCGGCGGCGAAGAAGGCCACCGCCAAGAAGGCCGCCCCGCGCAAGCGGAGCGGCCAGTGAGCACCGAACGGGTCCTGGTCCACCGGGACGCCGCGCTGCTCGCCCAGGCGGCCGCCGCCCGGCTGCTCACCGCCCTGGCCGACGCCCAGGCCGCCCGCGGCACCGCCCACCTGGTGCTCACCGGCGGCCGCAACGGCAACGCCCTGCTCGCCGCGCTCGCCGCCCACCCGGCGCGCGACGCGGTGGACTGGGCGCACGTCGACCTGTGGTGGGGCGACGAGCGCTACCTGCCGGCCGGCGACCCGGAGCGCAACGCGGTGCAGGCCGCCGCGTTCCTGGACGCCGTCCGGCCGCTCGGCGCCCGGGTGCACGAGATGCCCCCGGCCGACGGCGGCACCCCCGCCGAGGACGCCGCCGAACAGTACGCCGCCGAGCTGGCCGCGGCCGCCGCCCCCGGCGAACGGCTGCCGCTCTTCGACGTCCTGCTGCTCGGCGTCGGCCCCGACGCGCACGTCGCCTCGCTCTTCCCCGGCCACCCCGGGGTCGAGCGGACCGACGGCACCGTCATCGCCGTCCACGACTCCCCCAAGCCCCCGCCCACCCGCCTCTCCCTCACCCTCCCCGCCCTGCACCACGCCCGCCAGGTGTGGCTGCTGGCCGCCGGCCCCGACAAGGCCGACGCGGTCGCCCTGGCCCGCACCGCCCCGGGAGCCGCCACGGCCCCGGCCGGCGCGGTCACCGGCACCGAGCGGACGCTGTGGCTGCTGGACGAGGCGGCGGCGGGCAAGCCCGCCTGAGTCCGCACGCCGCACGAGGCCCGGCCCGGTTCTCCCGGACCGGGCCTCGTGCGTCCTGCTACAACTCTGCTGTGGGAACGGAGAACAGCATCACCGGCGGCACCTTCGCGGCCGGCGTCCTGCAGGTCGGCTCGCTCAGCCTGGACAAGCCCGCCACCCGGCCGTCCGGACTGCCCCCGCGCGGGCTCTTCGTCGGCCGCGAACCGCTGCTCGCCGACCTGGTCACCGGACTCGCCGCCGGCGGGGGCCCACTGCTGGTCTCCGCACTCGCCGGCCTCGGCGGCATCGGCAAGACCGCCCTCGCCGTCGAAGCCGCCCACCGCACCCGGCATCTCTTCCCCGGCGGGATCCTCTTCGTCGACCTGCGCGGTTACGACGAGCACCCCGTCACCCCCGAGCAGGCCCTCGACACCCTGCTGCGCGCCCTCGGCGAGGACCTCCCGCCCGAGGACCCGGCCGCCAAGCAGCACCGCTACCGCACCCTGCTTGCCGCCGCCGACGGCCCGCTGCTGCTGATCGCCGACAACGCCTCCTCCCCCGCCCAGGTCACCCCGCTGCTGCCCGGCGACCCCCGCCACCACGTCCTGGTCACCAGCCGCCACGTCCTCTCCGACCGCACCCTCACCCCGCACCACTTCAGGGTCGGCACTCTGGACGAGGAGGAATCCCTCGTCCTGCTCGCCGAGTTGGCCGGCTGCCCCGACCCCGCCTTCGCCGACATCGCCCGACTCTGCGGCCACCTCCCGCTCGCTCTCCGGGTGGCCGGCGCCCTGCTCACCGACCGCACCCCCGCCGAACTCGCCACCGACCTCACTGACACCCGCGAACGCCTCACCGAACTCGACTACGGCCCCGACCTGACCGTCCGCACCGCCTTCGACCTCTCCCACCAGCGTCTCGCCCCCGCCGAGGCCCGCCTCTTCGCCCTCCTCGGCCGGCACCCCGGCCCGGACCTGGCCCTGGACGCCGTCACCGCCCTCGCCGATCTCCCCGAGCGCGAGACCCTGAGCCTGCTGCGCTCCCTGTCCCGCGCCCACCTGGTCGAGGCCGCCGACCGCCGCTACCGCTTGCACGACCTGGTCAAGCTGTACGCCGCCGAACAGCCTGCGGACGACGCCGAGCAGGCCGTGGTCCGGCTGGCGCGCTTCTACGCCGCGATGGCCGCCACCATCGAACCGAACTTGCGGGCCCGCGGGGAGTGGATCTCCGCCGAGGGCGAGAACGTCTTCGCCACACACCATGTCGTCGGATTCGAAGTCGATCCCCACGTCTCCGCCGCACTGAACGACGGCATCACGTGGTACCTGCTGCAGAGCGCGGTCTTCCGAGCCATCGCGGCCGGGAACGTCGGGGCCGCCCGGGGCCGTGCCCCACACCGTGAGGACCTCACCGAAATGATCCGAATCGAATCGGTCGACGATCTGTTCACCAGCTCCGCCGCCCTGCCCCGCGGTCCCGAGTTGAGCAGGCTGCTCATACTGCTGAAGGAACTGACCGTCAACGCCGCCCAACCCGAGCTGACTCCGGACGTGCTGCCCGAGTACCTCCGTCTGCTCTCCTCTGGTCTCTCCCGCTTCCGGGCCGGCGCCGAGCAGATGGGCGGCCTGCTCGGCCCGCAGGAGGCGGAGCTCCGCGAGTTGGAAGAGCAGTTGACCGACACGGCGAAGGGCGCCACCGGTGGCCGGTGACGCCCTTCGTGTGGTGCTGCCGCGCTCAGATCTCGCCGCGCAGCTTGGCCAGCGCCTCGGCGAGGATCGCCTCGCCGTCGGCGTCGGTGCGGCGCTCGCGGACGTAGGCGAGGTGGGTCTTGTAGGGCTCGTTGCGGGCCGGGGCGGGCGGGTTGTGCTCGTCCTGGCCGGCCGGGAAGCCGCAGCGCGGGCAGTCCCAGGTGTCCGGGATGGCCGCCTCGGCGGCGAAACTGGGGCGCGTCTCGTGCTTGTTGGCGCACCAGAAGGAGATGCGGTTGCGCGGGGCGGATTCACCGCGCTCCGCCTCGCCCATCGGGCCGGCGCCGACTCGGCTGCCTCGGATCGCGTTGCCACTTGCCACGGTCTGACTCCCTGCGTGCTGGTGCCGTCCGGCCGCGGCTGGGCGGACGGTGGCGAAGTCGTCCTAGTGTAAGCGCGAGTTAAGCCGGCGCCACCATCACCCGGCGACTTCCTGTCAGTTGTTCTTGAGCAGCAGCCCGAGCACCACGATGCAGGCGAACCACGCGATCCCGAGGATCACGGTGATGCGGTCGAGGTTGCGCTCGGCCACCGCGGAGCCGCCACCGGTCGAGGCCGCGCCGCCGCCGAACATGTCGGACAGGCCGCCGCCCTTGCCCTTGTGAAGCAGAACCATCAGGATCATCAGCGCGCTCAGGATGATCAGAGCAATCTCGAACCCGAGAACCACGACGGGACCAACTCTCTCGAATCTTCGGCGAAGGGGCCGGGCCCGCTCCACGCGGTCCGGCCCCAAAGCCTACGTTGCTGCGGCGGCGTTAGCCTACTGCCTGCTCACGGTAGCGCACGATCTTGACGAACTCGTCGGCGTCCAGGGAGGCGCCGCCGATCAGGCCGCCGTCGACGTCGGGCTTGGCCATCAGGCCGGCCGCCGACGAGGACTTCACCGAACCGCCGTACAGGACACGGACCTTGTCGGCCAGCTCGGCCCCGTACAGCTCGGCGAGCCGGGCCCGGATCGCGCCGCAGACCTCCTGCGCGTCCTCGGGGGTGGCCACCTCGCCGGTGCCGATCGCCCAGACCGGCTCGTACGCGACGACGATGCTCTCGGCGTCCGAGGCCGGGACGCCGTCGAGGGCGCCGTCGAGCTGGGCCAGGGTGTACGCGACGTGGGTGCCGGCCTTGCGGATCTCCAGCGGCTCGCCGATGCACAGGATCGGGGTGATCCCGTTGCGGTAGGCGGCCTTCACCTTGGCGTTGACGATCTCCTCGTTCTCGCCGTGGTACTGGCGGCGCTCGGAGTGGCCGATCACCGCGTAGGCGACCTTCAGCTTCGCCAGCATCGGGCCGGACACCTCGCCGGTGTAGGCCCCGCCGTCGTGCTGCGAGATGTCCTGCGAGCCGTACTTGAGCTTCAGCTTGTCGCCGTCGACCAGGGTCTGCACGGAGCGCAGGTCGGTGAACGGGACCAGGACGGCGACCTCGACGGCCGCGTAGTCCTTGTCGGCCAGCGAGAACGCCAGCTTCTGGGTGTGCTGGATGGCCTCGAGGTGGTCGAGGTTCATCTTCCAGTTGCCCGCCATCAGCGGGAGACGCTCAGTCATGATCCTTCTCAGTCCTCCAGGGCGGCGAGACCGGGGAGGGTCTTGCCCTCCAGGTACTCGAGGCTCGCGCCACCGCCGGTCGAGATGTGTCCGAACTTCGCCTCGTCGAAGCCCAGGGTGCGCACCGCCGCCGCCGAGTCGCCGCCGCCGACCACGGTGAACGCGTCGGAGTCGAGCAGCGCCTGGGCGACCGCGCGGGTGCCGTCGGCGAACGCCGGGTGCTCGAAGACGCCCATCGGGCCGTTCCAGAACACGGTCTTCGCGTCGGCGATCTTCTCCGCGAACAGCTGCGCGGTCTTCGGGCCGATGTCCAGGCCGAGCGCGCCGTCCGGGATCGCGTCCACGTCGACGACCGCGTAGTCCTCGACCGGGGCGCCGCCCTTGACGTCCGGGAAGCTGCCGGAGACCGCGGTGTCCAGCGGGACCACGAACTCCACGCCCTGCTCGGCGCCGCGCTTCAGGTAGTCCTGGACGACCGGGATCTGGTCCTCCTGGAGCAGCGAGGCGCCGACGCCGTGGCCCTGGGCCGCGATGAAGGTGTACATCATGCCGCCGCCGATCAGGATCCGGTCGGCCTTGCCGAGCAGGTTCTCGATCACGCCGACCTTGTCGGAGACCTTGGAGCCGCCGAGCACCACCACGTACGGGCGGGCCACGTCCTCGGTGAGGCGCTTGAGGACGCCCACCTCGGTGGCGATCAGGTCGCCGACCGCGTGCGGCAGCCGGGCCGGGAGGTCGTAGACGGAGGCGTGCTTGCGGTGCACCGCGCCGAAGCCGTCGCCGACGTACAGGTCCGCGAGGGCGGCCAGCTCGTCGGCGAACGCGCCGCGCTCGGCGTCGTCCTTGGACGTCTCGCCGGCGTTGAAGCGCAGGTTCTCCAGCAGCGTGACCTCGCCGTCGCCGAGGGCGGCGACGGTGGCCTTCGCGCTGTCCCCGACGGTGTCGGTGGCGAACGCCACCGGCCGGCCGAGGATCTCGCCGAGGCGGACCGCCACCGGCGCGAGGGAGAACTTCGGGTCCGGCTCGCCCTTGGGACGGCCCAGGTGCGAGGCGACGACGACGCGGGCGCCGCGCTCGACGAGCTTGGCGATGGTCGGCGCGACGGCGCGGATCCGGCCGTCGTCGGTGATGGTGTCACCGGACAGCGGCACGTTGAGGTCGGCGCGGACGAACACCCGCTTGCCGGAGACCTCCAGGTCTTCGATCGTCTTCACGGTCTTGCTCCTCAGGGGGTGGAACGGTGCGCAGACGGCGACACGACGGCGGGCCACCGGTATCGAGGGGTAGGACGGACGGGGGTGGGCGCAGCGGCAGGGCCCGGTCGGCGGTGACAGCCGTCCGGGCCCTGCCCCTCACGTCGCGTCAGCTACCGCTGGGATCAGAGCTGGTCGCCGACGAGCGAGACCAGGTTGACCAGGCGGTTCGAGTAGCCGAACTCGTTGTCGTACCAGCCGAGCACCTTGACCTGGTTGCCCTGCACCATGGTCAGCTGCGAGTCGAAGATGCAGGAGTGCGGGTCGTTCACGATGTCCGAGGAGACGATCGGGTCCTCGGTGTACGCCAGGTAGCCCTTGAGCGGGCCCTCCTGCGCGGCCTTCTGGAAGGCGGCGTTGACCTCGTCCTTGGTGACCTCGCGCTCGAGGGTGACCACCAGGTCGGTGATGGAGCCGGTCGGGACGGGGACGCGCAGCGAGGTGCCGTCCAGCTTGCCCTTGAGCTCCGGCAGGACCAGGGCGGTGGCCTTGGCGGCACCGGTCGAGGTCGGGATGATGTTCTGCGAGGCGGCGCGGGCGCGACGCAGGTCCTTGTGCGGGAAGTCCAGGGTGACCTGGTCGTTGGTGAAGGCGTGCACGGTCGTCATCAGGCCCTTGACGATGCCGAAGTTCTCATGCAGGACCTTCGCCATCGGCGCCACGCAGTTGGTGGTGCAGGAGGCGTTCGAGATGATGTCGTGCGCCGCCGCGTCGTACTTGTCCTCGTTGACGCCCAGGACGATGGTGATGTCCTCGTCGCTGGCGGGCGCCGAGATGATGACCTTCTTGGCACCGGCGGTGATGTGCTTCTTCGCAGCATCGGCCTTGGTGAAGATGCCGGTGGACTCGACGACGATGTCGGCGCCCAGCTCGGCCCAGGGAAGGTTGGCGGGGTCGCGCTCGGCGGTGACCTTGAAGGTGTGACCGTCGACGGTGATGCTGTCCTCGGTGTGCGAGACCTCGCCGGGGAAGGTACCGAGAGTGGTGTCGTACTTGAGCAGGTGAGCCAGCGTCTTGGTGTCGGTCAGGTCGTTGACACCGACGATCTCGATGTCAGCGCCCTGGGACTTGACCGCACGGAAGAAGTTGCGGCCGATGCGGCCGAACCCGTTGATGCCTACCCGGATCGTCACGAACCGATCTCCTCTTAGGTACGCCGGGCCGGAGCCCGACGGGGGTGAAATTTGGGTTGTCCCCGACCACTGCTGACCCTACCTCCCCCAAGTGTCGCAAGGCACATCGCCTCACCGGTTGGGACGGGGCGGCCCGGGTGCGCGGAAGGGGCGCGCGGAGCGGGTGCGGCGGCTGCCGCGGCCTGCTCCGCGCGCCCCCTCGGTGCGCGGTCCGACGGTTGACTTCCCGTCAGTCCCGTCAGTTCAGGGCCATCTCCTCGGTCAGGTTGGCCTCGGTGTTCGGCAGGCCGAGCTCGGCGGCCCGCTTGTCGGCCATCGCCAGCAGCCGGCGGATCCGGCCGGCCACCGCGTCCTTGGTCAGCGGCGGGTCGGCGAGCGCGCCGAGCTCCTCCAGCGAGGCCTGCTTGTGCTGCATGCGCAGCGCGCCGGCCGCGGCCAGGTGCTCGGGCACCTCCTCGCCGAGGATCTCCAGGGCGCGCTGCACCCGGGCGCCGGCGGCCACCGCGGCGCGGGCCGAGCGGCGCAGGTTGGCGTCGTCGAAGTTGGCCAGCCGGTTGGCGGTGGCCCGCACCTCGCGGCGCATCCGGCGCTCCTCCCAGGCGAGCACCGACTCGTGCGCGCCGAGGCGGGTGAGCAGCGCGCCGATCGCGTCGCCGTCGCGGATCACCACCCGGTCGACGCCGCGCACCTCGCGGGCCTTGGCCGGGATGCCGAGCCGGCGGGCCGCGCCGACCAGGGCGAGCGCCGCCTCGGAGCCGGGGCAGGTGATCTCCAGGGAGGAGGAGCGCCCGGGCTCGGTCAGCGAGCCGTGGGCGAGGAACGCGCCGCGCCAGGCCGCCTCCGCGTCGCAGGTCGCGCCGGAGACCACCGCCGGGGGCAGGCCCCGGATCGGCCGCCCTCGTCCGTCCACCAGCCCGGTCTGCCGGGCCAGCAGCTCGCCGTCCTTCACCACCCGCACCACGTACCGGCTGCCGCGTCGCAGCCCGCCGGGGGCCATCACCACCAGATCCGAGGAGTGTCCGAAGATCTCCAGGAGGTCCTTGCGCAGCCGCCGGGCCGCAATGCCGGTGTCCAGCTCCGCCTCGATCACGATGCGGCCGCTCACAATGTGCAGTCCGCCCGCAAAACGCAGGATCGCCGAGACCTCCGCCTTGCGGCAGCAGGCACGGGTGACGGGAAGCCGGGAGATCTCGTCTTTCACCGCTGCCGTCATCGCCATGGGCCGATCCTTCCATGAGTCCGGAAAATCCGGTCGTACGCCGCGGCCAAGAGCTCCGCGTCGTGTCGCGGCGTCCCGTCGTCGCGGGCCACCGAGTCGAGCACCAGTGCGGCGCCCATCCGCTCGGCGGCCTGTTCCAGGCCGGCCAGGTCGGCCAGGCCGAAGGCGCCGCCGCTGACCGCGCGCTCGTCCACCAGGATCGCATCGACCGCCAGGCCGGGGGCGTGGTCGGCGATCACCTCCAGGTGGCGCTGCGGGGTGAAGCCCTCGGTCTCGCCGGGCTGCGGGGCCAGGTTGAGGGTCAGCAGGCGGCGGGCCCGGGTCTCGGTGAGGGCCTTGGCGAGCTCGGGGACCAGCAGGTGCGGCAGCACGCTGGTGAACCAGGAGCCGGGGCCGAGCACCACCCAGTCCGCCTCCAGGACGGCCTGCACGGCCTCCGGGACGGCGGGCGGCTCGTCCGGGAGCAGCCGGATCGACTGCACGGTGCCGGGCGTGACGGCCACCGACGCCTGGCCGCGCACCGCGGACACCTCGGCGGGGCGCAGCGGGTCGTGGCCGCGCACCAGGGCCTCGATGTCGAGCGGGACGGCCGACATCGGCAGCACCCGGCCCTGCACGTTCAGCAGCCGGCCGACCCAGTTCAGCGCCTCCACCGGGTCGCCGAGCTTCTCCCACAGCGCGACGATCAGCAGGTTGCCGACCGCGTGGCCGCCGAGCTCGCCGGTGCCGGCGAAGCGCTGCTGGATCACCTCGGACCAGGTGCGGCCCCACTCGTCGTCGCCGCACAGCGCGGCCAGCGCCTTGCGCAGGTCGCCGGGCGGCAGCACGCCGAGCTCGGCGCGCAGCCGGCCGCTGGAGCCGCCGTCGTCGGCGACGGTGACCACGGCGGTCAGCTCGGTGGTCAGCCGGCGCAGCGCGGACAGCGAGGCGGACAGGCCCTGGCCGCCGCCCAGCGCGGCGATCTTCGGCACGCCGGGCCGCGGTGACTGGACGGCCCGCTCGGCAGGTCTGGTCCGGAGCTGCAGCCGCGCTGGCACGTATCCCGTCACGCCGACCCCATGTTCCTGTCTCGTGCTCGGCCGGGGCGGCGGTACGGGGGTTTCCCGGCCGCTTACTCCCGGCCCATGTCCCGGTGGACCAGCACCGTCTCGACGCCGTCCGCGATCAGACGCTTCGTCAGCTGCTCGGACATCGCCACGCTGCGGTGCTTGCCTCCGGTGCAGCCTACGGCAAGCGTCATGTAGCGCTTCCCCTCGCGGCGGTAGCCCTCGGTGATGATCCGCAGCAGCTCGGTGTAGCCGTCCACGAACTGCTGCGCCCCGGGCTGCTGGAACACGTACTCTGCCACGTCCGGGTCGGTTCCGGTACGGGCCCGCAGCTCGGGCACCCAGTGCGGGTTGGGCAGGAAGCGGCAGTCCACGACCAGGTCGGCGTCGACCGGCAGGCCGTACTTGAAGCCGAAGGACATCACGGTGGCGCGCAGCTCCGGCTCGTCCTGGCCGGCGAACTGGGCGTCCATCTTGGCGCGCAGCTGGTGCACGTTGAGGTTGGAGGTGTCGACCACCAGGTCGGCCTCGCCGCGCAGTTCGCGCAGCAGCTCGCGCTCCTGGGCGATGCCGTCGACGATCCGGCCGTCGGCCTGCAGCGGGTGCGGGCGGCGGACCGACTCGAAGCGGCGCACCAGGGCGTCGTCGGAGGAGTCGAGGAAGACGACGCGCAGCCGGACGCCGCGCTTCTCCAGCTCCTCCAGCGAGGTCAGCAGGTCGTCGAAGAAGGTGCGGCCGCGGACGTCGACCACGACGCCGATCCGCGGCACCGCGCCCTGCGAGCGGGCGCCGAGGTCGACCATGGTGGGGATCAGCGCGGGCGGCAGGTTGTCGACCACGAACCAGCCGAGGTCCTCCAGGCACTTGGCGGCGGTGGAACGGCCCGCCCCGGACATCCCCGAGATGATCACCAGCTCGGGGGTGGTCTCCCCCCCGTTGGACACTGTCACGTCTCTTCCCCGCTTCTCGGTACTGCTGTGGCCGTGCTGTCTTCGATGATCTCGCCGGTCGCGGTGTTGACCGCGAATGCGGCGGGTGTACGGGAGGCCAAGGCTGCGGCAACAGTCTCGGCGGTGCGGCGCCCGACCCCGGGCACTTCGCACAGTTCGTCGACGGTCGCCGCGCGCAGTTTCTTCAGCGAACCGAAGTGCTTGAGCAGGGCCCGGCGGCGAGTCTCGCCCAGCCCGGGGACGGAGTCCAGTTCCCCCGCCGTGAGCCGCTTGGCGCGCTTGGCCCGCTGGTAGGTGATGGCGAAGCGGTGCGCCTCGTCGCGCACCCGCTGCAGCAGGTACAGGCCCTCGCTGGAGCGCGGCAGCACCACCGGGTCGTCCTGGCCGGGCAGCCAGACCTCCTCTAGCCGCTTGGCCAGCCCGCACACCGCGACGTCGTCGATGCCCAGCCCGTCCAGCGCCCGGACGGCGGCGGCGACCTGCGGCTGTCCGCCGTCGACCACCAGCAGCTGCGGCGGGTAGGCGAAGCGCTTGGGGCGGCCGTTCTCGTCGGTCAGCGCCTCCTCGCCCTCGGCGGGCTCCTGCTCCGGCACCGCCCACTCGCCGGTCTGCTCGCGCTCCTGGAGGTAGCGGCGGAACCGGCGGGTGATCACCTCGTGCATCGAGCGGACGTCGTCCTGGCCCTCGAACGTCCTGATCTGGAAGCGCCGGTACTCGCTCTTGCGGGCCAGGCCGTCCTCGAACACCACCATGGAGGCCACCACGTCCTCGCCCTGGAGGTGCGAGATGTCGAAGCACTCGATGCGCAGCGGCACCGAGTCCAGCTCCAGGGCGTCGGCGATCTCCTGGAGGGCCCGGCTGCGGGTGGTGAGGTCGGAGGCGCGCTTGGTCTTGTGCAGGGCCAGCGCCTGCTGGGCGTTGCGCTGGACCGTCTCCATCAGGTCCTTCTTGTCGCCGCGCTGGGGGACGCGCAGGTCGACCTGGGCGCCGCGCAGGGCGGACAGCCACTCGTGCACGGCCTCCCCGGGCAGCGCGGGCACCAGCACCTCGCGCGGGACCTGCTCGCTGCCCTCGCCGTACAGCTGCTGGAGGGCGTGCTCGACCAGGCCGGCGGTGTCCACGTCCTCGACCTTGTCGGTGACCCAGCCGCGCTGGCCGCGGACCCGGCCGCCGCGGACGTGGAAGATCTGCACGGCCGCCTCGAGTTCGTCCTCGGCGACGGCCAGCAGGTCGGCGTCGGTGCCGTCGCCCAGGACGACCGCGTTCTTCTCCATCGCGCGCTGCAGCGCGCCCAGGTCGTCGCGCAGCCGGGCGGCCTTCTCGTACTCCATCTCGGCGGCGGCCTGCTGCATCTGCTGCTCGAGCCGGCGCAGGTGGTTGCCCGTCCGGCCGGCCATGAAGTCGCAGAACTCCTCGGCGAGTTCGCGGTGCTCCTCGGCGGACACCCGGCCCACGCAGGGCGCCGCGCACTTGCCGATGTACCCCAACAGGCAGGGGCGGCCGACCTGTTGGGCCCGCTTGAAGACGCCGTTGGAGCAGGTGCGGACCGGGAAGACCCGGAGCATCAGGTCGACCGTCTCGCGGATCGCCCAGGCGTGCCCGTACGGGCCGAAGTAGCGCACGCCCTTCTTGTGCGCCCCGCGCATCACCTGGACCCGGGGGTACTCCTCGTCGAGGGTGACCGCCAGCTCCGGATAGCTCTTGTCGTCCCGGTACTTGACGTTGAACCGCGGGTCGAACTCCTTGATCCAGGAGTACTCCAGCTGCAGCGCCTCGACCTCGGTGGAGACCACCGTCCACTCCACGGACGCCGCGGTGGTGACCATCGTCGCGGTGCGCGGGTGCAGGTGCGCCAGGTCCTGGAAGTACGAGGAGAGCCGCTGGCGCAGGCTCTTCGCCTTCCCCACGTAGATGACCCGGCCGTGCGCGTCGCGGAACTTGTACACCCCGGGCGAGAGCGGGATCGCCCCCGGTGCGGGGCGGTAGGTGGACGGGTCAGCCATGCCCCTACCGTACCGACTGGCGCCGACACTCCGCGGCGCCCGCCGCGGTTCGTCAGCTCTTGGTGACCTGGAGGTTCCCGTTCTGGACCGCCACCTGGTAGGTGGGCAGCGGCTTCGGCGCCGGGCCGTCCTGGACGGCGCCGTCGGCGATGCCGAACCGGCTGCCGTGGCACAGGCACTGGATCTGCTCCTTGACCACGCCGTTGACCAGGCATCCCGCGTGCGTGCACTTCGCGCTGAACGCCTTGTACTCCCCCGCCGTCGGCTGCGTCACCACGACGCCCTGCTCCCGGTAGACCTTCCCGCCGCCGACCGGGACGTCCGCGGCGGCGCCGAGGTCGACCGGGCCGGTCGTCGACTTCGCCTCGTCCTTGCCTCCACCGGAGGAGGAGCACCCGGCGGCCGTGGCACCGGCCAGCGCGACGGCCGCGCAGCACAGGACGGTACGGCGGGAGGCGGTGGGCTCGGGCATCGGGACTCCTCGGTGCGGGGAAGGGCGCCAGCAACCCAGCAACGTAGCACGCACCGACGGGTCCGCCCGGGGAGCGGCGGGCGCTCCCCGGGCGGACCCGGTGGACGGCGGGCTACTTCTTGCGGCGCTTCGCCGCGGGCGCCGCGTCCGAGACGCCCGGCAGGATGTCGCGCAGGAACTTGCCGGTGTGGCTGGCGGTGGCGGCCGCGACCTCCTCCGGAGTGCCCTCGACGACCACGCTGCCGCCGCCGGAGCCGCCCTCGGGACCCATGTCGACCAGCCAGTCGGCGGTCTTGATGACGTCGAGGTTGTGCTCGATGACGATGACGGTGTTGCCCTTGTCGACCAGCCCCTCCAGGACCTTGATCAGCTTGCTGATGTCCTCGAAGTGCAGGCCGGTGGTGGGCTCGTCCAGGACGTAGACCGTCCGCCCGGTGGAGCGCTTCTGCAGCTCGGCGGAGAGCTTGACGCGCTGGGCCTCGCCGCCGGAGAGCGTGGTCGCGGGCTGGCCGAGCCGGACGTAGCCGAGGCCGACCTCCTTGAGCGTCTTGAGGTGGCGGGCGATCGCGGGGACGGCCTCGAAGAAGTCGAGCGCCTCCTCGATCGGCATGTTCAGCACCTCGGCGATGGACTTGCCCTTGTAGTGGACCTCCAGCGTCTCCCGGTTGTAGCGGTCGCCGTGGCAGACCTCGCAGGGGACGTAGACGTCCGGCAGGAAGTTCATCTCGATCTTGATGGTGCCGTCGCCGGAGCAGTTCTCGCAGCGGCCGCCCTTGACGTTGAACGAGAACCGGCCGGGCAGGTAGCCGCGGACCTTGGCCTCCTGAGTCTCCGCGAACAGCTTGCGCACGTGGTCGAAGACGCCGGTGTAGGTGGCCGGGTTGGAGCGCGGGGTGCGGCCGATCGGCGACTGGTCGACGTGCACCACCTTGTCGACCAGGTCGGTGCCGGTGATCCGGGTGTGCCGGCCGGGGACGCTGCGGGCGCCGTTCAGCTCGCGGGCCAGGTGCGCGTACAGGATGTCGTTGACCAGCGTGGACTTGCCGGAGCCGGAGACGCCGGTGACGGCCGTGAAGGTGCCCAGCGGGAAGGCGACCGTGACGTCCTTGAGGTTGTGCTCGCGGGCGCCGTGCACCACCAGCTGGCGCTTCTTGTCCCGCGGGCGGCGGGCCGCCGGGATCGGGATGGCGCGCTTGCCGGACAGGTACTGGCCGGTCAGCGACTCCTCGTTGGCCAGCAGCTCCTTCAGCGAGCCGGAGTGCACCACCTTGCCGCCGTGCTCGCCGGCGCCGGGGCCGATGTCGACGATCCAGTCGGCGGTCTTGATGGTGTCCTCGTCGTGCTCGACGACGATCAGCGTGTTGCCGATGTCGCGCAGCCGGACCAGGGTCTCGATCAGGCGGTGGTTGTCGCGCTGGTGCAGGCCGATGGACGGCTCGTCCAGCACGTACAGCACGCCGACCAGGCCGGAGCCGATCTGGGTGGCGAGCCTGATCCGCTGGGCCTCGCCGCCGGAGAGCGTCCCCGCGGCGCGGTTGAGCGAGAGGTAGTCGAGGCCGACGTCGACCAGGAAGCGCAGCCGCTCCAGCACCTCCTTGAGCACCCGCTCGGCGATCTGCTTGTCCCGCCGGTCCAGCCGCAGCTCGCCCAGGAAGTCCGCGCAGTCGCTGATCGACATCGCGGAGACCTCGGCGATCGAGCGGTCCATCACCGTGACGGCCAGCACCACCGGCTTGAGCCGGGTGCCCTTGCAGGTCGGGCAGGGCACCTCGCGCATGTAGCCCTCGAAGCGCTCGCGGCCCGCGTCGCTCTCCGACTCGGAGTGCCGGCGCGTCACGAACGGGACGACGCCCTCGAAGGCGGTGGTGTACGAGCGGTCGCGCCCGTAGCGGTTGCGGTAGCGGACCTCGACCTGGGTCTTGTGGCCGTACAGCAGCGCCTTCTTCGCCCGGACCGGCAGGCCGGCCCACGGGAGGTCGGTGCGGAAGCCGAGCTCGCCGGCCAGCGCGTTGACCAGCCGCTGGAAGTACTCCTTGGTGGCGCCCTGCGACCAGGGGTGGATGGCGCCCTCGTCGAGCGACTTCTCCTCGTCGGGGACGAGCAGCTCCGGGTCGACCTCCATCCGGTTGCCCAGGCCCGAGCAGTCCGGGCAGGCGCCGAACGGGGAGTTGAAGGAGAAGGAGCGCGGCTCCAGCTCCTCGAAGGAGGCGTCGTCGTACGGGCAGTAGAGGTGCTCCGAGAACATCTTCTCGCGCTCGGGGTCGTCCTCCGCCAGGTCGACGAAGTCGAGCACCACCATGCCGCCGGCCAGCTTGAGGGCGGTCTCCACCGAGTCGGTGAGCCGGCGCTTGGCGCTCGACTTCACGGTGAGGCGGTCGATGACCACCTCGATCGTGTGCTTCTCCTGCTTCTTCAGCACCGGCGGCTCGGTCAGCTGGACGGTCTGCCCGTCCACCCGGGCCCGGGCGTAGCCCTTGGACTGCAGGTCGGCGAAGAGGTCGACGAACTCGCCCTTGCGCTCCCGGACCACCGGGCTGAGCACCTGGAACCGGGTGCCCTCGGGCAGCTCCAGCACCTTGTCGACGATGGCCTGCGGCGACTGCCGGGCGATCGGGCGGCCGCAGTGCGGGCAGTGCGGCTTGCCGATCCGGGCGAACAGCAGGCGCAGGTAGTCGTACACCTCGGTGATGGTGCCGACGGTGGAGCGCGGGTTGCGGTTGGTGGACTTCTGGTCGATCGAGACGGCCGGGGAGAGGCCCTCGATGAAGTCCACGTCCGGCTTGTCCATCTGGCCGAGGAACTGCCGGGCGTACGAGGAGAGCGACTCGACGTAGCGCCGCTGGCCCTCCGCGAAGATCGTGTCGAAGGCGAGGGAGGACTTGCCGGACCCGGAGAGGCCCGTGAAGACGATGAGGGAGTCCCGGGGCAGGTCGAGCGAGACGTTCTTGAGGTTGTGCTCGCGTGCACCACGGACGACGAGGCGGTCTGCCACTGCTACTGGCGCCTTTCTCCGGGTCGAAGGGGGGAGGGAGTTGAGAGCTTCATCAGTGCTTCTTCCAGGATGCGCCCGCCAGCGTACTGGCTCATTCGTTCGAATCTGAGCCTGTCCAGCCGGAGCCACCCGGACGGGTGAACGGCACCCGCGCTCGACGGTAGCGTCAACGACTGACAACCGACTCGGGCAACGCCCGGGTCCGGGTCGCACCGCCGTGCCCCGTCCCACCGACCGTCGAAAGGCACCGCCCCGATGAGCGACGCCACCACCGCAGCCGCCGCAGCCGCCGAGCAGCTGCGGGCCACCGCGGAGAGCACCGAACTGCTGCTGCACACCCTCGCCGAGCTGGAGCCCGCGCAGCTGCCCGAGCCGTCCGGACTGCCCGGCTGGACCCGCGGGCACGTGCTGACCCACATCGCCCGCAACGCGGACTCGCTGGTCAACCTCCTCACCAGCGCCCGCACCGGCGAGAACATTCCGCAGTACCCGAGCCCGGAGGCCCGGGACGCCGACATCGAGGCCGGCGCCGGGCGCCCGCTGGCCGAGCAGGTCGCCGACGTCCGGGCCAGCCAGCAGCGCTTCCAGGACGCCGCCGCCCTGCTGGCGCCCGAGCACTGGACCGTCCCGCTCACCCACCGCTCCGGCTACGTCTTCCCGGCCTGGCAGCTGCCGGTGAAGCGGCTCGCCGAGCTGGAGTACCACCACGTCGACCTGAACGCCGGCTACACCCCGGCGCACTGGCCGGAGCCGTTCGCGGTCGCCGAGTTCCGGCGGCTGGGCGCGCACTTCGGCGACCTGCCGGGCCTGCCCGCCGTGCTGCTGGTCGCCGAGGACGCCGGGCTGGAGGCCCGGCTCGGCGGCGGCGACGGCGGCGACGGCGACAAGCCCGGGCTGGTCGCGGAGGGCCCGGTGCGGGCGCTCACCGGCTGGCTGTCCGGCCGCTCGAACGGGGACGGCCTGCAGGTCCACCGCGGTGACGAGGGCCTGGTCGACCCCCGCACGGCGCTGCCCGAGCTCCCCCCGATGGGATGATGGGACCGGTTGACGGGAGAACCCCCAGCGGCGAGCGAGGAGCGGCGTGATGACGTACCACGGAGCGGTGAAGGTCGGCGGGGCGCCGGACGTCCGGGAGCTGGCCCACCTGATCGTCACCAAGGTGGCGGTCGGCCCGCACGACAACAACGCCTACCTGCTGCGCTGCCGGGCCACCGACGAGCAGCTGCTGATCGACGCCGCCGCCGACGCCCCGGTGCTGCTGGAGACCGTCGGCCCCCGGCTGGCCGCGGTGGTCACCACCCACCGGCACCGCGACCACTGGGGCGCGCTGGCCGAGGTGGTGGCCGTCACCGGGGCCCGCACCGTGGCCGGGCGGATCGACGCGGAGGGCATCGACGTGCCCACCGACCTCCCGCTGGAGGACGGCTCGGTGCTCCGGTTCGGGCAGATCGAGCTGACCGTCCGCCACCTGGTGGGCCACACCCCGGGCGCGATCGTGCTGGTCTACGACGACCCGCAGGGCCACCCGCACCTGTTCACCGGCGACTGCCTGTTCCCCGGCGGGGTGGGCAACACCTGGGGCGACCCGGCCGCCTTCGACTCGCTCCTCCGGGACGTCACCGAGAAGATCTTCGACCGGCTCCCGGACGAGACCTGGGTCTACCCCGGCCACGGCGACGACACCACGCTGGGCGCCGAGCGCCCGCACCTGCCGGAGTGGCGCGAGCGCGGCTGGTGAGCCGCACGCCCGAGGGCCCCCGCCGGACGACTCCGGCGGGGGCCCTCGGGCGCGTGCGGGATCAGGCGTCGATCTTCTCCGGCTCCGCGGCCTCCTCGGCCGCCTGCTTCTTCGCGGCGACCAGGCTGGTGACGGTGGTGACCGCCAGGGTCAGCACGATGAAGGCCAGCGAGACCGGGATGCTGATCTCCGGCACGTGCACGCCGCTCTCGTGCAGCGCGTGCAGCACCAGCTTGACGCCGATGAAGCCGAGGATCACCGACAGGCCGTAGGAGAGGTGGACCAGCTTCTTCAGCAGGCCGCCGATCAGGAAGTACAGCTGGCGCAGGCCCATCAGCGCGAAGGCGTTGGCGGTGAAGACGATGTACGGGTCCTGGGTGAGGCCGAAGATGGCCGGGATCGAGTCCAGCGCGAACAGCACGTCGGTGGTGCCGATCGCCAGCATCACGATCAGCATCGGGGTGACCAGCCGGCGGCCGTTCTCCCGGACGAAGAGCTTGGTGCCGCGGTAGTCGCCGGTGGCCGGGACGCGCCGCTGGACCGACTTGAGCAGGCGGTTCTCCTCGAACTCCTCCTCCTCGTCGGCCCGGGCCTCCTTGATCAGCTTCCAGGCCGTCCAGACCAGGAAGGCGCCGAAGAAGTAGAACACCCAGGAGAACTCGGAGACCAGCGCCGCACCACCGGCGATGAAGACCGCCCGCAGCACCAGGGCGATGATCACGCCGAACATCAGCACCCGCTGCTGGTAGATCCTCGGCACCGCGAACTTGCCCATGATCAGGATGAACACGAACAGGTTGTCGACGCTGAGCGACTTCTCGGTGATGTAGCCGGCGAAGAACTCACCGGCCGGCTTCCCGCCGCCGTGCCACCAGAGGAAGCCGCCGAACAGCGCGGCCAGCGCCACCCAGACCGCCGTCCAGATGCCGGCCTCCTTGACGGAGACCTCGTGCGGCTTGCGGCCGCCGATGAAGAAGTCGGCCACGATCAGGGCGATCAGCACCGCGATGGTGCCGGCCCACAGGCCCGCGGATACGTCCATGTCTGCTCCTCCGGCAGATAGGCGAACACTCGTCACTGCCGGAGGTCTCTTCCGCCGCGCGGCCCGCACCCGGCGGGCGCCGCACGGCCAGCGCCCCGGGACGCCGCGATGGGCGCCCGTGATGACGGGGTCGCTGAACGGGGAATACTCCCCTCCGCTCCCAGAAGGTTAACAGGAAGCCCAAGGGAAGGTAAAGAAGGTAAAGAACTCCCTCTGTCGAGCGGTCGGCTGATCGGGCGTCAGGTCCCGGAGCGGGGGTCCCGGATCCCGGATCAGAGGAAGGGCTCGATGAAGGGCAGCATGTCCCGGAAGGTGCGGCCGCTGGCGGGGGCGCCGATCGCGGTCATCTTCCAGCCGCCCTCGCCGTCCCGCTCGACCTTGGCCATGATCTGCCCGGTGTGCGGCCCGCCGCCGGTCAGCTCGTAGCGGGCCAGCTCCTTGCCGGTGGTCTCGTCGACCAGCCGGCAGTGGGCGTTCTGGACCTCCATGAAGTTCTGGCCGGTGTACGAGCTGACGGTGAAGACGATCTGGGTGACCCGGCGGGGCACCTTGGTCAGGTCGACCATGATGCTCTCGTCGTCGCCGCCCGCCCCGGCCCCGCCGACCAGGTTGTCGCCGGTGTGCCGGACCGAGCCCTCGTTGCTGACCAGGTGGGAGAAGAACACCACGTCGCTCATCACCTTGCCGTCGTACAGCAGGGCGGACGCGTCGAGGTCGATCTCCTTGGGGCGGCGGCTGAAGAAGCCGCGCTTGCCGGGGGCCGACTTCCATCCGAGGCCCATCCGGACCACGGACAGAGTCTCGCCGGTGGACTTCAACAGGCTCACGCTCTGGCCCTTGGCCAGGTTCACGGACACGCTGCCGACCTCTGCTTCCTCCGGGCCCCGCCCGGCGTCCTGTCGCACGTCCGGCCGTACCCGGAACGTCCTGGCCCCGGGCAGACCGCGCCCCACCCTACGCCGCCGTTCCGCCCTCGCGCCGCCCCTGCGGCGGGGAACGGGCGGGCTGTGGCCAAACTACGACACAGCGCCCCCGGCCGGGCGGAGAATCGGCCGCGCCCGACCGGAGGTGACGCCGGATCAGGCCATCCCGGCCTCGCGCATCTGCCGCAGCTCGCGCTTGAGCTCCTTGACCTCGTCCCGCAGCCGGGCCGCCACCTCGAACTGCAGCTCGGCCGCGGCGGTGTGCATCCGGTCGGTCATGTTCTGGATCAGCTCGGCGAGCTCGGCCGCGGGCAGGCTCTTGGCGGGCTTGCGGTCGATGCCCAGCGCCGGGACCGGCGCCTTGCCCTTGCCCTGCTGCCGGTACCCGGTGGCGAGCAGCTCCTCGGTGTCGACGTCCTCCCCCGCCATGGTGGAGAGCAGGTCGCCGATCTTCTTCCGCAGCGGCTGCGGGTCGATCCCGTGCTCCTCGTTGTACGCCTGCTGGACGGCGCGCCGGCGGTTGGTCTCGCTGATCGCCAGGTCCATCGCCGGGGTGATCTTGTCCGCGTACATGTGCACCTGGCCGGACACGTTGCGCGCCGCGCGGCCGATGGTCTGGATCAGCGAGGTGCCGGAGCGCAGGAAGCCCTCCTTGTCCGCGTCCAGGATCGCCACCAGCGAGACCTCGGGCAGGTCGAGGCCCTCGCGCAGCAGGTTGATGCCGACCAGCACGTCGTACTCGCCGGCCCGCAGCTCGCGCAGCAGCTCGATCCGGCGCAGGGTGTCGACGTCGCTGTGCAGGTAGCGGACCCGGATGTCGAGGCCGAGGAAGTAGTCGGTGAGGTCCTCGGCCATCTTCTTGGTGAGCGTGGTGACCAGGACCCGCTCGTCCTTCTCCACCCGCTGCCGGATCTCGTGCACCAGGTCGTCGATCTGGCCCTCGGTCGGCTTGACGATCACCTCGGGGTCGATCAGGCCGGTCGGGCGGATGATCTGCTCGACCTGGCCGTCGCCGCGGGCCAGCTCGTACTTGCCCGGGGTGGCCGACAGGTAGACGGTCTGGCCGATCCGCTCCTGGAACTCCTCCCACTTCAGCGGCCGGTTGTCCATCGCCGAGGGGAGCCGGAAGCCGTGCTCGACCAGCGTGCGCTTGCGCGAGGCGTCCCCCTCATACATCGCGCCGATCTGCGGGACGGTGACGTGCGACTCGTCGATGACCAGCAGGAAGTCGTCCGGGAAGTAGTCGAGCAGGGTGTTCGGCGGGGAGCCGGGCTCGCGGCCGTCGAAGTGCATCGAGTAGTTCTCGACGCCCGAGCAGGTGCCGATCTGGCGGAGCATCTCGATGTCGTACGTGGTGCGCATCCGCAGCCGCTGGGCCTCCAGCAGCTTGCCCTGCTTCTCCATCCGGGCCAGGCTCTGCTCCAGCTCGGCCTCGATCCCGGTGATCGCCCGCTCCATCCGCTCCGGGCCGGCCACGTAGTGCGAGGCGGGGAAGACGTGGATCGAGTCGTCCTGGCTGATCACCTCGCCGGTCAGCGGGTGCAGCGTGTACAGCGCCTCGATCTCGTCGCCGAACATCTCGATCCGGACGGCGAGCTCCTCGTACACCGGGAAGATCTCGATCGTGTCGCCGCGGACCCGGAAGGTGCCGCGGGTGAACGCCAGGTCGTTGCGGGTGTACTGGATGTCGACGAAGCGGCGCAGCAGGGCGTCCCGGTCGACCTCCTCGCCGACCTTGAGCCGGACCATCCGGTCCACGTACTCCTGCGGGGTGCCGAGGCCGTAGATGCAGGAGACCGAGGCCACCACGATCACGTCCCGCCGGGTGAGCAGGCTGTTGGTGGCGGAGTGGCGCAGCCGCTCGACCTCCTCGTTGATCGAGGAGTCCTTCTCGATGTAGGTGTCCGTCTGCGGGACGTACGCCTCGGGCTGGTAGTAGTCGTAGTACGAGACGAAGTACTCGACCGCGTTGTTCGGCAGCAGCTCGCGGAACTCGTTCGCCAGCTGGGCGGCCAGCGTCTTGTTCGGCGCCATCACCAGGGTGGGGCGCTGCAGCTTCTCGATCATCCAGGCCGTGGTGGCCGACTTGCCGGTGCCGGTCGCGCCGAGCAGGACGACGTCCTTCTCGCCGGCGCGGACGCGGCGCTCCAGCTCGGCGATGGCCGCCGGCTGGTCACCGTTGGGCTGGTAGGGACTGACGACCTCGAAGGGCGCCACGGACCGCTCGATACTCGTGATGGGACGCACGCCCCCCACCGTACGACCGGCCACCGACAGAGCGGGTGCTACTTGGCGGAGTCCCGGGCCAGCGCCACCAGTCGGGAGACCGCCCGCAGGTACTTCTTGCGGTAGCCGCCGCGCAGCATCTCCTCGGTGAACACCTGGTCGAACGGCACGCCGGAGGCGGTGACCGGCAGCTCGCGGTCGTACATCCGGTCGGCCAGCACCACCAGGCGCAGCGCGGTCGACTGGTCGTCGACCTGGTGCACCCCGCGCAGGAACACCGCGCCGACCTCGTCCAGCAGCGCGCCGTACCGGCTGGGGTGCACCTCCTTCAGGTGTTCCAGCAGCGCGTCGAAGTCGTCCAGCGAGGCGCCCGGGGTGCGGGCCGCGCGGGCGGTCACCTCGGCGTCGTCGTACGGCGGCGGGGCGTCCGGCAGGCCGCGGTGGCGGTAGTCCTGGCCGTCGATCCGCACCGGGCGGAAGTGCGCGGACAGGCCCTGGATCTCCCGCATGAAGTCGGCGGCGGCGAACCGGCCCTCACCGAGCTTCTCCGGCAGCGTGTTCGAGGTCGCGCACAGCTTGACGCCGTTCTCCACCAGCTTGCCGAGCAGCGTCGACACCAGCACGGTGTCGCCCGGGTCGTCCAGCTCGAACTCGTCGATGCACAGCAGCCGGTGCGAGCTGAGCGTGCGCACCGCGCCCTGGAAGGTCAGCGCGCCGACCAGGTTGGTCAGCTCGACGAACGTCCCGAACGCCTTCGGCCCGGGAACCGCGTGCCACAGCGAGGCCAGCAGGTGCGTCTTGCCGACGCCGTACCCGCCGTCCAGGTAGATCCCGGCCGGCCCGGTGGGCGCGGGCGCCGAGCGCCGGAACCAGCCGCGCCTGGGCGGCTCGGCGGCGCTGTTCAGCCCGGCGGCGAAGGACTCCAGGATCTGGACGGCCTCGTACTGGCTCGGCTGCGCGGAGTCCGGCAGGTAGCTGCCGAAGCTCACCCCGGCGAAGCGCGGCGGCGGCACCATCTCCGCGACCAGCCGTTCGGCCGGTACCACCGGACGCCGATCGGACAGGGCTATCGCGGTATGAATATCGGACTCCGAGGCTGCAGACACGAGACAACAGGGTACTCGCGCCGGAAGACCCGCCGCTTCCGCCTGCGAGACTCGGACCCATGAGGCAACTGATCGGCGAGACCCCCGGCACCCCCGGCAGCCTGGAGTGGCTGGCGCAGGCGTACGCGTACCCGGACGACGGGGCGTGGCTGCGGGCGAACATGGTGACCTCGTTGGACGGTGCGGCCCGGTTGGACGGCCTCTCGGAGGGGCTGTCCGGAGAGGCGGACAAGCGGATCTTCGGGGTGCTACGGGCGCTGTGCGACGTGGTGCTGGTGGGGGCCGAGACGGTGCGGGCCGAGGGGTACCGGCCGGCGCGGGCCCGGCCCGACTTCGCGGAGCGGCGGGCGGCCGCGGGCCAGTCGCCGGCGCCGGTGATCGCGGTGGTGTCGCGCAGCCTGGAGCTGGACCTGTCGGCGCCGCTGTTCACCGAGCCGCTGGTGCCGACGGTGGTGGTCACCACCGTCGACGCGCCGCCCGGGAAGCTCGCCCGGGTCGCCGCCGCAGCCGATGTGATCACCGCAGGAACGGGCTCGGTGGACCTCCCCCGGGCGGTGGCCGCGCTCACGGAGCGTGGTTGGCGCCGGCAGCTCTCGGAGGGCGGTCCCCACTTGCTCGGTCAGCTCGCGGAGGGCGGCGTGCTGGACGAGTTGTGCCTGTCGGTGGCGCCCCTGGTGACGGCGGGTGATTCACCGAGGATCGTGAACGGGCCGGGAATCCCGGACGCCCGGCCGATGCGGCTGGTGTCATTGATCGAGGAGAAAGGTTTCCTCTTCACCCGCTATCTGCGGCCGACCGATCCGGACCGCTCCCCGAGCGTCCCCGCCCGCACCTGAGACACATCCTGACCGATGTGGATCATGTGATCGCTGTGGCGCGTGTGCAGCGTGAGGAATCCTTCCTCCGGGCACTATGAAGGAGGGGAGCAGGGAGCCGGACCCGGGGGCCCGCACCAGCGAAGGGACTCACGTGTTCAAGACCGTACTGATGATCGAAAAGGCGCTCTCCGACGCCGACGTGGAACTGGTCACCACGCTCCACGGCGAGGAGAAGGTCTCCTTCGTCGTCCTGATGCAACCCCGCGGCAAGCAGGACGAGTTGCTGCGCGCCCTGGACGACGTGGCCCTCGGCCATCTGGACAAGGCGGTGCACGAGCACGACGAGGGCGAGGAGGAGGCGCCGACCCTCGCGGGCGAGTCCCTCGAGCACAGCCTGCGCCACCTGCAGCGGGCCGGCGCGGAGGCGGTCGGCGAGGTGGTCGGGGCGCACCCGCTGGTGCGGCTGCGCGAGGTGGTCGAGGAGAACCGGGCCGACGAGGTGCTGGTGCTGACCTCGCCGCACTTCGTCGAGGAGTTCTTCCACCGGGACTGGGCCTCCCGCGCCCGGCACGAGGTCGGCGTCCCGGTGCTGAAGCTGTTCGCCAGCGAAGCCTGACCGGTCTCCCGGTTAGGGCAGAATCGTCCCGTGCGTTCTGTACGTACAGAACGCACGGGACGCCCCGCTTCCGCCACTCACGCCCGTACGGAGCCAGCCTTGAACGACGCCGCCCACGACCTGCACGCCCCGCACTTCATCGGCATCGGCGGCGCCGGCATGTCCGGCCTGGCGAAGATCCTCGCGGTGCGCGGCGCGACCGTCTCGGGTTCCGACGCGAAGGAGTCGGAGACCGTGCGGGCGCTGCGCGAGCTGGGCGCGACGGTGTTCGTCGGGCACGCCGCGGAGCACCTGCCGGCCGGGACCAGCAGCGTGGTGGTCTCCAGCGCGATCCGCGCCGACAACCCGGAGCTGGTGGCCGCGCGGGAGCGCGGCGTCCCGGTGGTGCACCGCTCGGACGCGCTGGCGGCGCTGATGGGCGGGCGCCGGGCGCTCGCGGTGGCGGGGACGCACGGCAAGACCACGACCACCTCGATGCTGGCCGTCAGCCTGGGCGAGCTGGGCCTGGAGCCCTCGTACGCGATCGGCGGCGACCTGGACGCGCCGGGGTCGAACGCGCACCACGGGGCGGGCGAGATCTTCGTCGCGGAGGCGGACGAGAGCGACCGCAGCTTCCACAAGTACGCGCCCGAGGTGGCGATCGTGCTGAACGTGGAGCTGGACCACCACGCCAACTACGCGTCGATCGAGGAGATCTACGAGTCCTTCGAGACCTTCGTCGGCCGGATCCAGCCCGGCGGCACCCTGGTGGTCTCGGCCGACCACGAGGGCGCCCGCGAGCTGACCCGCCGGGTGGCGGGCCGGGAGGGCCTGAACGTGGTGACGGTCGGCGCCGCCGAGGACGCCGACCTGCGGGTGCTGAAGGTCGCGGCGCACGGCATGACCAGCGAGGTGACGGTCGAGCTGGGCGGCGAGCCGCTGACCTTCACCGTCTCGGTGCCCGGCCGGCACTACGCGCACAACGCGGTCGCGGCGCTCGCCGCGGGCGTCGCGCTGGGCGTCCCGGCCGAGGGGCTGGCGAAGGCGCTGGGCGCGTACACCGGGGTGCGGCGGCGGCTGCAGCTCAAGGGCGAGGCGCGCGGCGTGCAGGTGATCGACTCCTACGCGCACCACCCGACCGAGATGGCCGCCGACCTGGAGGCGATCCGGGAGGCGGCGGGCCCGGGCCGGGTGCTGGTGGTGTTCCAGCCGCACCTGTTCTCGCGCACCCAGCAGCTGGCCGAGGAGATGGGGCAGGCGCTGGCGCTGGCCGACGCCTCGGTGGTGCTGGACATCTACCCGGCCCGCGAGGACCCGATCCCCGGCGTCACCGCCGAGCTGATCATCGACGCGGCCCGCCGGGCCGGTGCCGACGTCCGCGCCGAGCACGACTTCGCGGCCGCCCCGGCGCTGCTGGCCGCGATGGCCGCCCCCGGCGACCTGGTGCTGACCATGGGTGCGGGCGACGTCACGAACCTGGGCCCGGAAATTCTGGCCGCCCTGGCGGACGTTGCACCTGCTGTCTGAGACCGCTCGGTGAACGGAGGGCGGGAGAAGGAGCGGGTCGAGGGCCGAGTCCGGGCGGTGCCGACGAGGGAGCCGTGGCGGAGCCACGGCGACCGAGGAGAAGCCGTCCGGACGACAGCCATCGGCACGCGACGCCGCCCTCCGTCCACTGAACGGTCCGAAGTCCCCGTTCCGAGCTGGAGAGCTGGAGAGTCGCCGTGAGCTACGAGGTCCAGAAGTCCGACGCCGAGTGGCGCGCCGAGCTGACGCCGGAGGAGTACCACGTGCTCCGCGAGGCCGGCACCGAGCGGCCGTTCGTCGGCGAGTACACCGACACCAAGACGGTCGGCGTCTACAGCTGCCGGGCGTGCGGCGCCGAGCTGTTCAGCAGCGAGACCAAGTTCGACAGCCACTGCGGCTGGCCGTCCTACTACGCCCCGCTGGCCGGCGACTCAGTGGAGTACCTGGAGGACAGCAGTCTCGGCATGCGCCGGGTCGAGGTGCGCTGCAAGAAGTGCGGCAGCCACCTCGGGCACGTCTTCGAGGGCGAGGGGTACGGCACCCCGACCGACCAGCGCTACTGCATCAACTCGATCTCGCTGACGCTGAAGCCCGCCGAGTAGGGCCCGGGCCCGCCCGCCCGCGTGGAAGACTGGATCTTCTTCCGGACGGTCTTGGACGTGGGTGGGGCGGGCGTGGCGCGGCGGCGTGGTTCTGGCGTGTGGTCGGTACTGGCGGAGGCGCAGCGCGAGCAGCACCGCCGGGCGGAGGCGCAGCGGCGGGCGGCGGAGGCCCGGCAGCGGGAGGGCGAGCGGGCCCGGCGGGAGGCGCAGCGGGCGGCGGCGCGGGGTGAGCGCGAGGCGCTGAAGGCGTACCAGCAGGGGCGGGAGTCGGATGCCGTCCGGCGCAGTGCCGAACTGGACGACCGGGTGGCCGAGTTGCGCGGGGTGCTGGCGGCCGGGCTGGCCGGGCCGGGGTTCTCGCTGGTCGCGGGGGGCCGTCCGGCGGTGCCGCCGTTCGACCCGGGGCCGTTGGGCGTGCCGGTGCCGATGCCGGACCAGAACTGGTACCTGGTGCCGCCCCCGGCCGGGCCGCAGGCGTACCACCCGGGGGCGCGCCGGCAGTGGGAGGAGCAGTCCGCGCAGGCCCGGGCCAGGTTCGAGCACGACTGGCAGGCGGCCTGGGCCGCCGAGCAGCAGCGGCAGCACCAACTCGCCGACTACCGTGCCCAGTACGACGCGTGGGCGGTGGAGCGGCACCGGCTGCTGGCCGGGCAGGCCGCGCAGGCGGGGCGGCTGGCGGCTCGGCTGCGGGCGGGCGAGGCGGCGGCGGTCGCCGAGTACTTCGAGGCGGTCGTCGACTGGCGCGAGGACTGGCCGGACGGCTTCCCCGCCGACGGCGAGGCCGTCTGGGACGCCGCGGCCCGGCGGCTGGTGGTGCGCTGGGAGCTGCCGCCGTACGAGGTGGTGCCCGCCCTGTCGAGGTACCGGTACGTCCGGTCGGACGACCGGGAGGACGAGGTGGCCCGGCCGGTCGGGCAGCGGCGGGAGCTGTACCGCGAGGTGCTGGCGCAGTGCGCGCTGCGGGTGCTGGCGGAGGTGTTCCGGGCCGACACCGGCGGGCTGCTGGCCTCGGTGGGGCTGAACGGCGTGGTGGTGGCGACCGATCCGGCGACCGGGCAGGAGGGGGAGCGCTGCCTGCTGGCCGTGGAGGTCGGCCGGGACGTGTTCGCGGGCCTCGCGCTGGACCGGGTGGACCCGCTGGAGTGCCTGGCCGGCGCGCTCGGCGGGCGGATCGCGGCCCGGCCGGAGAAGGGCGGGACGGTCGCCGAGGTGCCGGCCTCGGTCGAGCCCGCGCCCGTTCCCGTCCCGGTGCTCGCGGTGGACGGCGAGGGGCCGGACCTGTTCGAGATGGACCCGCTGGAGTTCGAGGAGCTGATCGCCGAGCTGTTCCGCCGCCGGGGCCTGCACACCAGCACCACCGCGCGCAGCGGTGACGAGGGCGTGGACGTGCTGGCCGAGGACCCGGACCCGATCACCGGCGGGAAGATCGTCATCCAGGCCAAGCGCTACCGGAAGACCGTGCCGCCGAGCGCCGTCCGCGACCTGGAGTCCACCATGCGCCGGCAGGGCGCCAACCGGGGCATCCTGGTGACCACCGCGGGCTTCGGCCCCGGCTCCCGCAAGCACGCCGAGGGCCAGCCGCTCACCCTGGTGGACGGCCCGATGCTGCTCGCGCTGCTGCGCGAGCACGGCCTGCCGGGCCGGCTGGGCCCGGCCGCCGCGGTGTCCGTCCGACCTGCCGTCTCCGCAGTGGAGTTGGCGCCGGGTCAGAACCTGGTGCTGCCCGGCGGCGAGGTCCGGGTCCGGTTCCGGTCCGGTGGCGCGGCGGCCGATCTGACGCTGCTGCTGCTCGACGCGGGCGGGCGGGTCCGGCACGACCGGGACTTCGTCTTCTACCACCAGCCCGCCGCGGAGGACGGCGCCGTGACGCTCCGTCCGGACGAGCGCACCGCGACCGTCCGCACCGCGCGACTCCCCGACGCGGTACGGCGGGTGGCGATCGCCGTCAACCTGGACGCGGACGGCGACGGCACCTGCGCGGACCTGGTCGACCCGGCGGTGGAGCTCGACTCCGGCGGCGGCCGGTGGCTGTTCCGCCCGCCGGCCGACCCGGCGGTCTCCGCGATGCTGGTCGCCGAGGTCTACCGGCACCCGGCCGACGGCTGGAAGCTCCGCGCGGTCGGCCAGGGCTGGTCCGACGGCCTGGCGGGCCTGGCCCGCGCCCACGGCGTGGACGTCGCGTAGCGGCGGAGCGGGAACCGGGGGCGGGAAGCGCGCGGAGGCGGCGGACCACCGCCCGGCCCGCGGCCCCGCCGCCGCCCGCGGTGCCGCCGCGCGGCTACCCGCCGAGCGCCTTGATGTGCTTCCACTCCGCCGCGCACGCGCGGTAGCCGAACCAGTCGTTGATGGCGAGCATCGGGGCGTTGCCCTCGTCGTTCTGGGTGTACGCGGCGGTGAGGCCGCGGGCCTTGGCGCGGTGCAGCGAGTGGGCCTTGGCGAGCTTGGCCAGGCCGCGGCCGCGGTGGGTGGAGCGGGTCGCGGTGAAGGAGGACCAGTAGGTGCTCCGCCCGTCGGTCTGGGCGGCGGAGAAGGCGACCGGTTCGCCGTCCGCGAGGACCACCGCGGTGAGGGTGTGGTCCTGGTCGGGGCGCTGCCAGATCTCGGCGAGCCAGCCCTCGTAGGGCTGGTCGTCGAGGACCAGGTCTCCCGGTTCGGCGCGGGCGCCGTCGATGTCGACCAGGTAGATCGGGTACGGGTCGTCCAGGAAGTCGGCGGCGGTGCGCAGTTCGACGCCCGGCGGGGTGGGCGGCAGCGGGCGCAGCGGGGCGGTGAGGTCGAGGCCGGAGAAGCGGCCGGGGCGGCCGCGCCGGTAACCGCGGGCGGCGGCGAAGCCGAGCGCCTCGGGGGTGTCGTCGGCCCAGCCGTGGGCGTCCCGGGTGCCGAGGGCGGCGAGGTCCCGTTCGGCGGCGGCGAGCAGGGCGGTGCCGATGCCCGCGCCGCGGTGCTCGGGGAGCACGCTGACGTTGAGGAAGCCCTGGTGGGGGGTGGTGCTCTCGGTCACCGGGCCGAACCGGGCGGTGCCGACGACCTGTCCGGCGCGCTCGGCGACCAGCAGGTGGTAGTGCGGCAGGGCGGCCTGCCAGGCGACCACCTCGGGGGTGGTGACCAGGTGCGGGCGGCCGGCCCGGTGGGCCTCGGCGGCCCCGGGGGCGTCGGCGGATGCGAACGGGCGGATGCGGTACGGCGTGGAAGTCATAGGCATGTCACGTTAGCCAGTCGTTCGTCCGCGCGCCGCCGAATTTCCCCCCCGCGCGCGTGTGCGTTCAGTGAAGCTGAAACCTCAAGTTCAGCTCTGAGTTTCCGGTGTCCCGCTTGGCATCGGCGCGCGGTGGATACACCCTCGGCAACGGGGAGTCGGGCGGTCCGAAAGGCCCGACGGAAAGGGGGTGGAATATGTCTTCGTCCGATATTCCGCGATTGGGCACCGGCCTCGGCTGGCGTCCCGAGATCGACACCGCGGTGGAGCGGCTGCCCGGCCTCGACTGGGTGGAGGTGGTGGCCGAGAACGTCTGCGCCGAGCACCTGCCGCCCTCGCTGGCCGAGCTGCGCTCCCGCGGGGTCGCGGTCGTCCCGCACGGCGTCTCGCTCGGGCTGGGGGACGCCGCCGAACCGGACCCGGCCCGGCTGGCCCGGCTGGCGGGCGTGGCCGAGGCGCTCGGGTCGCCGCTGGTCAGCGAGCACCTGGCGTTCGTCCGGGCGGGCGGCCTGGAGGCCGGGCACCTGCTGCCGGTGCCGCGCACCCGGGCCGCGCTGCGGGTGGTGGTGGCCAACGTCCGGATCGCCCAGCGGGAGCTGCCGGTGCCGCTGGCGCTGGAGAACATCGCCGCCCACCTGGCCTGGCCGGGCGACGAGCTGACCGAGGCCCAGTTCCTCGCCGAACTGGTCGAACAGACCGGCGTCCGCCTGCTGGTGGACGTCGCCAACCTGCACACCAACCGGGTCAACCTGGGCGTCGACCCGGCCGCCGAACTGGACCGGCTGCCGCTGGAGGCCCTCGCCTACGTGCACGTGGCCGGCGGCGTCGAGCGCGACGGCGTCTGGCACGACACCCACACCCACCCCGTCACCGCGCCCGTGCTGGAGGTGCTGGCCGCGCTCTGCGAGCGGACCGACCCGCCCGGGGTGCTGCTGGAACGGGACGGCGCGTACCCGCCGCCCGCCGAACTGTCCGCCGAACTCGACGCCATCCGCCGCGTCCAGCGCCTGCACCGGAGGGAAGCCGCCCGTGTCTGAGCACCACGAATACCTGATCCGCGACCGCGCCGACGCCGAACTCGCCCTCGCCCGGGTCGAACTGGCGCACCGCCAGGAGGAGTTGCTGGCCGCCCTGACGGCCGGCGGCCCAGCCCCCGCCGGCTTCGACCCCGGGCAGCTGCGCGTCCAGGCCGCGGGCCTGCTCGCCAAGCGCCGGGAGACCGTCGGCCACCTGATGCCGGAACTGCCCGACCTGCTCGGGGCGGACTTCGCCCCGCTGTTCGCCCGCTACGCCGCCGGCCGGCCGCTCACCGGCGGCTACCGGGCCGACGCCCGGGCCTTCGCCGAGTGGGCCCTGGACAGCGGCCCCGACGCCGACTGGCGGCCCGCGCTGCGCCGCCTGCTGCACCCCGCCGCCTCCCGGTGGAGCCGCCTGCTGCCGCACCGCGACCGCGCCGCCAAGGCGCACCCGTAACCGTCCGTACCGCACAGAAGGGAACCACGGGGGATGTGGAGCTTCCGGTTCGTCCTGGCGTTCGCGCTCGTCGTGTGCTCGATCGCCGTCGCCGCCGTCTTCAACCGGCGCAGCACCCGGGTCACCGACCCGCGCGGCCTGCCCGGACGCGGCCTGCCGCTGCTGGAGGTCGCCTTCCTGGCCGGCGGGCCCGCCCGGGTCGTCGACACCGCGCTGGTCCGGATGGAGCGCGAGGGCCGGGTGGTGGTCTCCCGGGCCCACCGGGTCACCGTCACCGCCGACCGGACCACCGACCCGGTCGAACGGGTCCTGATCACCGCGGTCGGCGGCCGGGCCGGGCGCGACCTGTCCGTGCTGCGCGCCTCGGTGCCGGGCAGCCCCGAGGTGCAGCGGATCGGCGACGGGCTCGCCGCCCGCGGCCTGCTGCGCCACCCGGGCGCGCTGAAGGCCGCCTGGCGGGCCCGGCGGCTGGTGGTGCTGGCGCTGGTCGTCACGCTGGTGCTGGGCGCGGTCTCCACCGCGCAGTGGCTGGACTCGCCCGGCCGGGACTCCACCGTGCCACCGTTCTTCCCGTTCGGCGTGCTGACCCTGTTCACGCTGGTCAGCCTGGTCGCCACCCGCCCCGCGAAGCGCCGGATCACCCCGGCCGGCCTCCGCCAGCTGCAGCTGGTGCGCGGCAGCACCCCGTGGCAGCCCCGGGAGGTGGAGCGGGCGCACGCCGAACTGGTCGGCGCGTTCGCCCTGGACGGCGCCGCCGCGCTGAAGGGCTCCGACCAGCAGGCGCTGCGCGAGGCGCTCGGCGGCGGCACGGCGCCGGCCGGCCGCCTGGTGAAGAGCGGGCGGAGCGGGCGGAACTCCGACAGCAGCAGCTCGGACTTCGCGGCCGGGGCCGGCGCCGGGGTGTGGTGCGGGTCGTCCTCGTCCTCGTCCTGCGGCTCGTCCGGCGGCCACTCGGGCGGTTCCTCGCACCACTCCTGCGGGGGTTCCTCCTCGCACTCGTGCGGCGGTTCCTCGCACTCCTGCGGTTCGTCCAGCTCCTGCGGGTCGAGTTGCGGCGGGGGCGGCTGCGGTGGGTCCTGACCGTTCCTCGAGTCACAGTTCGGTATCGCGGCGCGGGTATCCGTTCCGCTTCCGGCGCGCACAGGACTAGAACAGCAAGCATGTGGGTGTTGCTGCTGATCCCGTCCTGCGCCGCCGCGGTGCTCTCCTGCCTCCGGCTGGTGCGGGTCGCCGCGATCGCGGACGCCTGCACCGGCCGGGTCCCGCACCCGCTCCACCGGGCCTCCGGCGTCGGCCTCTACGAGACCGCGTACCTGGCCGGCGGCCCGGCCCGGGTGGTCGACCTGGCGCTGGTCCGGATGGCCGCCCTCGGCCGTCTCCACCTCGCCCACACCGGCTGGACCACCGTCGTCGACCCGCAGGGCCGCGGCCGCCTGGAGCGCGCGCTGATCGGCGCGATCGGTCCCGACGGCCAGTGCCGCACCGCCCAGTTGAAGGCCGCGCTGGCCGCCCACCCGACCGTCCGCGACATCGGCGACCGGCTGGCGCAGGCGGGGCTGGCGACGCCGGCCGTGGTCCGCGACCACGCCCTGCGGGCGATCCGGCAGGTCCGCTGGGCGCTGGCCGGGGCCGCCTCGATGCTGCTGCTGACCGTCCTGCTCGCCGCCCCCGACGGCACCGCCGCCCGCACCGCCGTCGCCTGGTACGCGCTGCCCCTGGTGCTCACCGGCGGCACCCTCCTGATGGCCCGGGTCGACGTGCACGCCTACACCGCGTGGGCCGCCCCGGCCGGCCAGACCCTGCTGCGGGCCCTGCCCTGCCGCCACACCGCCACCGACGACCTGCTCACCGCCGTCGCCATCTCCGGCCCCGCCGCCGTCCCGGACCCGCGCCTGCGCGCGGCCCTCGGCTCCTGACGGGGGAGCACGGGGCCGCGGGCACGGGATCCGCTCAGTACAGGCCGGAGAGGAGTTCGGCGACCGGCTTGCGGCGGCCGGTGAAGAAGGGGACCTCCTCGCGGACGTGCAGGCGGGCCCGGGAGGGGCGCAGGTCGCGCATCAGGTCGACGATGCGGTGCAGTTCGTCGGCCTCGAAGGCCAGCAGCCACTCGTAGTCGCCGAGGGCGAAGGAGGCGACGGTGTTGGCGCGCACGTCCGGGTAGCCGCGGGCCATCATGCCGTGCTCGGCGAGCATCGCCCGGCGCTCCTCGTCGGGGAGCAGGTACCACTCGTAGGAGCGGACGAAGGGGTAGACGCAGACGTACTCGCGGGGCCGCTCGTCGGCGAGGAACGCCGGGACGTGCGACTTGTTGAACTCGGCGGGGCGGTGCAGCGCCATGTTCGACCAGACCGGCTCCAGGTGGCGGCCGAGCCCGGTGCGGCGGAAGCGGTTGTACGCCTCCTGCAGGTCGTCGGAGTCCTCGGCGTGCCACCAGACCAGGATGTCGGCGTCGGCGCGCAGCGCGGAGACGTCGTAGGTGCCGCGGACGACGACGTCCTTGGCGGCGAGCTGCTCGAAGAGGGAGTCGACCTCGGCGGCGAGCGCGGTGCGGTCCTCGGGGAGGGCGTCCTTGAGCTTGAACACCGACCACATGGTGTAGCGGATGACCTGGTTGAGGTCGCGGGCCTTCTTCTTCACGGGCTGCTCAGTGCTTTCGGTCATGAGCCCATTGTCCCTTCTGTGCGGGGGGTGCCGGTGCCGGGGGTGAGGTGCTCGGCGGCGCGCCGGGCGCCGGCGACGACGGCGGGGATGCCGACGCCGTCGTACGCGGCGCCGCAGACGGCGATCGCGCCGAGCGCGTCGAGGTGGGTGCGGATCCGGGCGACCCGGTCGAGGTGGCCGACCGGGTACTGCGGGAGTCCGGCCCGCCAGCGGGTGACGGCGTGGTCGTACGGGGTGGCGCGCAGGCCCACGGCGGTGCGCAGGTCGGCGAGCGAGCGGGCGACCAGGTCGGCGTCGTCCAGGTCGAGGGCGGCGTCCTCGCGGTGGCGGCCGAGCGAGGTGCGCAGCAGGAAGGTGTCGGGGGCGGAGCGCTCCAGCCAGCCCCACTTGTTGCTGGAGAAGGTGGACGCCTTGATGCTGCGCCGGTCGACCGGCGGGACGAGGAAGCCGCTGCCGGTGAGCGGGCTGTCGGCGAGGTCGGCGCGCCGGAAGGCCAGGGTGACCAGGGCCATCGAGGCGTACTCGACGGCGCGCAGTTCGGCGGCGGCGCCGGGGGCGTCGGCGGCGAGCAGGGCGGCGGCCTGCGGGGCGGGGACGGCCAGCACGACGGCGTCGGCGGCGAGTTCGCGTCCGGCGGTGGTGACCAGCCAGCCGTCGGGGGTGCGGCGCAGGGCGTCGACCCGGTGGCCGGTGCGCAGGTCGGCGCCGTGCGCGCGGTCGTGGGCGGCGACGGCTTCGGGGAGGGTGCCGAGTCCGCCGCGCAGGCCCTGGAAGACCGGTCCGGTGGCGGTGGCGCGGCTGCTGAGCTCGCGGATGGATGCGGTCAAGTGGCCGCCTTGCTGGGCGAGTTGGAGCAGCTGCGGGACGGCGGCGCGGATCGAGATCTCGTCGGCGTGCCCGGCGTAGACGCCGCCGAGCAGCGGTTCGACCAGCCGGTCGACGACCTCGCGGCCGAGCCGGTCGGCGATGTAGCGGCCGATCGGGGCGTCCTCGCCGAGTTCGGCGGGCTGCTCGTGGCGGGCCCGTTCCAGGCCCTCGGGGGTGAGCACGCCGGAGGCTTCCAGCGCGTCCAGGTCTCCCGGCACGCCCATGAGCTGGCCGCCGGGCAGCGGGCGCAGGCCCTCCCGGGTCCAGATCGCGGCCTTGGCGGTGGTGGGCGGTTCGAGCTGCTCGCCGAGGCCGACCCGGCGGGCCAGCTCGACCGCTTCGGGGCGGCGGGCGAGCATCGACTCGGCGCCGAGGTCGACCCGGACGCCGCCGACCTCGCCGCCGCGCAGCTTCCCGCCGAACCGCGCCGACGCCTCCAGCACCGTCACCCGCGCCGCCGCGTCCCCGAGGAACGCGGCCGCGGCCAGGCCCGCGATGCCGCCACCGATCACCACGACGTGAGGTTTCGCCATGCCGACCAGTCTCCCAGCCCTTATCCGGTTCGCCGGAATCGGCCCCGGGGCGCCCCGAGACCGGGGCGAGTCCGCGGCGTGATCGTTCCGGTACCGGCGGTGCGGGTCCGGTCCGGGAGCCGCCGCGTCACAGTGCCGTGGGGGCGGGCGGACGGCGCGCCCCGGAACACGGGGAGGGTACCGAATGGACCTGCGGGTACGCAGAGCGGGCGCGGCCGGGGCACTGGCCGCGGTCCTGCTGCTGGCCGGGTGCAGCGCGGACGGGGAGCGCTCGTCGGGCTCGGCGGCCGCCGCCGACGCGAAGGGCCCGGCCCAGGCGCAGGGCGCGCCGGCGGCCGCCCCCGGCTCGGGCGGGGCCACCGCCGGGACCGGCGCCGGGGGGACGGCGGCGGCGACGGCGGGAACTGCGGCAACGGCCGCGACGGACCGTCAGATCGCCTACCAGGCGAAGCTGACGCTGCGGGTCGACGCCGTCGACGACGCCCGCACCAGGGCCGTCGACCTGGTCGTCCGGGCCGGCGGGTACGTCGCCGCGGAGAACCTGCGCGGCGGGACGGGCGACACCGCGCAGTCCACGCTGACCCTCAAGGTCCCGTCCGCGGCCTACCAGGCCACCCTGGACGGGCTCGGCGGGCTCGGCACCCGGCTGGGCCTGAGCAGCCAGGCCGACGACCTCACCCAGCAGATCGCCGACACCGACAGCCGGGTCAAGTCCATGCAGGCCAGCGTGGACCGGGTGCGGGCGCTGATGGCCGACGCGAAGAGCCTGTCCGAGGTGGTGTCGCTGGAGGGCGAGCTGACCCGCCGGGAGTCCGACCTGGAGTCCCTGCAGCGCCAGCAGCAGCAGCTCACCGCCCGCACCTCGCTCTCCACCGTGACCCTTGAGCTGGTGACCCGTCAGCCCGCCCGCGTCGAGCCGAAGCAGGAGGAGACCGGTTTCTGGGCCTCCGTCGGCCACGCCCTCTCCGGCGGCTGGCACGCCCTGGTCACCCTGGTCCGCGCCGTCCTGATGGTGCTGGCCGCCCTGGCTCCCTTCCTGGTCCTGCTGGCCCCGCTCGGCTGGCTGCTCCGCCGCCGCCTGCGCGCCCGCCGCACCGGCTCCCCCGCCGTCCCGCCCCGTCCGACGCACGCCCCGGACACCGACGGGGAGGGCGGCACCGGCGGCGGGGCGTGACCCGGGGCGGCGGCGCCGGTCAGGTGGCCGCGGCGTCCGGCCCGTCCCCGTCGGGGCGGGCCGGGGGCCCGGCGGGGGCCTCCCGCTCCGCCTCCTCCCGGCGGCGGCGCTCCCCCGCCTCGGCGGCGGCCTGCTGCTCCCGGCGCATCTCGCCGCGGCGCACTTCGTTCGCGACGAACAGCACGAAGCCCGACAGCGGCATGACCAGGCCGGCGAGCGACCAGTCGTCGCCGAAGACGCCCATGACGAACATCCACACGATCCCGGCCCAGCCGAGCAGCATCAGCAGACAGCTCATGACACCCCCTCCCCGTGATCCACCGTAGCCATCCGGGAGCGCCGCGTAAACGGCCGGACCCGAGAACGGGGGTCGGACGGGCGGGGAGGACGCGGGGAGGGCGTCGCGCGGCGGGCGAGGGACCGACGACGGGCGCTAGTGCCGCGTCAGGCAACCTTCGCCCGTCGCGACGCCCGGCACGCACTCTCGCCGCACCGGCCGAAAACCCAAGTACATCCAGTACGAGGGCTTCCGGCCGGCACGCCGAGAGCACGCACCAAGGGGGCACCTCCCAGCCCCCCTCGGGGCTGGGGGAGCCGCTCCTTCACGGCAAAGGCTGCCTGACGCGGCACTAGAAGCCCTCCACCGCCCGGCCTCTGGTGGCGCGCAGCGCCGCGAGCGCCGCGCAGGGGACGGTGACCAGGGCGCAGAGCAGGGCGGTGGCGGCCAGGGCGGCCCAGGGGAGGGTGAGCGGGACGGGGGCGCCCGCGCGGTGGAGGGCGGCGGCCGTGGTGGTGGCGGCGGTGCCGAGGAGGGCGCCGACCGCCGTGACCAGGAGCGTCTCGGTGGCGACCAGGCGCACGGCGCGGGCGCGGGTGGTGCCGACGAGGCGGAGCCGGGCGAGTTCGCGGCGGCGGTCGGTGGTGGTGGTGAGAGCGGTGTGGGCGAGGGCGATCGCGGTGTAGAGCAGGGCGAGGCCGAGGACGGCGGCGATCCGGCGGATCCGCTGCGGGTCGTCGGCCGGGTGGTGGGCGGCCAGCCAGGCCGCGCGGGTCTCGACGGCGGCGCCGTGCGTCCGGGCGAGGGCGGCGGCCTCCCCGGCGGGGGCGCCCAGGACGTCGATCCGGTCGGTCCGGGCGCCGGGCGCGTTGCGCGGGGTGACGTACACGGGGTTGGCGCCCGTCCCGTCGCGCAGCACGGCGGCGACCCGCAGTTCGCGCCGGGTGCCGTCGGCGAGCACGACCCGGACGCGGTCGCCGACCCGCGGATCCCCCCACTCCTCGGCGAGCACCACGCCGTCGTCGTCGAGCGTCGCGGGGTCCCCGGCGGCGACGGGGAGCCGGGTGGTGGCGGTCAGCGCGGCCGGGTCGGCGACGGCCCTGCCCTCGGCGCGGACGGCCGTCCCGTCGCCCTCGACGACCGCGAGCGGCGTCGCGGCGCTCGGTGAGACCACCGCCCCGGGCAGGGCCCGCAGGTCGGCGAGCAGCCGGTCGGCGCCGTCGGCGCCGGGGGTGAGGAGCAGGTCGGCGGCGGTGCGGGCGCGGGCCTCGGCGGCGCGGGCCCCGGCGATGACGGCGGGGACGCCGACCAGGGTGCCGGTGAGGGCGACGACGAGCAGGACGGGGGCGGCGGTGGCGCCGGTGCGGCGCAGGCCGCAGAGCGCGGCGGCCCGGACCAGCCGGGGCGGCCGGACGGCGGGGCGGGTGAGCAGGCGCAGCAGGGGACGGGCCAGCACGGGGGCGAGCAGGGCGAGGGCGGCGATCAGCAGCATCGGCTGGAGGGTGTAGGTCTTGCGGTGCAGCAGTTCGGCCGGGTCGTCGGCGAGCGCGGCGGCCACCACGGCGGCGTACGTGCCGAGCAGGGCGAGGGCGGCCGTCCAGCGGCCGGCGGTCATCACCTGCAGGTCGACGTCGGCCTCGCGGAGCGCTTCGAGCGGGCGGACCCGGCCGGCCCGCCGGGCGGCGACCGCGGTGCCCGCGAGGGCGACCAGCGGGCCGGCGCAGAACGCGGTGGCCAGCGGCCAGCCGGGGGCGGCGGTCCGGAAGCCCGCGGGGGCGAGTCCGGCGGCGCTCAGCGCGTGCGCCAGGACGGGGGCGGCGGCCCGGCCGAGCGCGCAGCCGGTGGCGGCGGCGAGCAGGCCGAGCAGCAGGGACTCCAGCAGGACGGTGCGGGTGAGCTGGCCGCGGGTGGCCCCGGCGAGCCGGAGCAGGCCGAACTCGCGGCGGCGCCGGGCGATCGCGTAGGAGGAGGTGGAGGCGACCACGAACCCGGCGGTGAACAGGCTGACCCCGCAGGTGGTGCCGAGTTGGGCGGTCAACGCGGTGCGGTCCTCGCCGGGCGGCAGGCCGGCGGCTGCGGCGAGGCCGAGCAGGGTGGCGGCGATCAGCGCGACGCCGAGGGCGAGCGCGGTGAACGCGCCGAGCAGGGCGGTCCGTCCGGCGTGCAGGGAGCGTACGGCGATCCTGGTCAGTGCGGTCGTCATGGGACCGAGCCAACCGGCGGCGAGCCGTCCGCGCAGTGATGCCCGGTCCACCGTGAAGAGTAGAGACAGCCCTACCGACACGGGCCGGGCGGGCTCCTAGGGTGGGACCGTCTCGTGGAGGGAGGTGCCGGATGTCCGACTGCTGGCGAGCGCTGCGCCGGCCGGGGTTCCCGCTGACGGCCTGGCCGTGGCGTTCGGCCGCGTACCTGCTGGGGTGCGGGCTGTCGGGGGCGGTGCTGTGCGCGGTGCTGCTGCTGTGGGCGGCGGTCGGCGGGGTGCTGTCGGTACTGCTGGTGGGGGTGCCGCTGCTGGCGGCGCTGCCGCTGGCGGGGCTGGTGTCCGGGGCGTGGGAGCGGCGGCTGGTGCGCTGGATGGGCGGGGCGCCGGTGGCCGATCCGCACCGGGTGCCGGACGGCCCGGGCCCGCGGGCCTGGCTGCGCGTCCGGTACGGCGAGGCGGCGACGTGGCGGGAGGCCGGCGGGGCGGCGCTGTCGGCGTTCCTGCTCTGGCCGGTGGAGCTCTCGGTGGTGGCGGGGGCGCTGCTGCTGCCGGCCTGGCTGGTGACGACGCCGCTCCAACTGGCCCTGGACGGCGAGCAGGTGAACGTGCTGAAGGTGTGGCAGCTGCACGCGCCGGGCCAGGCCTGGGCGGTGGCGGCGGCGGGCGCGGCGCTGCTGGCCCTGGCGGGCTACCCGCTGACGGTGGCGGCGGGCGCCCGGGCGGCGCTGGCCCGGCTGCTGGCGGGCGGTCAACAGCGGGTCGGCGAGCTGGTCCGCTCCCGGGCCCGACTGGTGGACGCGTTCGAGGCCGAACGCCGCCGAATAGAAAGGGACTTGCACGACGGCGCGCAGCAGCGGCTGGTCGCGCTGTCGATGTCGCTGGGCCTGGCCCGGCTGGACGCGCCGCCGGGCGGCCCGCTGGCCCGCCGGCTGGCGGCGGCCCACGCGGAGGCGGACGCGGCGCTGGCCGAGCTGCGCGAGCTGGTGCACGGCATCCACCCCCGGGTGCTCGCCGACCGCGGCCTGCCGGACGCCTGCACGGACTTGGCGGACCGCTCGGTACTGCCCGTCGCGGTGGACGTGTCGCTGCCGGGCCGGCTGCCGACCGCGGTCGAGTCGGCCGGGTACTTCGCGGTCGCCGAGGCGCTGGCGAACGCGGCCCGGCACGGCGGTGCCTCGGCGGCCCGGGTGCACGGCCGCTGGTCGGGCGGCCGACTGCTGCTGGAGGTCTCGGACGACGGCGCGGGCGGGGCGGACGCCGCGGCCGGCACCGGGCTGACGGGGCTGGCCGACCGGGTCGCGGTGGTGGACGGCAGACTGTCCGTCAGCAGCCCGCCGGGCGGCCCGACCCTGCTGCGTGTGGAGATCCCGTGCACCCCGACGACCGTCGCCCGCTGCGCCTCGTCCTCGCCGAGGACTCCGTCCTCCTCCGCGAGGGCCTGATCGGCCTGCTGGAGCGCTTCGGCCACACCGTCGCGGCGGCGGTCGACGACGCGGACGCCCTGCTCGCGGCGGTCGCCGAGCACCGCCCCGACCTGGTCCTGACCGACGTCCGGATGCCCCCCGGCCGCAGCGACGAAGGCCTGCGCGCCGCGCTGCGGCTGCGCGCCGAGGAGCCGGCCCTGCCGGTCCTGGTGCTCAGCCAGTACGTCCAGCGCTCGTACGCGGCCGACCTGCTGGCCAGCGGCGACGGCTCGGGCGTCGGCTACCTGCTCAAGGACCGGATCGGCCATGTCGAGGAGTTCCTGGCCGCGGTCGACGCCGTCGCCGCGGGCGGCACGGTGGTCGACCCGGAGGTGGTCCGCCGCCTGCTGGCCCGCCGCCGCGACCCGCTGGAGCGGCTCACCCCGCGCGAGCGCGAGGTGCTCGAACTGATGGCCCGGGGCTGCTCGAACGCGGAGATCTGCCGCCGCCTGACGGTCTCGGAGGCCGCGACCTCCAAGCACATCGGCAACATCCTGCTCAAGCTCGACCTGCCCCCGGCCGAGGACACCCACCGCCGCGTCCTGGCCGTCCTCGCCCTCCTCGGCACGGACGGCTAGGTCCTGTCCGGTCGGTCTTGTCGGATCGGCGCGCGGCAGTGGGCGCCCGGCTGGGAGTGCCGGGCCGACGCCCTCGTACTGGATGTACTCGGGTGTCGGGCCGGTGCTTCCAGGCGAAGGGGGCACCTCCCAGCCCCCCTTGGGGCTGGGGGAGATCCGGCGTCGCGCGCCCGGCAAGATCGGCCGGACCGGGCCCAGCGCCCCCGCCGGGGGCGCGGGATCAGGGCCGCACCGTCCCCCGCGCCGCTGGTCGCGCCGCCCTCAGCGGGCGCTCGCCTCGTGGACGAAGGCGACCAGCCGGGTCAGGGCGTCCGGGTCCATGGTGGGCATGACGCCGTGGCCGAGGTTGAAGATGTGGTGGCTGCCGCCGAGGGCCTGGGCGGCGTGCAGGACCTCGCGGGCCTTGGTCTCGACGACGTGGGTGGGGGCGTAGAGGACGGCGGGGTCGAGGTTGCCCTGCAGGCCCTTGCCGGGGCCGACCCGGTTGGCGGCCTCGTCGAGCGGGACGCGCCAGTCGACGCCGACGATGTCCGCGCCGGCCTGGCCCATCAGGCCGAGGAGTTCGCCGGTGTTGACGCCGAAGTGGATCCGCGGGACGCCGTAGGGCTCGACCGCGTCGAAGACCTTCGCGCTGGCGGGCATCACCGAGCGGCGGTACTCGTCGGGGGCGAGCGCGCCCGCCCAGGAGTCGAAGAGCTGGACCGCCGAGGCGCCCGCCTCGATCTGGATCTTCAGGAAGGCGGAGGTGATCTGCGCGAGCCGGTCGACGAGTTCGGCCCACAGCTCGGGGGCGCCGTACATCATCGCCTTGGTGTTCTCGTACGACTTCGAGGGGCCGCCCTCGATCAGGTAGCTGGCCAGCGTGAACGGCGCGCCGGCGAAGCCGATCAGCGGGGTGGCGCCGAGTTCGGCGACCAGCAGGCCGACCGCCTCGGTGATGTAGGGCATGTCGTCGGGCTCGAGCGGGCGCAGCCGCTGGAGGTCGGCCGCGGTGCGGATCGGGTCGGCGATGACCGGGCCGATGCCGCCCTTGATCTCGACGTCGATGCCGACGGCCTTGAGCGGGACGACGATGTCGGAGAAGAAGATGGCCGCGTCCACCTTGTGCCGGCGCACCGGCTGCAGGGTGATCTCCTTGACCAGCTCGGGCTGCGTGCAGGCGTCGAGCATCGGGACGCCCTCGCGGACCTTCAGGTACTCGGGCAGCGAGCGGCCGGCCTGTCGCATGAACCAGACGGGGGTGTGCGGCACCGGCTCGTTGCGGGCGGCGCGCAGGAAGACGGAGTCGTACGCGGCGCCGCGGGGCCGCTGACCGGACTGGGCTGCGGGGGTCTCACTCACGGGTCACATCCTCGCACGCGGCCGGCGGGCCCCCGGCCCGCGCGGGCGGCCCGGCCAGGCAAAACGGACACCTCGGGCGGTGCCCGCCGGGGCGGCGCCCGCGGCCCGCTCGATTTCCGGGTTCTCGGCACGCCGGAGGCACGAAAGTGCTCGGATTGCGGGTCCGCGCCGCCTAGGCTTCCGGTCATGGCAGCGGTCGGCGGGCAATCCGCGCAGGGTGGAGGAACGGGCAGGGAGTCGGCGCCGATCGAGTTCCGCGACGCGGTCGAGGCGCTGACCGGGGCGCGGCTGCGCCCCGAGGTACGGCTGTCCCCGCAGCCCGCCCCCCGTCGGCTGGCCCCGTACTCCTTCGCGCTCTCCGCCTCGGTCGAGGTGGACGGCGAGGAGCTGGCGGACGGCACCCTGGTGCTGCTGCACGACCCGTCGGCGCCGGAGGCGTGGAACGGCGACTTCCGGGTGGTGACCATGACCCGGGCCGAGCTGGAGCCGGAGATGGCGGGCGACCCGGTGCTGTCCGAGGTCGGCTGGAGCTGGCTGCTGGACGCGCTGCAGGCGCACGCCGCCGGGTACGCCGAGCCGTCCGGCACGGTGACCAGGTGCCACTCGCAGTACTTCGGCGCGCTGGCCGAGCGCGGCTCGTCCACCGAGATCGAGCTGCGGGCGTCCTGGACGCCGGCCGACCGCCGGTTCGAGCGGCACCTGGCCGCGTGGGCCGACCTGCTGTGCGGGTGCGCGGGGCTGCCGCCGTCCGCGCCGGCCCAGCTGCCGGCCGACGGGCCGGGCGCGCTGGGCGGGGTGGTGCCGATGCCGGCCCGCCGCCGGCCGCGCAATTCGCACTGACCTCCCGTCAGCCGTCCCGGGCGCTCCCGGGGCGGGTCCGCAGACACCTCAGGGGGACAACCCCGCGCTCCGGGCCCGGTGCCACCCGCAGGGCTGACGGAGTGTGACTTCGCGCGCGCTCCTGGTCAATTACCTGCGCGTTTGCGATCGCCGTGGCGTCGTTCCCGATCGAATGTGTGCGATTTCCAGGCATGTCGTACCGGTCATCTGCGCGATTTGTCCGTATTGTTACTCACCAGATCGTGATCACCCGCTAAAGCCGGGCACGGTTGATGCCGAAGGTGTCAGTGACCCTTTCCAGCCGCGGAACGCTCCGACCGCCCCCTCGGGGTTCGTCCGCCACTCCCCCCGGAGGCCTCAGGTGTCGGTCCTTCTCGAGCACCCCGCAAACGTGGTCGCCTACCGTCCGACGAAGCCCACCGCCATGGTGGTCATCGCAGATCCCCGGGTCCGGAACACGGTGACCCGGCACCTATGGGCGCTCGGTGTCCGCGACGTCATCGAGGTCTCCTCGATCGCCGAGGCCCGGCCCCGGGTCTCCACCCCGCGCGACATCTGCATCGCCGACGTGCACCTGCCCGACGGCTCCGGCCTGACCGTGCTGGCCGAGACCCGCGCCGCGGGCTGGCCCAACGGCCTGGCGCTGTCCGCCGCCGACGACATCGGCGCGGTCCGCTCGGCGCTGGCCGGCGGCGTCAAGGGCTACGTGGTGACCGGCACCCGGACCAACATGCCGATGCCCGGCCGCCCCGGCCTGCCGATCGGCGCCGGCCTGGCCGGCCGGATGCGCCGCCCCGGCATCCCCGGCCACCACCACCCCGGTGCGCCCGGCCACCACGGCGCCCCCGGCCAGCCCGGTGCCGCCCCCGGCGCCCCGGGTGCGCCCGGCGCCCAGCCGTCCGCCTACCGCGAGCTGTCCGGCCGCGAGGTGGAGGTGCTGCGGCTGGTCGCCGAGGGCCAGTCGAACAAGGCGATCGGCGTGGCGATGGGCCTCTCGGCGCTGACGGTGAAGAGCCACCTGGCGCGGATCGCCCGCAAGCTGGGCACCGGCGACCGGGCCGGCATGGTCGCGGTGGCGCTGCGCACCGGCATCATTCACTGACCCGCATCGTCCCTGGTGGCGGCCCGGAGGAACGTTTCCTCCGGGCCGCCGTCGTGCGTCCTCCCCGCCCCGCGCCCGGGTCGCCGCCCCGCCCTGACGGGACGTCAGCGCACCGGCGGCGACCCGGCAGCGGCCCCGCGGCGCCCCGCCGGGCCGGGAGCGGGGCGGCCCGCCGCCCCCGGTTGGCATATGTCCGAACGCGGTCCGACCAGTCAGACAACACTCCCGGCGGCGACACACGACGTACCCTTGGGGGGTGACCGACGCCGTAGCCTCCATCCCCGAAGAGACCGCCCCGGTACCGCTCCTCGAGCCCAGGGACGGACTCCCACCGGTGGTGGCGGACGAAGCGGCCCTCGCCGCCGTCGTCGAGGGCTTCCGCGGCGGCACCGGGCCGGTCGCCGTCGACGCCGAGCGGGCCTCCGGCTACCGCTACGGCCAGCGCGCCTACCTGATCCAGCTGCGCCGCCAGGGCGCGGGCACCGCGCTGATCGACCCGATCGCCTGCCCCGACCTGACCGGCCTGAACGCCGCGCTCGCCGACGCCGAGTGGGTCGTGCACGCCGCCACCCAGGACCTGCCCTGCCTGTTCGAGGTGGGCATGCACCCCGGTGTGCTGTTCGACACCGAGCTGGCCGGCCGGCTCGCCGGGTTCCCCAGGGTCGGCCTCGGCCCGATGACCGAGAACGTGCTGGGTCTGTCGCTGGCCAAGGAGCACTCCGCGGTCGACTGGTCCACCCGCCCGCTGCCCGAACCCTGGCTGCGCTACGCCGCGCTGGACGTCGAGGTGCTGGTCGACCTGCGGGACGCGCTGGAGGCCGAGCTCGACCGGCAGGGCAAACTCGACTGGGCGCACCAGGAGTTCGCCGCGCTGGCCGCCGCTCCCCCGCCCTCCCCCCGGGTCGACCCGTGGCGGCGCACCTCCCAGCTGCACAAGGTCCGCCGCCGCCGGCAGCTGGCCGTGGTCCGCGAGCTGTGGCTCGCCCGGGACCGGATCGCCCGTGAGCGGGACGTCTCCCCCGGCCGGGTGCTGGCCGACGCCGCCATCGTGAACGCCGCGCTCGCCATGCCCGCCAACGCGCCCGCGCTGATCGCCGTGCAGGGCTTCGGCCCCCGGGTGAACCGCCGCCAGCTCGAGCAGTGGCTGACCGCGATCGAGCGCGCCCGCGAGCTGCCCGAGTCCGCGCTGCCGCCGGCCACCGCCCCGCACGACGGGCCGCCGCCGCCGCGCGCCTGGGCCGAGAAGGACCCGGTCGCCGCGGCCCGGCTCAGCGGCGCCCGGGCCGCCGTCACCGCGCTCGCCGAGCAGCACCACCTGCCCGCGGAGAACCTGATCACCCCCGACCTGGTCCGCCGGGTCTCCTGGGAGCCCCCGGCCCACCCGGACGCCGACGCGGTCGCCGCGGCCCTGCGCGCCATGGGGGCCCGGGCCTGGCAGACCGAGCTGGTCGCGCCCGTCATGGCGACGGCGTTCCGGACGGCGGCGGAGGGCTAGGACGGGCCGGGGACGGGCCGGGCGGCGTGACCGCCCTCACGGTCCTTGCCCGGCGTTGTTACTCGCGGGTAGATTGGTGAGCGCAGCAGCGCCGATCCTGGGCGCGCTCATCGTCATGTCCCCCTGGGAGGAGAGCCCCCGTGCCTCGTACCGCGAGGGACGTCGTCTTCGTCGACGGCGTCCGCACCCCGTTCGGCAAGGCCGGCCCGAAGGGCATCTACCACGAGACCCGCGCCGACGACCTGGTCGTCAAGTGCATCCGTGAACTGGTGCGCCGCAACCCGAGCCTGCCCGTCGAGCGGATCGACGAGGTCGCCGTCGCCGCGACCACCCAGATCGGTGACCAGGGGCTGACCATCGGCCGCACCGCCGCGCTGCTCTCCGGCCTGCCGAAGTCGGTGCCGGGCTACGCGATCGACCGGATGTGCGCCGGTGCGATGACCGCCGTCACCACCACCGCGGGCGGCATCGCCTTCGGCGCGTACGACGTCGTGGTGGCCGGCGGTGTCGAGCACATGGGGCGGCACCCGATGGGCGAGGGCGTGGACCCGAACCCGCGGTTCGTCTCGGAGAAGCTGGTCGACGAGTCCGCCCTGTTCATGGGCATGACGGCGGAGAACCTGCACGACCGCTTCCCGCACATCACCAAGGAGCGCTGCGACGCGTTCGCGGTCCGCTCGCAGGAGAAGGCCGCCAAGGCGTACGCCAACGGCGACATCCAGCCGGACCTGGTGCCGATCGCGGTCCGCAACACCAACCCCGAGGTCGGCGAGACCGGTTGGGGCCTGGCCACGGTGGACGAGCCGATGCGCCCGGGCACCACGATGGAGTCGCTGGCGGGCCTGAAGACCCCGTTCCGCCCGCACGGCAACGTGACCGCGGGCAACGCGGCCGGCCTGAACGACGGCGCCACCGCCTCGCTGCTGGCCGCCGAGGACGTGGCCCGCGAGCTGGGCCTGCCGGTCAAGATGCGCCTGGTCAGCTACGCGTTCGCGGGCGTCGAGCCCGAGGTGATGGGCATCGGCCCCGTCCCGGCGACCGAGAAGGCGCTGGCCAAGGCCGGCCTGACCATCGAGGACATCGGCGCGTTCGAGGTCAACGAGGCCTTCGCCGTGCAGGTGCTGGCGTTCCTGGACCACTACGGCATCGCGGACGACGACGAGCGGGTCAACCCGTACGGCGGCGCGATCGCGTTCGGCCACCCGCTGGCCTCCTCGGGCGTGCGCCTGATGACCCAGCTGGCCCGCCGCTTCGAGCAGCGTCCGGACGTCCGCTACGGCATCACCACCATGTGCATCGGCTTCGGCATGGGCGGCACCGTCATCTGGGAGAACCCCCACTTCGAGGGTGGTAAGTGACCATGAGCACCACTGAACTGCTGCAGCGCGCCGCCGGGCTGTTCCCCGGCGAGGTCGTCACCACCGCGCACGTGCGCCACCTGGACCTGCCGCTGCGGGCCGGCAAGCTGGCCCTGATCACCCTGGACAACGGCTTCGACCACACCAAGCCGACCACCTTCGGCCCGGGCTCGCTGGCCAAGCTGTCCGAGGCGCTGGACCAGGTCGAGGCGGAGGCCGCCGCGGGCAAGGTGGTCGCGGTCGCCGTCACCGGCAAGCCGTTCATCTTCGCGGTCGGCGCCGACCTCAAGGGCGTCGAGCTGCTCAAGGAGCACTCCGACGCGCTGGCCATCGGCAAGGGCGGCCACGACGTCTTCAAGCGGATCGCCGCGCTGCCCGTCCCGTCCTTCGCGTTCTACAACGGCGCGGCGATGGGCGGCGGCGTCGAGGTCGGCCTGCACTGCACCTACCGCACCGTCAGCGCGGGCGTCCCGGCGTTCTCGCTGCCCGAGGTCTTCCTCGGCCTGGTGCCCGGCTGGGGCGGCTGCACCCTGCTGCCGAACCTGATCGGCCCCGCCAAGGCGGTCAAGGTCATCATCGAGAACTCGATGGCCCAGAACAAGCAGCTCAGGGGCAAGGACGTCTTCGAGCTCGGCATCGCGGACGCGATCTTCGAGCCGGCCGACTTCCTCGAGCAGTCGCTGCTGTGGACCGCCAAGGTGCTCACCGGCGACGTGGTCGTCGAGCGCGAGGAGTTCGACCGCGGCAAGGCGTGGGACGACGCCGTGCTGTGGGGCCGCTGGGTCGCCGACGCCAAGGTGCACGGCGCCGCCCCGGCCGCCTACAAGGCGCTGGACATCATCCAGCAGGTCAAGGACGGCGACCTGCAGGCCGGCTTCGACGCCGAGGACGCGGCGCTCGCCGACCTGATCATGAGCGGCGAGCTGCGCTCCGGGATCTACGCCTTCAACCTGGTGCAGCGCCGCGCCAAGCGGCCGTTCGGCGCACCGGACAAGTCGCTGGCCCGCCCGGTCTCCAAGGTCGGCGTGGTCGGCGCCGGCCTGATGGCCTCCCAGCTGGCGCTGCTGTTCGCCCGCCGGCTGGAGGTGCCGGTGGTGCTCACCGACATCGACCAGGCCCGGATCGACAAGGGCGTGGGCTACGTCCACGGCGAGATCGACAAGCTGCTCGACAAGGGTCGGATCGGCAAGGACAAGGCCAACAAGCTCAAGGGCCTGGTCTCCGGGCACCTCGACAAGGCCGTCGCGTTCGGCGACGCGGACTTCGTGATCGAGGCCGTGTTCGAGGAGATGGGCGTCAAGCAGAAGGTGTTCGCGGAGCTGGAGGCGGTGGTCTCGCCGACCGCCGTGCTGGCCACCAACACCTCCTCGCTGTCGGTCACCGAGATGGCCTCCAAGCTCCAGCACCCGGAGCGCGTGGTCGGCTTCCACTTCTTCAACCCGGTCGCCATCCTGCCGCTGCTGGAGATCGTCCGGGCCGAGCAGACCGACGACGCCTCGCTGGCCACCGCGTTCGGGGTCGCCAAGAAGCTGAAGAAGACCGCGGTGCTCACCAAGGACGCCCCGGCGTTCGTGGTCAACCGCATCCTGACCCGCTTCATGGGCGAGATCCAGAACATCATCGACGAGGGCACCCCGTTCGAGACCGTCGAGGCCGCGGTGAAGCCGCTCGGCCTGCCGATGTCCCCGATCGCCCTGCTCGAACTGGTCGGCCCGGCCATCGCCCTGCACGTCTCCGAGACCCTGCACGGCGCGTTCCCGGAGCGGTTCTCCGTCTCCGCGAACCTCGGCAAGGTCGTCGAGGCCGGCAAGCGCGGCTTCTACGTCTGGCAGGACGGCGCGCAGGTCCTCGACCCCGAGGTGCTGGCGCTGCTCTCCTTCGGCGACAGCGTCCTCACCGAGGAGCAGGTGCGCGCCCGCGCGCTGGAGGCCGTCGCCCAGGAGATCGGCCTGATGCTGGACGAGGGCGTGGTCGGCGAGGCCCAGGACATCGACCTCTGCATGATCACCGGGGCCGGCTGGCCCTTCCACCTCGGCGGCATCACCCCGTACCTCGACCGCGAGGGCGTCTCCGAGCGCGTCAACGGCAAGAAGTTCCTGGCCCCCGGCCTGGCTTCGGTCCCCGCCTGACGCAGCAGCGCACGGCCGCCGGGCGGCGCCCCCTTCCACCGGGGGTGCCGCCCGGCGGCCTTTCTGTATGCTGCCGGTCTTTCCGGATGCAGGGGGGCGTGGGGCGCGTGCTGGTGCTGGTGCACGGCGGGCTGTGGGACGAGGCGGTGGACGCGGCGGCGTTCTGGGAGCGGCCCGGGGTGGTCGACGGCCTGCGCGCGGCCGGGGCCGCCGTGCTGGCGCCCGACCGGGCGATGCGGGCCGGGAGCTGGGCGGCCGAGGCGGAGCACCTCGCGGCGGCCCTGCCGGCCGGGCCGCCGGTCGTCCTGGTCGGCGGCTCCAACGGCTGCTCGGCGGCCCTCCGGCTGGCCCTGGCCGCGCCGGACCGGGTCCGGGCCCTGGTGCTGGCCTGGCCCGCCACGGCGGGCGACGAGCGGCTGGACGGGCGGATCCGGGCGGCCGCGCCGGAGGCGGCCGGGCTGCTGGCGGGCGGGACGCTGCGCGGCGCCGCCGACGCCGAACTCGCCGGGCTGCGGCTGCCGGTGGCGGTCCTCCCCGCCGTCCCGGAGAACCCCGTCCACCGGCGCCGCACGGCGGACGCGCTGCTGGCGCTGGTCCCCGGCGCGGTGGAGCTGCCGGGGTGCCCGGAGCCGCCGCACCCGGCCTTCCGGCCGGAGCCGCTGGTCGCCGCGCTCGTCGGCTTCGCCGGGTAGTCCGCGGCCTCGCCGCGCGCTCCGGGCGGCGGGGCCCTCCTGGCGGGGCCCTCGTGGCGGGGACGCGAGGTGGCCGGGGGCACCGGCGGCGGGGCGCTACTTCTTCTTGAGGCGGTAGATCACCGTGTCGCCCGTGACGCCGACGACCTCGTAGTAGGTGTTGAGCAGGCTGGCGATGCGCGGGACCTTGTCCGGCTGGTAGGGGGCGGTGCCGGAGTCGTCGACGAAGACCTCGGGGAGGCCGTTGGCGGAGATCTCGTTGTCGAAGGTCTGCCAGGCGTCGGAGACGGAGTACTGCTCGCCGACCTTCTCGGCGCCCTTGCCGCCGCTGAAGTTGGTGAGGAAGCCCGCGGTGAGGTAGCGGCTGGCGGGGCGGCGGTCGGCGAGCCAGTAGAGCTCGGGGTGCATGCCCCAGACCAGGACGGTGTCCTTGGGGGTGGTCTGGGCGGCGACGGCGGTGGCGACCTCGGTGGTCTGGGTGAGGCGCTGGCCGGGCCAGAAGACCGCGAGGGCGCAGAAGACGCTGCTGGCGAGGGCGGAGTAGGCGACCACGGGGCGCCAGGGCACGGCGGAGGTGGCGACCGCGCCGACGCCGAGCAGGACCAGCGGGGGCATCAGCTGGAGGTAGTAGTGGCCGAAGAAGTGGAAGCCGACCGAGACGGCGACCGCGGAGGAGAGCAGCCAGACCCAGAGGTCGGCGGTGGAGCCGCGCTCGGGGCCGCGGGCGGGGACGGGTCTGCGGCGGCGGCGCAGCCACAGGCGGTGGGCGTAGGGCAGCAGGAAGGCGAGCCCGGCGCTCAGCAGGATCGCCGAGTTGCCGAGGGCGCGGCCGAGCATCTGCGGCCAGTTGGAGCCGAGCACGGCGTAGTCGCCGGAGCCGGTGACGACCCAGAACAGGAAGCCCTTGGGCTTGGTGAGGATGGCGGCGACCAGCGCTATCGGCAGGGCGAAGCCGAAGCCGATCTTGGCGAGGGCCGGCGGCCAGGGGACGCCGCGGCGGCGGGTGTCCTGGAGCAGCATCCAGAGCACCGGGAGCATCACGGCGCCGCCGGTCTGCTTGGTGAGCGAGCAGAGGGCGACGGCGATGCCGGCGGCCAGCCAGCGGCGGCGCTCCGCGTAGCGGAAGGCCAGCACCATGGCGGGCAGCATGAAGACTTCGAAGGTGGCGGCCTGGGTGTCCTCCGGGGAGAGCCCGATGGACACCAGCAGGTAGAAGGCGCCGGCGTAGCGGCCGGCCCGGTCGCCCCAGCGGCCGCGGGCGATGGAGGCGAGCAGGACGGCGGTGGCCAGGTGGGCGCCGATCGCCAGGGCGCGCAGCGGCCAGAGCGAGACCGAGCCGAAGAGCGCGAAGCAGGCCTCGTACAGCCAGGGCAGCAGCGGGGGCTTGCGGTCGACGACGGTGTCGTAGAGGACGCCGCCGTCGGCGAGCATCCGGGCCTGGGTGGCCAGGTAGCCCTCGTCGGGGCTCCACACCGGGCGGAGGAAGGAGGGGACGTGGGTGGCGGTGGCCAGGACCGCGAGCAGCGGGACCAGTCTGGTCCAGTACCCGGCCCGGACGTGCCCGCGGAGGCGGTCGGCGAGGGCGCGGGGGCTGCTCGTGGCGGTGTTGGGCACGGGTGACAACCTACCGGGCGCGAACGGGCGGAGGAGTGCCAGCCCAGGAATGAGTGTGACGGTCCGACAATAGCCGCACCGCCGGGAGCCGTCGGTGCGGCTCCCGGGCGGTGCGTCCACGGAGGTTCCGGAGGGTCAGCTCCGGGCGAAGGAACGGGCGCTGACCAGTGCTTCGATCTTCGCGGCGACGGCCGGGCCGGTGAGCCCGATCTCCGCCATGATCTCGGCCCGCGAGGCGTGGTCGAGGAACTCCTGCGGGATGCCGAAGTCCCGCAGCGGGACGTCCACGTCGGCGTCGCGCAGCGCCTGGGCGACCGCGGAGCCGACGCCGCCGGCCCGGCCGTTGTCCTCGACGGTGACCACCAGGCGGTGCTGGGCGGCCAGGCCGGGCAGCGCGGCGTCCACCGGCTTGACCCAGCGCGGGTCGACCACGGTGCTGGTGATGCCGCGCTCGGCGAGCAGCGCGGCGGCCTCCAGGCAGAGCGGGGCCATCGCGCCGATCGAGACGATCAGCACGTCGGCGGCCTCGTCCGCGGAGCCGTCCGCGGGGCGGTGCAGCACGTCCATGCCGCCGACCTGGCCGACGGCGGGCACCGCCGGGCCGACGCTGCCCTTGGAGTAGCGGACCACGGTGGGGGCGTCGTCGACCTCGACGGCCTCGCGCAGCTGCAGCCGGACCTGCTCGGCGTCGCGCGGGGCGGCCAGCCGCAGGCCGGGGACGACCTGCAGGATCGACATGTCCCACATGCCGTTGTGCGAGGCGCCGTCGGTGCCGGTGACGCCGGCCCGGTCGAGCACGAAGGTGACGCCGAGCCTGTGCAGGGCGACGTCCATCAGCACCTGGTCGAAGGCCCGGTTCAGGAAGGTCGCGTAGACCGCGACCACCGGGTGCAGGCCGTTGGTGGCCAGGCCGGCCGCGCAGACCGCGGCGTGCTGCTCGGCGATGCCGACGTCGAAGATCCGCTCCGGGTACGCCTTGGCGAACGGGGCCAGGCCGACGGGGTGCAGCATCGCGGCGGTGATCGCCACGATGTCGCGGCGCTCGCGGCCGAGCGCGACCATCTCCTCGCCGAACACCGACGTCCAGTCCTTGCCGGCGGTCTTCACCGGCAGGCCGGTGTCGGGGTGGATCACGCCGACCGCGTGGAAGCGGTCCTCGTCGTTGTTCTCGGCGGCGTGGTAGCCGCGGCCCTTCTCGGTGATGCAGTGCACGATGACCGGGCCGCCGAAGCCGCGCGCCTTGGTGAAGGCGGACTCCAGGGCCTGCAGGTCGTGGCCGTCGATCGGGCCGATGTACTTGAGGCCGAGGTCCTCGAACATGCCCTGCGGGGCGATGAAGTCCTTCAGGCCCTTCTTGGCGCCGTGCAGGGTGTCGAACATCGCCTGGCCGACCACCGGGGTGCGCTGCAGCGCGTCCTTGCCCCAGGACAGGAAGCGCTCGTAGCCCTGGGTGGTGCGCAGCGTGGAGAGGTGGTTGGCGAGGCCGCCGATGGTCGGCGAGTAGGACCGCTCGTTGTCGTTGACCACGATGACGACCGGCAGGTCGCGGCTGTCGGCGATGTTGTTGAGCGCCTCCCAGGCCATGCCGCCGGTGAGCGCGCCGTCGCCGATCACGGCGACCACCGGGCGGTCGTGGTGGCCCTGGATCTTGTTCGCCTTGGCCAGGCCGTCGGCGTAGCCGAGGACGGTGGAGGCGTGCGAGTTCTCGATCACGTCGTGCTCGGACTCGGCGCGCGAGGGGTAGCCGGACAGGCCGCCCTTCATCTTGAGCCGGGAGAAGTCCTGGCGGCCGGTCAGCAGCTTGTGGACGTAGCTCTGGTGGCCGGTGTCGAAGAGGATCCGGTCGCGCGGGGAGTCGAAGACCCGGTGCATCGCCAGCGTGAGCTCGACCACGCCGAGGTTGGGGCCGAGGTGGCCGCCGGTCTTGGAGACCTCCTCCACCAGGAAGCCGCGGATCTCCTCGGCGAGCGCCGACAGCTGCGCGGGCGTGAGTCGATCGAGATCGCGCGGTCCCCGAATGCGGGTCAGCAGGGCCACCCGTTCCTCCTCGTCCAAGTTCTCGCGCCCGCATGGGCCCGGAGGGCGTACGCCCCGCTCGAGTCTAATGTCCATTACCGGCCCGTAGTGCGGGGGGCAACCCGACCAGCTCTTCGGGTGGCCGGGTGCCGAACGCGCCGGACCGCGCGGCCGGGCCCTGGTATGGGGCGCCGGTCGCGCGGTCCGGGGTGGGGCCGGGGGGTCAGCCGCGGCCGTGGGACTTCTGGGTGCGGCGGGAGACCGAGTCCAGGACCACCGCGGCGAGCAGCACCGCGCCGGTGATCATGTACTGGATGGCCTGCTGGGCGTGGATCATGTCCAGACCGGTGGTGATGGACTGGATGACCAGGATGCCGAGCAGCGCCGACCAGGTCTTGCCGCGGCCGCCGAAGAGGCTGGTGCCGCCGATGACGGCGGCGGCGATGGCGCTCATCAGCACGTTGCCGCTGCCCAGCGCCTTGTCCGCGGAACCCTGCTGGGAGGCGATGAACAGGCCGCCGAGGCCGGCCAGGCCGGCCGAGATCATGAAGACCGAGATCCGGACCCAGGCGACGTTGATGCCCGCGCGGCGGGCCGCCTCGATGCCGCCGCCGACCGCGAAGATCTGCCGGCCGTAGCCGGTGCGGCGGAGCACGAAGTCGGCCAGCGCGACGATGCCGACGAAGATCACCAGCGGCAGCGGCAGGCCGCGGTCCTGGTTGAGCATGTAGGCGGCGATCAGGACCAGGACGCCGATCACGCCGGTGCGCAGCGCGATCTCGCTCATCGGGCGGGCCGGCAGGTTGGCGGCGCTGCGGCGGCGGGAGTCGAACAGCTGGCCGGCCGCGAACAGCACGATGGTGGCGAGCGCGAACAGCCAGGCCCAGATGACGTCGCCGTCGCCCAGGAAGTAGGTGTCCAGGTTGGCGACCACGCCGTCCATCGGGTTGTTGACGGTGCCGAGGTTGCCCAGGACGAGCATCTGCAGGCCGTTCCAGGCCAGCATGCCGGCCAGTGTGACCACGAAGGCCGGGACGCCGATCTTGGCGAAGAAGTAGCCGTGCAGGGCGCCGATGGCGACCGCGGCGGCTATCGCCAGCACGATGGCGAGCCACTCGTTCAGGCCCTGGCGGACCGAGAGCACCGAGGTGATGGCGGCGGTGGCGCCGGCCACCGAGCCGAGCGAGAGGTCGATCTCGCCGAGCAGCAGCACGAACACCACGCCGACCGCGATCAGGCCGGGGCCCGCGATCCACTTGGTGATGTTGGTGAGGTTGTCGGCGTTGAGGAAGGTGCCGGTCTTGATCTGGAAGATCGCGGCGATCACGATCAGGCCGACGACCACCGGCAGCGAGCCGAGCTCGCCGCTGCGGATCTTGCGGGTGAACTCGTCGAAGTAGCCGGCTAGGCCCTCCTTGCGGACCAGCAGGCGCGGGTCCACCGCGGGGGAGACGGGCGGGGTGGTGGGGGTCTCGGTGCTCACTTGGCTTCCTCCGCGATTCGAGCCTGACGGCGGGTCACCGCGTTGTCGGTGGCTCCGGTGATGGCGGAGATGATCTCCTCGTGCGAGGTGCTGGCGACCTCGAAGCTGCCGTTGTTGCGGCCCAGCCGGAGCACCGCGACGGTGTCCGCGACGGCCTTCACGTCGGCCATGTTGTGGCTGATCAGGATCACGCCGAGGCCGCGCTGGCGGAGCCGCTCGACCAGGTCCAGGACCTGGGCGGTCTGCTCGACGCCGAGGGCGGCGGTGGGCTCGTCCAGGATGACGATCTTCGGGTCGCCGACCAGGGCGCGGGCGATGGCCACGACCTGGCGCTGGCCGCCGGAGAGCGAGGCGATCGGGATCCGGACGCTGGGGATGCGGATCGACAGGGTGTCGAGGAGCTCGCGGGCGCGCTTCTCCATGGCGACCTCGTCCAGGGTGCCGAAGCGCTTGAGCTCGCGGCCGAGGAACAGGTTGCCGACCACGTCGAGGTTGTCGCAGAGCGCGAGGTCCTGGTAGACGGTGGCGACGCCCAACTGCTGGGCGTCCTGGGGGCGGTTGATGTTGACCGCCTTGCCCTCCCACTCGATGACGCCCTCGTCGATCGGGTGGACGCCCGCGATGGTCTTCACCAGGGTGGACTTACCGGCACCGTTGTCGCCGACCAGGGCGACGACCTCGCCCGCGTGGACCTCCAGATGCACGTCGGTGAGTGCCTGGACGGCACCGAAGCGCTTGGAGACCCCGCGCAACGCCAGTACGGGTGCGCCTGTCACGTGAACCAACTCCTTGAGTCCCGTGCCGGACCTGACGTTTCCGGCACGGCCGTCCCGCGCGCCGGGCCGGGCACGCGGGGTAGTGCTGTGGGTGAAGCGGTGCGGGCGGGGGCTCCCGTGTGGTCAGGGAGCCCCCGCCCGGCGGGTGTTACTGCAGGCCGGCCGCGGTGCAGGCGGCGGCGAAGTCGGCGGTGCAGATGTCCGCGACCTTGTAGAGGTTGTCGGCGATCACGGTGTCCTTGATGTTCGCCTTGGTGACGACCTTGGGCTCGAGCAGCTGGGCCGGGATGCCCTTGTCGGTGTCGCTGTCGATGGTCGAGGTGGCGACGGACTTGATGTCCTTGCCCTGCAGCAGGTTGACGGCGAGCTGCGCGGCCGAGTCGGCCAGCGGCTTGTAGGCCTTGTAGATGGTGTAGGCCTGGTCGCCGGAGACCAGTCGCTGGATGGCGTCGAGGCCCGCGTCCTGGCCGCCGACCGGGACGTTGATGCCCTGGGACTTCAGCTGGGTGATGATCGCGGCGGCCATGCCGTCGTTGGCGGAGTAGACGGCCTGGAAGCCGTCCTTGCCGAGCTGGGTGATGGCGGCGCCGACCTTCTGGCCCGCGACGGTGGGCTTCCACTCACCGCTCTGCTCGTAGACGATCTTCTTGACCTTGCCGTCCAGCACCTTGTGGGCACCGGCCTTGAACTTGCCGGCGTTCGGGTCGGCGTCGTCACCGTTGATCATCACGACGTTGGCGTCGGCGGCCTTGGCGCCCAGCGCGTCGACCAGGGCCTGGCCCTGGAGCTCGCCGACCTTCTCGTTGTCGAAGGAGACGTACGCGGAGACCGGGCCGGTGGCCAGGCGGTCGTACGCGATGACCTTGACGCCCTTGCCGGCCGCCTCGGTGACCCACGCCTGGGTCGACTTGGCGTCGAAGGCGTCCAGGATGATCACCTTGACGCCCTGGGCGATCAGGGTGTCGAACTGCTGCTTCTGCTTCGCGGCGGAGCCCTCGGCGTTGTTGTACTCGACCTTGCAGTCGGCGCAGAGTTCCTTGACCTTGGCCTCGATGAACGGCTTGTCGAAGGACTCGTAGCGGGTGGAGGACGCGTTCTCCGGGAGCAGCAGGCCGATCGACTTGTTGTCGCCCGAGGCCGCGCTGTCCTTCTTGTCGCTGCCGGCCTTGCCGCAGGCGGCCATGGTCAGCGCCATCGAGACGGCGACGGTACCGACGGCGACGCGACGCATCATTGCGTTCATGGTGGGGGGAGCCTCCCTGACAGAGCCGCGAACATTGCGGCGAGGTGGGCAGGAGTCAACCCCGTGACGGAGCTTGTCGTCAATAAGTAAAACCTGAGGCCCGGTGATTCAAACCCTTTCGTTATCTTCCTGAAGGCTCACCCGATACCGAGCGAGCCTCCGGGGCCCCCTCCGCGGGGGTCAGAGCACCCCGCTCTCCCCCATCTCGCTCATCACCAGGGCCAGCGCTCCGAGCACCTCGGCCCGGCCGCCGAGCGTCCCCGGAACCACCGACAACTGCCGGGCGGCACTGGGGATCGCGTACCGTGCCACCGAGTCCCGGATCGGCGAAAGCACCAGCTCACCGGCCTCGGCCAGGTCTCCGCCGAGGATCACCCGGCGCGGATTGAGCAGGTTGCACAGGGTGGCCACGCCCATCCCGATCTGCCGGCCCGCGTCGGCGATCACCCGGCGGCAGCCCAGGTCGCCCTGCTGGGCCAGCTGCACCACCTTGCTGAGGCTCAGCTCACCGGGGTGGTTGGCGTTCAAGAGGTTGAGCAGGTAGCGGGAGCCCACGAAGGTCTCCAGGCAGCCCCGGTTGCCGCAGCGGCACACCGGCCCCGCCTCGTCCAGCACAATGTGCCCGATCTCGCCGGCGGTGCCGCCCGGGCCCCGGTAGATCTGGCTGTTGATCACCAGGCCGGAGCCGACGCCGCTGGCCACCTTGATGTACGCCAGGTCGCCCAGGCCCCGCCCGGCGCCCCAGACCAGCTCGCCCAGCGCGCCCAGGTTGGCGTCGTTGTCCACGTGCACCGGCATGCCCAGCCGCTGGGCCAGCTCCTGGCCGGGCGTCACCCCGGTCCAGCCCGGCAGGATCGCGGTCGAGCCGAGCGCCCCGGTCTCCACGTCGATCGGGCCCGGCACGCCCAGGCCCACCCCGATCACCTTGTCGGCCGGGAAGCCGGCCTGGGTCAGCAGCCGCTCCACCATCCGCTCGGCCCGGTCGAAGCCCTGCTGCGCGGAGACGTCCACGTCCAGCGGCTCGCTCTCCTCGGCCAGCACCCGGTGCGCCAGGTTGCCGACCGCCACCCGCAGGTGGGTGTGGCCGAAGTCCACACCGACCACGATCCCGGCGTCCCCGCTCAGCGACACGCTGCGCGCCCGCCGCCCGCCAGAGGAGGTGTCGGCCACCACCACGGTGCCGGACTCCTTGAGCTCGCGGACGATGTTGGACACCGTCGCGGCCGACAGCCCCGTGCCCCGGGCGATCTCCGCCTGGGTCAGCGATCCGGCCATCCGCACGGCTCGCAGCACCCGCTCGAGATTCGCCCGGTGCAGCGAGGACTGCGATCCCGGTGTGTCCGTCGACATGTTCCACCCTCCAGGGCGCACTTGCTGTTCGTGAGAAGTTCAGCTTCAACTTCTGAACTCTATGCTCCGGTACTGCTCGGAGGGGGAGTCAAGCCCGAACACGGATCGTTACGCGCATGGGAGGATTCCCGGTAACCCCAGCCCTGACGAAGGAGTCCTGCGAGTGCCTGGCACCAACTTGACCCGTGAGGAGGCCCGCACCCGGGCCGCACTCCTGGCCGTGGACGCGTACGAGATCGAGCTCGACCTGAGCTCCGCGCGCGAGGGCGGCACCTTCCGGTCCACCACCGTGGTCCGGTTCACCGCCACCGAACCCGGCTCCTCCACCTTCATCGACCTGGTCGCCCCCGCCGTCTCCGAGATCGTCCTCAACGGCCGCGCCCTGCCCCTGGAGAACTTCGCCGACAGCCGGATCGAGCTGCCCGGCCTGGCCGCCGAGAACGAGCTCCGGGTGGTCGCCGACTGCGCCTACACCAACACCGGCGAGGGACTGCACCGCTTCGTCGACCCCGCCGACGGCGAGACCTACCTCTACACCCAGTTCGAGGTCCCGGACGCCCGCCGCGTCTTCGCCAGCTTCGAACAGCCCGACCTGAAGGCCACCTTCGCCTTCACCGTCACCGCCCCCGCCGGCTGGGTCGTGGTCTCCAACTCCCCCACCCCCGAGCCCGCCGGCGACGGCGACACCCGGGTGTGGACCTTCGAGCCCACCCCGCGGATGTCCACCTACATCACCGCGCTGGTGGCCGGCCCCTACGTCGGCGTGTTCGACAGCTACGACAACGGCTCGCAGCACGTCCCGCTGGGCGTGTACTGCCGCCCCTCGCTGCGCGAGCACCTGGACGCCGACGCGGTCTTCGCGGTGACCAAGCAGGGCTTCGACTACTTCCAGGAGAAGTTCGACTTCGCCTACCCGTTCGCCAAGTACGACCAGCTCTTCGTCCCGGAGTTCAACGCCGGCGCGATGGAGAACGCGGGCGCCGTCACCCTCCGCGACCAGTACGTGTTCCGCTCCAAGGTCACCGACGCCGCCTACGAGATGCGCGCCGCGACCGTCCTGCACGAGCTCGCCCACATGTGGTTCGGCGACCTCGTCACCATGGAGTGGTGGAACGACCTGTGGCTGAACGAGTCCTTCGCCACCTTCGCCGAGGTCGTCTGCCAGGCCGAGGCCCCCGGCTCCAAGTGGCCGCACTCCTGGACCACCTTCGCCAACCAGATGAAGACCTGGGCCTACCGGCAGGACCAACTGCCCTCCACCCACCCGATCATGGCGGAGATCAACGACCTGGAGGACGTCCAGGTCAACTTCGACGGCATCACCTACGCCAAGGGCGCCTCGGTGCTCAAGCAGCTGGTCGCCTACGTCGGCCAGGACGCCTTCTTCCAGGGCGTGCGCGCCTACTTCAAGCGCCACGCCTGGGGCAACACCCGCCTCGCCGACCTGCTCGGCGCCCTCGAGGAGGCCAGCGGCCGCGACCTGCGGACCTGGTCCAAGGCCTGGCTGGAGACCGCGGGCATCAACGTGCTGCGGCCCGAGCTGTCGGTCGCCGCGGACGGCACCGTCACCTCCTTCGCCGTCCTCCAGGAGGCCCCCGCGCTGCCCTCCGGCGCCCGCGGCGAGGCCGTGCTGCGCCCGCACCGGATCGCCGTCGGCCTGTACGAGCTCACCGACGGCAAGCTGGTGCGCACCGACCGGATCGAGCTCGACGTCGACGGCGAGCGCACCGAGGTCCCGCAGCTGGCCGGCCGGAAGCGGCCCGCCGTGCTGCTGCTCAACGACGACGACCTCTCCTACGCCAAGGTCCGGCTCGACGCCGACTCGCTGGCCGTCGTCACCGAGCACCTCGGCGACTTCGCCGACTCGCTGCCGCGCGCCCTGTGCTGGGCCTCCGCCTGGGACATGACCCGCGACGGCGAACTCGCCACCCGCGACTACCTCTCGCTGGCCCTCTCCGGCCTGCCCCGCGAGAGCGACATCGGCGTCGTCCAGTCCGTCCAGCGCCAGGTCAAGCTCGCCCTGGAGCTGTACGCCGACCCCGCCTGGCGCGAGACCGGCCTGCAGCGCTGGGCCGCCGCCGCGGAGGACGCCCTGCGCGCCGCCCCCGCCGGCAGCGACCACCAGCTCGCCTGGGCCCGCACGCTGGCCGGCGCCGCCCGCACCGACGGGCAGCTCGCGCTGCTCGCCGGACTGCTGGACGGCTCGGTCGGGATCGACGGCCTCGCCGTCGACACCGAACTGCGCTGGACCCTGCTGGCCCGGCTGGTCGCCACCGGGCGCGCCGACGAGGCGGCGATCGACGCCGAACTCGCCCGCGACAACACCTCCTCCGGCCAGGAGCACGCCGCCACCTGCCGGGCCGCCCGGCCCACCGCGGCGGCCAAGGCCGAGGCCTGGGCGTCGGTGGTCGACTCCGACACCCTGACCAACTACGTCCAGGAGGCCGTCATCGCCGGCTTCCAGCAGGCCGACCAGCGGGAGCTGCTGGCCGCCTACACCGAGAAGTACTTCGCCTCGGTCAAGCAGGTCTGGGAGACCCGCAGCCACGAGATCTCGCAGCAGATCATCGGCGGGCTCTACCCCTCGTACGCGGTCTCGCAGGCCACCCTCGACGCCACCGACGCCTGGCTCGCCGCGGCGGACCCGGCGCCGGCGCTGCGCCGCCAGGTCGTCGAGGCGCGGGCGGGCGTGGAGCGGGCGCTCAAGGCGCAGGCTGCCGACCGCTGACCGCTGACGCGGCGTCAGGGGCAGGACGGGCAGGGGTCGGAGGCGAGGGTTTCGCTTCCGGCCCCTGCGGCTTACTGCCCCCAGCCGCGCGGACTTGCCGGTGGGCTCCGGCCGGCAGCGGCATCGACCCGCCGTTCCCCGGGCCCCTGGCTACTGCCCTCCGAGGGTCACGGTGAAGGTGGTGCGGCCCGGGGCGCTGGTGAGGGTGACGGTGCCGTGGTGGGCGTGGACGACGGCCTGGACGATGGCGAGGCCGAGGCCGGTGGAGCCGGTGCGGCGGGAGCGGGCGCGGTCGCCGCGGGTGAAGCGGTCGAAGACGTGCGGGACGAGGTCCGGGGGGATGCCGGGGCCGTCGTCGGTGACGGTGAGGCGGCCGTCGGGGTCGAGGCGGAGGGTGACGGTGGTGCCGTCGGGGGTGTGGGTGCGGGCGTTGGCGAGCAGGTTGGTGACGACCTGGGCGAGGCGGTGCGGGTCGCCCTGGACGGTGACGGGTTCGGCGGGGAGTTCGAGCAGCCAGCGGTGGCCGGGGGCGGCGGCGCGGGCGTCGGCGGTGCAGTCGAGGGCGATCCGGGTGAGGTCGGTGTCCTGGACGGCGAGCGGGCGGCCGGCGTCGAGGCGGGCGAGCAGCAGCAGGTCCTCGACGATGGTGCCCATCCGGCGGGACTCGGCGCTGATCCGCTCCAGCGAGTGCCGGACGGGTTCGGGGACCGGGCCGGGGTGGCGGAGCGCGAGTTCGGCGTGGCCGCGGACGGTGGCGACGGGGTTGCGCAGTTCGTGGCTGGCGTCGGCGGCGAAGGCGCGCAGGCGCTCCTCGACGTTCTGGCGGCGGGTCAGGGCGTCCGCGACGTGGCCGAGCATCCGGTTGAGCGCGGTGCCGACCCGGCCGACCTCGGTGCCGGGGTCGTCGTCGGGGACGCGTTCGCCGAGGACGACGGCGCCGTTGGCGAGCGGGAGGGCGGAGACCCGTTCGGCGGTGGCGACGACCCGGTCGAGCGGGCGCAGGGCGATCCGGGCGGCGAGGGTGCCGGCGGCGGCGGCGACGGTGAGCGCGGCGGCGAAGACGATCAGTTCGATCAGCAGCAGGCGCTGCACGGTCTCGTCGACGGGGTGCAGCGGCAGGCCGGTGACCAGGGTGTCGCGGTCGTAGCCGGTGACGGCGACCGCCCGGTAGTGGCCGAGCGCGGAGAGGGTGAGGTCGCGGGGGCGGCCGTCGACGGGGAGGGCGCGCAGGGCGGCGGTGTCGGCGGGGTCGAGCGGGACGGCGGCGTCGGTGCCGCTGTCCTTGGCGAGCGGCACGGGGTCGTCGTCGCCGGGCGGGACGCCGCCGACCACGGCGGCGTGGGTGACGCCGCCGTCGACCAGCCGGGCGCCGAAGGTGCCGGGCGACTGGGCGCGGGTGTCGTGGCCGCCCTGGCCGGGGTGTTCGAGGCTGGCGGCGTAGCGGCCTCCGGAGGAGGAGAGCTGCTGGTCGAGGCGGTCGACCAGGAAGTGCCGGAGCGCCTCGCAGGTGGCGACGCCGATGCCGGCGCAGATCAGGGTGAGCAGGACCAGGACGCCGGCCACCAGGCGGGCCCGCAGGGTGCGGGGCCGCAGGGTGCGGGGGCGCAGGGTGCGGGGGCGCAGGGTGCGGGGGCGCAGGGCGGGGCGCTTCACCCGGAGGGCGGGGCGCCTCATCCGGTGGCCGCCCGCAGCACGTACCCGGCGCCGCGGACGGTGTGGATCATCGGGGGCCGGCCGGCGTCGATCTTGCGGCGCAGGTAGCTGATGTACAGCTCGACCACGTGGGCCTGGCCGCCGAAGTCGTAGGACCAGACGGCGTCCAGGATCTGGGCCTTGCTGAGCACCTGGCGGGGGTGCTCCATCAGGTAGCGCAGCAGGGCGAACTCGGTGGGGCTGAGGTCGACGGGTTCGCCGCCGCGGCCGGCCTCCCGGGTGGCGGGGTCGAGCCGCAGGTCGCCGACGGCGAGGGTGCCGGGGGCGGCCGGTCCGGGGGGTGCGGTGCGGCGGAGCAGGCCGCGCAGGCGGACCACCACCTCCTCCAGGCTGAACGGCTTGGTGACGTAGTCGTCGCCGCCCGCGCTGATCCCGGCGATCCGGTCCTCGACGGCGTCCCGGGCGGTGAGGAACAGCACCCGCACCTCGGGGTCGGTGGTGTGGACGCGGCGCAGCACCTCGAGGCCGTCGAAGTCGGGGAGCGTCACGTCGAGCACCATGGCGTGCGGGTGCCAGTCGTCGGCGGCGGCGACCGCGTCCAGGCCGCCGGTGACGCCGCGGGCCTGCCAGCCCTCGTAGCGCAGGGCGCCGCAGAGGACCTCGACCAGGTCGGGTTCGTCGTCGACCACCAGGACCCGCCAGGGGGTGTCCGCGTGCTGCATGCGTCCATTCTGCCGTTCCGGCATGAGAAAGCAGTGAGATCATCAGCCCGGCTCGATTCCCGGTGGAGTCCGGCCGGATCCGCCCTGACCTGCGCGGACGCGGCTCCGGGGCGGCCGGGTCGGGCGACCGGTTCATAGGGAATTGAGAACTTCCGGTGCCACCGTGGGCGGCGTACCACCGAAGGAGGGCCCGATGACCGCACTGTCCACCCCCACCCGGGCCGCCCGGCGCGCCGCCCCGGGCCGGGCCCTGCACCCGGACGCCGTCCGGCACGGCGCCGCCGCCCTGATCGTGCTCGGCGCGCTCGGCGTGCTCGGCCTGTGGTGGGCCGACACCCCGCGGGTGGCCGGCGCCGCGGACTGGCTCACCGGCACGGCCCGGATCACCGGCCTGCTGGCCGGCTACGCCGCGCCCGTCCTGCTGCTGCTGATGGCCCGCGTCCCGCTGCTGGAGCGCGAGGTGGGCGCGGACCGGCTGGCCCGCTGGCACGCGTACGGCGGCCGCTACCTGGTCTCGCTGGTCACCGTGCACGTGCTGACCGTGGTCTGGGGCTACGCGCTGACCGACGGGCGGGGCCTGTGGGGCCAGACCGTCGAGATCGTGTTCCACTTCCCCGACATGCTGAAGGCCACCGCCGCCACCCTGCTGATGCTCGGCACCGGCGCGGTCTCCGCCCGGGCCGCCCGCCGCCGGCTGGGCTACGAGACCTGGTACTACCTGCACCTGGCCACCTACCTGGCCGTCGCGCTCGGCTTCGCCCACCAGCTGACCAACGGCGCCGACCTGGTCGACGGGCCCGCGAAGGCCGGCTGGTACCTGCTGTACTTCGGCACCGCGGCCGTCCTCGGCTGGTACCGGCTGCTCGCCCCTTACCTGCGCGACCGGCGGCACCGGCTGGAGGTCGCCGAGGTCCGCGCCGAGGGCCCCGGCGTGGTCTCGGTCTTCCTGACCGGCCGCCACCTGGGCGAGCTGCGGGCCGAGCCCGGGCAGTTCTTCCGGCTCCAGTTCCTCACCCCGCAGCTGCGCTGGGCCGCCAACCCGTACTCGCTCTCCGCTCCCCCGCACCCGCGCTTCCTGCGCTTCACCGTCAAGGGCCTGGGCGCCCACAGCGCGGCGATCGCCGCGCTCGCCCCCGGCACGAAGGTCCGGGCCGAGGGCCCCTACGGGGCGTTCACCGCGCGGCGGCGGCACGGCGGCGGGCCGGTGCTGCTGCTCGGCGCGGGCGTCGGCGTCACCCCGCTGCGCGCGCTGTTCGAGACGCTGCCCGGCCGGCTCACCCTGGTGCAGCGGGCCCGCCGCCCCGAGGACGTGCTGTTCCGCCGCGAGCTGGCCGCCGTCGCCGAGCAGCGCGGCGGCCGGGTGCACGAGCTGCTCGGCAGCCGGGCCCAGGTCGGCGACCTGGGCGCGGCGCTGCGCCGGCTGGTCCCCGACCTGGCCCGGCACGAGGTCTACCTGTGCGGGCCCGAGGAGTTCACCGCCGACGCGGTCCGCGCGCTGCGCGCCGCCGGGGTCCGGGCCGCCCGCATCCACCACGAGTCCTTCGCCCTCTAGGAGCACCCGCCACCATGCGACGCGCCGTCATCACCGCCTCCGCGACCGCCGCCGGGGTCGTCCTGCTGCTCTCCCTCAAGCCCCACGACCCCTCCACCGCCCCGGCCATCTCCTCGGCCGGCGCGGACTCCGCCCGGAACACCACCCAGGACACCGGCCAGGGCACCGGCCAGAACACCACCCAGGGCTCCGGGCAGGGCAGCGGCACCGGGGCCGCCGCCGGCGGGGCCACGCAGACCGTCACCGGCAGCGCGGTCAACACCCGGTACGGGCCGGTGCAGGTCAAGGTCACCGTGGCCGGGGGGAAGATCAGCAAGATCGACGTGGTGCAGTACCCCACCCGGGACCGCCGCGACCAGGAGATCAACAGCTCCGCCATCCCGCAGCTCAACCAGGAGGCGCTCGCCGCCCAGAGCGCGGACATCGACGTGGTGTCCGGCGCGACGTACACCAGCGACGGCTACACCCGCTCGCTGCAGAGCGCGCTCGACCAGGTGAAGAAGTGACCGTCCGCCACGTCGAGCACGTGATGGGGACGGTGTTCTCGTTCGCCGTCCGCGACCCCGGGCCCGCGACCGGAGCGGCGATCGGGCGGATCGTCGAGCGGCTGCACCGGATCGACGCGGTGTTCTCGACGTACCGGCCGGACAGCGCGGTCAGCCGGCTCGGCCGCGGGGAGATCACCCCGGAGCAGGCCGGGCCCGAGGTGCGGTGGGTGCTGGAGCGGTGCGCGGAACTCACCGCGGAGACCGGCGGGTACTTCACCGCGCGGCCCGGCGGGCGGCTGGACCCCAGCGGCTACGTCAAGGGCTGGGCGGTCGAGGAGGCGTCCCGGGCGCTGCGCGCGGCCGGCTCCGACCGGCACTGCGTCAGCGGCGGCGGCGACGTGCAGACCGCGGGCGGGCCCTGGCGGGTCGGGATCGCCGACCCGCACCGGGCGGGCGCGGTCGCCCGCGTGGTCACCGGCCACGACCTGGCGGTCGCCACCTCCGGCACCGCCGAGCGCGGCCCGCACGTCCTCGACCCGCACACCGGCCTGCCCGCGGGCTCCTTCGCCTCCCTCACCCTGGTCGGCCCGCACCTGGCCCGGGTGGACGCCCTGGCCACCGCGGCGTTCGCGATGGGCGCCCCGCGCGGCCTGGACTGGCTGGCCGCGCGGGGCGTCCGGGCGCTGGCGATCCACCCGGACGGGCGGCAGGAGACGACGGCGGGCTGGGACTGACCCGGGCTCAGCGGCCCTTCACCAGGTCGTAGCCGGTGGCGATGGCCGGGCTGGTGAAGGTGTTGACGGCGTCGGCCGGGGACGGGTGGTAGGAGCCCCACTTGAGGTAGTCGCGGGTGCCGTCCCAGGTGGTGCCGGTGTAGGTGCCGGAGCCGGTGGTGAAGGTCTGCTTGACGCCGTCGTACCAGAAGTCGACGGTGCCGTCGGTGCGGCCGAGGCGGAGCTTGAGGACGTAGCCGTGCCACTGGTCGTCGGCGACGGGGGCGCTCCAGAGCGGGTGGGCGACGTGCTGGGTGTCCCACTCCTGGAGGCGGACCCGGCCGTCGGCGACGTCGATCTCGACCGGGTGGTTGGCGGTGCCCTCGCTGGGCGAGCACTTGAGCTGGAAGACGTAGCGGCTCCGGTCGTCGCCGATCCGCACCCGGGAGGACCAGCCGACGTAGACGGTCGCGCCGTTCACCAGGTCGGGGCTCAGCGTCTCGCAGCGCTCCTCCCCGGCGGCCTGCCGGGCCCGCCAGACCTTGCCCCTGGCCGGGTCCTGGACGGTGCCGAAGTTCCCTGCCTTGCACTGGACGGCGGCGAACGAGGAGGGGCCCTCGGCGGTGTCGGCGGCCCAGATCACCTTTCCGGCGGCGGGGGCGGCAGCGGCGGTGCCGGGGGCGGCGGTGGGAAGGAGGGCGGCGGCGGCGAGGGCCAGGGCGAGGGTCGCGGCACGGGCGGGGCGGAACACGGGGGCGGGGCGGAACGCGGGGGCGGGGCGGAACATCGGCACTCCGGAGGGTGGGAGGGGTGTCTTCGCTCCGGCTGATGTTCCGTCACCTGCCACCCGGCCGCCACCCCGCCCCGTCCCGCTCCGTCCCGTCCCGCACGAACGCGGCGGCGGCCGCCGGACCGCCGACGCTGGTCGGGGTCCGGCAGCCGCCGCCGTCCGGGTACGGGCCCGGGATTACTTCTTCTTGCTGCCCGGGATCATGCAGAGGCCCGCGATCACCGCGAAGGCGACGATCGGGAGGGCGACGAACAGGCCCAGGGTCGCACCGACGCTCAGGCCGGTGCCGGGGTCGTCGCCGTCGTCGCGCGTGAGCGCCATCGCGGGCGACGACATGACCATCATCAGCGTGGCCGCCGCGGTGACCGCACCGGCGCGCATTGCGTTCCTCTTGTCCACGTTTCCCAAGGTACCGGCCCCCTACACCGCTCCGCCCGGCGGGGTGCGCCTGTCGGCGTGTCCCGGCGGGAGGGCGTTCAGCGGGGCGAGGGTGGCGGCGATGCCGGCGGTGCCGGGGGCGGCGGCGAGGGCGTCCAGGGTGCGGGGGGTGCCGGTGGCGTCGGCGACCGGCAGGCGCCAGTTGGGGTACTGGTCCCAGGTGCCGGGGAGGTTCTGCGGGCGGGGGTCGCCGACGGTGTCGGGCAGCCAGACGCCGACCAGCTTGGCGGGGGTGGCCAGCAGGTAGGCGTACAGCGCCTCGGGGGTGGCCGGCTCGCCCTCGGCGAGCAGCCCGATCCGGACCAGTTCGCGCTGCCAGTCGGCGAGTTCGGCGGCCGCGGCGTCCTGTTCCTCGCTGAGCGGGCGGGCCAGCAGGCCGAGGTGGTGGCGGAGTTCGACGTGCTCGCCGGTGAGCCGGGCGGCGGTGGAGGGCAGGTCGTGGGTGGTGAGGGTGGCCAGGCAGCCGGGGCGCCAGCGCTCGGGGGGCAGCACGGCGCCGCCGGCCTGCCAGTCCCGTTCGAACCAGAGCACCGAGGTGCCCAGCACGCCGTGCTCGGCGAGCCGTTCGCGCACGCCGGGCTCGACGGTGCCGAGGTCCTCGCCGATCACGGCGGTGCCGGCCCGGTGCGCCTCCAGGGCGAGGACGGCGAGCATCGCCTCGGCGTCGTAGCGGACGTAGGTGCCCTCGGTGGGGCGGGCCCCCTCGGGCACCCACCAGAGCCGGAACAGGCCCATCACGTGGTCGATCCGGATCGCGCCGGCGTGCCGGGCGGAGGCCCGGATCAGCTCGGCGAACGGGGCGTAGCCAGCCTCGGCCAGCGCGTCCGGCCGCCACGGGGGCAGGCCCCAGTCCTGGCCGTGGGCGTTGAACGCGTCCGGCGGGGCGCCGGTGGAGATGCCGGCCGCCAGCACGTCCTGCAGCGCCCAGGCGTCGGCGCCGTCGGGGTGGACGCCGACCGCGAGGTCGTGGATCAGGCCGATCGGCATGCCGGCGTCGGTGGCGGCGCGCTGGGCGGCCCGCAGTTGCTCGTCGACCAGCCAGGCCAGCCAGCGGTGGAACTCCACCCGGTCCTTCGACTCGGCCTTGGCGGCCGCCACTTGGGGGTTGGCGGGGTGGCGCAGGCCCTTCGGCCAGGAGTGCCAGCCGGCGCCGTGCTCCTCGGCCAGCGCGTTCCACACCGCGTACCGCTCCAGCCACTCGCCCCCACGCCGGACGAACGCCCGGTACGCGGCCTCCCGGCCGACGCCGCGCGGCACGGTGTGCAGCAGTTCGAGGGCCCGGCGCTTGAGCGACCAGACCGAGTCGCGGTCGATCAGCCCGTCGTGCTCCAGCACCTCCTCGCGCAGCAGCCGGGCCCGGCGGGCCAGGTCGCGGGCCTCCTCGTGCCGGGCGTACTCGGGGAGCGCCTCGACCCGCAGGTGCACCGGGTCGGCGAAGCGGCGCGAGGACGGGCGGTAGGGGGACGGGTCGGAGGGGGCGCCGGGCATGCCCGCGTGCAGCGGGTTGATCTGCAGGAAGCCCGCGCCGAGTTCGGCCCCGGCCCACTGGGCGAGCTCGGCGAGGTCGGCCAGGTCGCCCATGCCCCAGGACTGTTCGCTCAGCACCGAGTACAGCTGGGCCAGGAAGCCCCAGTGGCGGCCGGCCGGTTCGGGGATCCGGGGCGGGGCGACGACCAGCGCGGCCCGGGCGGTGCGCCCGTCCGCCCGGACCGCCAGGACGTGCCGGCCGGGCGGCAGGTCGGCGGGCAGCCAGTGCGCGTGCTCGTCCGTCAACTCCCAGGCTTCGCCGCCCTGTTCGAGCTCGATCCGGACGTCCGCGCCGGCCGGCAGGTCGAGCGCGGTGCGGCGGCCCTGCCAGGCGACCACGGTGGGCGGCAGCAGGCGGGCGGCGGTCTGCGCGCGGTGCCGCTCCAGGGCCGCGGCGGCCAGCTCCGGCGTCCCGGCGTCGACCCCGAGCGCGGCCAGCACGGCGGTCAGCGTCCGCGCCCCGACCTGCACCGGGCCGGCGCCCGCGTCGTAGCGGGTGTCCACCCCGTACGCGTGCGCGAGCGCCGTCAACTCCGGTGGGGCGGGCGGGTTGTCCTCCGCCGGCACCTGCTCGGACCCGGCCTGCTCGCGGTCAAGGTATGCGGCCACCCAGCGCACTCCGTCCTCGGGGTCTCCCCCATGCCAACGACGTCGACAGCCACAGTCCTACCCGGGCCGCCGCCCGCCGACCCCGACCGACACGGCCCGGCGCCCGCACCGGTCGGGTGAACCGTCCGGCGGCGCCTTGCCGGGCGCCCCCGGAAGACGGAGGTCAACGGATGTACCGGGCGATACCGGACATAGCTGCCAAGGGCGTTGACAGGGACGCGGGGAGCTGGTGGGGTGGGCGGGCCGGGTGGCCCCGGGGGGCTGGGGCCGGGTCGGCGGGGGGCCGGTGAGCTGGGCGTTTCGGGCGAGGAGGCTCCGGTGCAGGCGCGGGTTTCGGTGGCGGCCGGACGGCGGCTGCGGCAGCGGTTGGAACAGAGCGCGGCACTGCGCGAGGTGCTGCACCACCCGGCGGCGCTGGCGGCCCGCCGGACGGCGGCGCGGACGGCGCGGCAGCTGGCCCCGCGGGCCGCGGACCGGTTCATCGCGGACGTCAAGGGCACCGAACCGCTGCTGGCCTCGGTGCGGGCCGAGCGCCGCGCGGGCCGGCGGGGCAGCGCGCTGCGGGTCGCGGCGACGCTGTCGGCGGCCGCGGTGGTCGGCGGGCTGCTGCTCCCCACGCCGGGCTTCGCCGTCGAGGCGGGCCTGCGGGCCGGGCCGGGCAGCGCGGCGCCGGACGTCGCGGACCGCTCGGAGACCGTCACCGAGGCGCCGCTGCCGCTGGGTTCGCTGACCGACCCCCGGGTGTTCCCGCGCCCGCAGCAGCTGCGGACGGGCGGCGGCGCGGTGTCGGTGCCCCGGCAGGTGGCGCTGGTGCTGGCGGACTCCGCGGACGGCCCGGCGGTGGACGCGGTGCGCGCGCTGCTGGCCCGGGCGGGCGCGACGGACGTGCGGAGCGTGCCGGAGGCCCCCGCGCAGCCGGCCGCCGGTTCGCTGGTGGTGTACCTGGGCGGCCCGTACGAGGGTGCGGGCGGGGCGACCGACCGGGTGCTGCGGGAGCTCGCGGTGGCGAACGGGCTGAAGGACACCGAGGTGCCGCAGCTGGCGGGCCTGCCCGCGGGCGGCTACCTGCTGGCGTCCGGCCGGCTGACCGCGCCGGGCGGCTCGTACGGCGCGGTGGTGCTGGCGGGCGTCGACGGCGCGGGCACCTACTACGCGGCGCAGAGCCTGGCGCAGCTGCTGGCCCCGGTCGCCCCCGGCCAGGGGCAGGGCGGCGAGGGCGACAAGGGCTTCCCCGGGGTGCTGCTGCGGGACTGGCCGAGCGGCGCGGCGGTGCGCGGCACCGCGGAGTCGTTCTACGGGGCGCCGTGGAGCGCCGCGCAGCGGCTGGCGGTGGTGGACTTCCTGGGCCGCACCAAGCAGAACTACTTCCTGTACGCGCCGGGCGGCGACCCGTACCGGGCGCAGCGCTGGCGGGAGGCGTACCCGGCCGCGCAGGCGGCCGAGCTGTCCGAGCTGACCGCCCGGGCCCGGGCCGCGCACGTCACGGTGGCGTACTCGATCGCCCCCGGGCAGTCGTTCTGCTTCTCCTCCGGCAAGGACGTCGACGCGCTGGTCGCCAAGCTCGACGGGCTGCGCCAACTGGGCGTGCGGGCGTTCCAGTTGGACTTCCTGAACGTGTCCTACGACGAGTGGCACTGCGGCGCGGACCGGCGGAAGTTCGGCACCGGGCCGGTGGCCGCCGCCAAGGCGCAGAGCGCGCTGACCGCGGCGGTGCAGGAGCGGCTGGTGGCCCGGCACCCGGACCTGGCGCCGCTGTCGGTGGTGCCGACCGAGTACCTGAAGCAGGGGTCCACCCCGTACCGGGCGGCGCTGGCGGCCGGGCTGCCGGCCGGGGTGCAGGTGGCCTGGAGCGGCGGCTCGGCGATCCCCCGACAGGTGACGGGCGATCAGATCGCCGCCACCGCCGGGCTGTTCGGGCGTCCGCTGATGACGATGGACAACTACCCGGTGAACGACTCGGCGCCGGACCGGCTGTTCCTGGGCGGCTACGACGGGCGCGACCCCGAGGTGGCGCGGCGCTCGGCGGTGCTGCTGACCTCGGCGATGAGCCAGCCGGTGGCGTCCCGGATCCCGCTGGCGACCGCCGCCGACTTCGGCTGGCAGCCGGACGGCTACCGCGCCGACCAGTCGCTGGCCGCGGCGCTGCGGCTGCTGACCGCCGGGCCCGCGCAGCAGGCCGCGGCGGCGGCGCTGGCCGGCAACAGCGCCTCCTCGCCGCTGGGCGGCCAGGAGTCGGCGTACCTGGCGCCGCTGGTGGAGCGGTTCTGGGCGGCGGCCGAGCCGGCCTCGGGCGCGTCGGCCGACGCGGCGAAGCTGCAGGCGGCCGCGCAGCCGCTGCGCGAGGCGTTCACCGTGATGGCGGACGCGCCGAAGGCCCTGGCGGGCGACCCGCTGGCGCAGGACGCGGCGCCGTGGCTGGCCCGGCTGGCGGCGTACGGCGCGGCGGGCCGGGCGGCGGTGGACATGCTGCTGGCGCAGCACGGCGGCGACGGCGCGGCGGCCTGGCAGGCCCGGCTGGAGCTGGGCCGGCAGCGCGGGGTGCTGGAGCAGAACCCGGTGACGGTCGGCAAGGGCGTGCTGGACGCGTTCCTGGACCGGGCGGCGAAGTCCGCGGACACCTGGTCGGGCATCACCGCCGGGGCGTCCCCGACCACCACCCTGGGCACCGCGCACGACCACGGCCCGGCGCTGATGGCGGACGGCTCCGGGCAGACCTTCTACTGGTCGTCCGCGCCGCCGCAGGTCGGCGACAGCTTCGGCCTGGACCTGGGCACCCCGAAGCCGCTGGGCTCGGTGACGGTGCTGATGGGCTCCTGGGGCGACGACCCGGACGCCGCCTCGGCGGCCGACGACTACCTGCACGACGGGGTGCTGGAGTACTGGAGCGGCTCGGGCGGCTGGCAGCAGCTGGCGGCCGTGCACGGGCAGCGGACGGTCACCGCGAACGCCCCGGCGGGCGCGGTGGCCAAGGCGGTCCGGCTGCGGGCCACCGGCGGGCAGCAGACCGCCGTCGCGGTGCGGGAGTTCACCGCGGCCGCGCCGGACGCGGTGGACACCGCGGTGTCCGGCCCGCCAGCCGCGCCGGGCTCCTCGCCGGACGCGGTGCTCTCCGGCGACCCGGACTCCGCGTTCCGGGCGGCCGCGCCGCCCGCCGCGGGCGACGCCCCGCTGACGGTGGAGCTGGGCTCGGCCCGGCCGCTGGACCGGCTGACCGTGCTGACCGACCCGACGGTGCGGGCCGAGGCGACCGCGCAGGTGCGCCGCCCGGACGGCAGTTGGGCGGACCTGGGCCCGGTGCGGCCCGGCTACAACGAGCTGCGGGCCGACGGCGGGCCGGTGGAGGCGCTGCGGCTGGTGTGGCAGCCGGGCGGCGAGGCCCCGGTGGTCAACCAGGTGATCCCGTGGTGGGCGGACGTCCCGGCGGCCCGGCTGACGCTGGCCGAGCCGACCCTGGACGTGGTGGCGGGCGCGGCCGCGCCGGCCCAGGCCCGGGCCACCGTGGAGTCCGGCCGGCCGGACGCGCTGACCGGCGCGCTGACCGCCGAGGTCCCGGCGGTGGCCAAGGGCCTGACGGTGGCTCCGGCCCCGGCGGTGACGGTGCCGCGCGGCGGCCGGGCGGGCGCGCCGCTGCTGGTGACGGCGGCCGCGGACACCCCGTCGGGCAGCTACCGGGTGCCGGTGGTGTTCACCGCGGGCGCGCTGACCGTCCGCCAGGAGCTGCTGGTGCACGTCGTCCCGCCGACCGGCGGGCCGGACCTGGCGCGGGCGGCGACCGCCTCGTCCTCGGGCGACGACAGTGCGAGGACCCCGGCGGCGGCGGTCGCCGACGGCGACCCGAAGACCTCCTGGAACTCCCCCGCCGAGGACGACGCCTGGGTGCAGCTGCGGCTGCCGCAGCCGGCCCGGCTGGGTGCGGCGGTGCTGCACTGGGGCGCGGCGTACGCGTCCGCGTACCGGCTGGAGACCTCGGTGGACGGCGTGGTGTGGACCACCGTCGCGGAGGTCGGCAACGGGCAGGGCGGCACCGAGACGGTCCGCTTCGACGCGCCGGGCGCCCAGTACCTGCGGGTGCAGGGCGCGGGCCGGGCCACCCGCTACGGGTACGCGCTGTCCGGGGTGGAGCTGTACGGCGTGCAGGCGCCGTAGGGCCTGTCCGCACACTCCTGTCGCGGGCCCGCGGCGGCCGGTGCGTGCTCTCGGCGTGCCGGCCGGAAGCCCTCGTACTGGGCGTACTTGGGTTTTCGGCCGGTGCGGCGAGCGGGCCCCTCCTGCCCGGCGGCGGGCAAGGAGGGCGCGTGCCAGGCGCTGTGGGGCAGACGGGAGTGTGCGGACAGGCCCTGGACGCGCGGCGGGCCGCCGGCGCTCCCGTTGCGGGGGCGGCGGCGGCCCATGAGGCGTACCGGTTGTCGTGTCGGGCAGGCCCTTGTCTGTTCAGGCGGAGAGCGGGGCGTGCTGCTCGCCGCGGCGGATCGGTCGGGTGCGGACGGGAACGGGCAGGACCGTCTCCGGATGGTCGTGGTGCTCGAAGTCCCGGAACTGGTCGAGGCCGCCGTACGGCTCCAGGTAGGGCCGCCAGCGCGGGTCCTTGATCCCGGTGCCGATGACCCGCCAGGCCAGGCCGCTGGGCGCGGCCGGGGGGCGCTTCATCCGCCAGCCGAGGTCGGCGAGGTGCATGTCGGCCTTGGTGTGGTTGCAGCGGCGGCAGGCCGCCACCACGTTGTCCCACCGGTGCTGGCCGCCCCGGCTGCGCGGGATGACGTGGTCGACACTGGTGGCGGCGGCCCCGCAGTACACGCACCGACCGTGGTCGCGGGCGAACAGCGCCCGCCTGGTCAGCGGTACGGGGCCGCGGTAGGGGACCCGCACGAAACGGGTCAGTTTGACGACGGACGGTGCCTGGACGGCACCGGTGGCGCTGTGCAGTGTGGTGCCCGCATCCTCCAGGGCGATCGCCTTGTGGTTGAGGACGAGGATGAGGGCGCGTCGCATCGAGACGACACCGAGCGGCTCGTACGACGCGTTGAGGACAAGGACATGCGGCACGGGGCCTCCTTGGACGCCTGCGGCGCGTGGCTCGCGCCGAGTCGAGCGGGGCGATCGTGGCCCGTGCGGGACGCGATCTCCCTCAGTGTCGCCTTACGCCGTCGTACGACGCCACCATTTCTCCGTGAACGGCCCGCGCGCGTGCGGTGAGCCACCGCGCGTTCCGCCATAGCCGGTATGCCCAGCTCGCGGCCCTCCTGCACGTACCGTGCGGGCGGCGCTGCGGTGCGTGGCCGGGACGGCTCCGGGGGCCTCCGAGCGGGTGAACGGGCTCGCTAGAGTGGGGCGATGCTCGCCGATTCCGCTGCCGACAGCACCAGCACCCCGACGTTCACGCTGCCCACCAGTGCCGCCGACGTGACCGACACCACCCGGCAGGCGGCCGGCTGGCTGGACGACAACTGGCAGGGCTGGGTGGTCGACGGGCTGCGGATCGTGCTGATCCTCGGGCTGGCCCTGGTGCTGCGGGCCGTGGTCCGCAAGGTGATCGACAAGCTGGTGTCCCGGATGGGCCGCCCGGCGGAGGGCGACGGCGACCACGGGGTGCTCGGCGGGCTGCTCGCCAACAGCGGCGTGGTCAACACCGAGCGGCGCCAGCAGCGTTCCGAGGCGATCGGCTCGGTGCTGCGCTCGGTGGCCTCCTTCAGCATCCTCGGCACCGCCTCGCTGATGGCGCTGTCGGTGCTCGGCGTCGACCTGGCCCCGCTGCTGGCCTCGGCGGGCGTGGCGGGCGTGGCGATCGGCTTCGGCGCCCGCAACCTGGTCACCGACTTCCTGTCCGGCGTCTTCATGATCATGGAGGACCAGTACGGCGTCGGCGACGAGATCGACACCGGCATCGCCACCGGCACCGTCCTGGAGGTCGGCCTGCGGGTCACCAAGCTGCGCGGCTCGGCCGGCGAGATCTGGTACATCCGCAACGGCGAGGTCAAGCGGATCGCCAACATGAGCCAGGGCTGGAGCACCGCCACCGTCGACGTGCAGGTCGGCTACAAGGAGGACCTGGAGCGGATCGAGGCGCTGGTCACCGAGGCCGCCGAGCAGCTGTCCAAGGAGAGCCCGTACGACGAGCTGATCTGGGGCCGGGTCAAGGTGCTGGGCGTGGAGTCGGTCGCGGTGGACTCGGTGCAGCTGCGGATCGAGGCCCGCTGCACGCCCGGCAAGGCCGCGCAGGTCTCGCGCGCGCTGCGGCTGCGGCTGAAGGCCGCCTTCGACCTGGCGGGCGTCAAGCTCAAGGAGGAGGCCGCCGCGACCGTCCCGGCCCAGGCCGCCGCCCCGGAGGTGCTGCCGCCGTCCGCACTCGCCGACCCCAACTCGGCCCGCTCGCTGGCCGCCAAGCCGATACCCGCCCAGAACTGACGCCCGCCCGCGGCCGACGGGGCCCCGGGGGCCGGGGTGTGGGATCCTCTGGCGTCGCACGGTGCGGACGAGGGGGATGCATGTCGCAGGGGGGCTACGTCGGCGCACTGGTCGGCGAGCGGTACCGGCTGGTCGAGCAGCTCGGCGCGGGCGGCTTCGGCCGGGTCTGGAAGGCCGTGGACGAGCGGCTGCGGGTCGACGTCGCGGTCAAGGAGGTGCTGCTCCCGCAGGGCGGGCCGGGCGGGGCCGCGGCCGTCAACGCGGCCCGCGCCGAGCGCGAGGCCCGGCACGCCGCCCGGCTGCGCAACCACCCCAACGTGGTGGCCGTGCACGACGTGGTGATCGACCGGGGCGTGCCGTGGATCGTGATGGAACTGGTCACCGGCCGCACCCTGGACGACGAGATCCGCGCCGTCGGGCCGATCCCCGCGCCCCGGCTGTCCGCGATCGGCGACGCCGTGCTCGGCGCGCTGGCCGCCGCGCACGCCGCCGGGATCGTGCACCGGGACGTGAAGCCCGCCAACGTGCTGCTCGCCGCCGACGGGCGGGTGCTGCTCACCGACTTCGGCATCGCCGTGCACGCCGCCGACACCGCGCTGACCGCCGCCGGGACGGTCGTCGGCTCCTTCGAGTACATCGCCCCGGAACGCGCCGAGGGCCGCGAGGCCGCCCCGGCCGGCGACCTGTTCTCCTGCGGGGTGACGCTCTACCACGCGGCCACCGGGCACTCGCCGTTCCGCCGCGACAGCGTCTCGGACTCGGTGCTCGCGGTCTTCGCCCACCACCCCGCGCCGCTGCCCGGACCCGGCCCGCTGTCCGGCGTGATCGGGCAGCTGATGGCGAAGGACCCGGCCGCCCGCCCCACCGCCGAGGCCGCCCTGCGGACGCTGCGCGACCCGGCCGCCGCCCCGGCGTTCCCCGCTCCGCCCGCGCCGCCGGCCGTCCCGGCGGTGCCGCCGGGACCCGGGCCGGTGCCGACCGCGCTGGACCGCACGCCCGCGGCGCCGCCCGCGCCCGCGTACGGCCCGCCCGCGCCCGCGTACGGCCCGCCCGTGCCCGCGTACGGCCCGCCGCCCTCGTTCGGCCCGCCGTCGCCCTCGTACGGGCCCCCGGCCCCGTCGTACGGCCCTCCGGTTCCGTCGTACGGGGCGGCGCCCGTCCACGCGGCGGCGACCGGGGGCGCGGCCCGGGAGCCGTTCGAGGAGGACGAGGACGGTGCGTACGGGGCCGGGGCAGCGGCCAGGGGCCGGGCGGCCCGGGCCGTGCTGCTGCGGATCGTCGGCGGCTTCGCGCTGCTGGGGCTCGGTCTGGCCCTCACCGCCTACCTGCTGCTCACCTACCTGGTGGGCGAGCCGTCGGAGACCGCCGCGACGGTCACCGCGGTCAAAGTGGCGGTCGAGTCGGTCACCGCGGGCGCCGCGGTCACCGGCGGCGTGCTGGCGTTCCCGGGCGGCTCGCCGCAGCGGCGGCTCTACCTGGCCACCGGGCTGGGCGCGGTGCTGACCGTGCTGGTCACGGCGGTGGTCTCCGCCAACGCGCAGATCAGCGGAATCCTCTGACGGTTCGCCAGGACGCGGCGGGCGGGCGGCCCGGGCCCGTCCGCCGCTCGGCAGCACCGCCCGCCCCCCTCGGCACGGCGCCGTGCAACGAACCGGTGTCGGGGCGTTGACATCCGCGACTCATGATTGGAAACTTTCCTAACAGTTGGCCGCAACCGCGTACGCAGAGGAGGATCGGGCCGTGACCACCCGAAAGACGCCCCGTTCCCCGCTGGCCGGTACGCCGAGTCTGCTGCGGGCCATAAACGACCGCGCCGCGCTGGAGCTGCTGCTCGAGAACGGCCCGCTGTCCCGCACCCAGATCGGGAGCCTGACCGGGCTCTCGAAGCCGACCGCCTCGCAGCTGCTGGCCCGGCTGGAGGCCGTCGGGCTGGTGGTGCCGGTCGGCACGACCGCCGGGGGGCCGGGGCCGAACGCCCAGCTCTACCAGGTGAACCCGGCCGCGGGCCACGTCGCGGGCGTGGACGTGACCAGCACCACGGTGCGGGTCGCGGTCGCGGACATCACCGGGGCGACGCTGGCCGAGCACCGGGTGCCGACCAAGGGGTGGCCGGCCGCGGAGACGGTGGCCCGGGTCGCGGAGGCCGTCGCGGAGACGGTGCGCCGGGCGCAGCTCGCCCCCGGGTCGCTGCGCGAGGTGGTGATCGGGATCGGCGGCGCGCCGGACCCGGTGACCGGGAAGCTGCGCTACGCCTCGCACCTGCCGGGCTGGCACTCGCCGCGGCTGGTGGAGGAGCTGGAGCAGGCCCTGGGCGCGCCGGTGTCGATCGAGAACGACGTGAACCTGGCCGCGGTGGCGGAGCAGGCCGGCGGGGCGGCGGCGGGGTGCGAGGACTTCGTGCTGCTGTGGGCCGAGGAGGGCATCGGCGCGGCGATCGTGATCGCGGGCCGGCTGCACCGGGGTTTCACCGGGGTGCGGGCGAGGTCGGCTACATGCCGGTGCCCGACGCCCCGGTGTCGTTGAACGCCCGCCGGAAGGTGTCCGGCGGGTTCCAGGACCTGGCCGGCGAGCCCGCGGTGCTGGCGCTGGCCCGCCGGCACGGGCTGCGCGGCGCCGACGCGGCGCAGGCGGTGGCCGGGGCCCTGGGCAGTGCCGAGGGCGGGGCCTTCCTGGCCGAGCTGGCCGAGCGGCTGGCGGTCGGGCTGGCGGTGATCGCCTCGGTGGTGGACCCGGAGCTGGTGGTGCTCTCCGGGGGGACGCCGACCGCGGGCGGGGAACGCCTGCGGGAGCTGGTCCAGGAGGCCCTGGGCCGGATGTCCATCCCGCGGCCGGAGGTGCGGCTGTCGGCCGTGCCGGGGCCGCCCGTCCTGACCGGTGCGCTGCAGCGCGCGCTGGCGACCACCCGGGACGTCCTGTTCAGCACGCACTGACGCACCGCCGCGCGGGCGCACTGGCGCACCCGCGCGGCACCGATCCGAGACGTTCGCTCCCACTCCCCTTCCCCCCACGGGACGCCGGGCCCTGCCGCCCTGCCCCCGTACCCTCCCCAGGAGTGCAATTCCGTGGACACCACCCGCAGCGCCCCGCCCGTCCGCCGCCCGCTGGCCGCGCTCACCGCCGCGCTCTGCGCGACCCTGCTGGCCTCGGCCTGCACCGGCACCAACTCCGGTGGCGGGCAGGACGGTTCGGCGTCCGGCCAGGACGTGACGATCACCTTCTGGCACGGCTGGAACCAGGACAACGAGGTGAAGGCGATCAACGACAACGTCGCCGCCTTCGAGAAGCTGCACCCCAACATCCACGTCAAGGTGGTCGGCGACATCGCCGACGACAAGGCCCAGCAGGCGCTGCGGGCGGGCGGCCCGGACGCCCCGGACGTGGTGTCCTCGTTCTCCACCGACAACGTGGGCAAGTTCTGCTCCTCGCACGTGTGGGCCGACCTCGGGCCGATGCTGAAGCAGGACGGCGTCGACCCGGCGAAGACCTTCCCGGCCGCGATGCTCGCCTACAGCCGGTACCAGGGCAACCAGTGCTCGCTGCCGCTGCTCGGCGACGCCTACGGGCTGTACTACAACAAGACCGCGTTCGCGGCGGCCGGGATCACCGCGCCGCCGAAGACGTTCAGCGAGTTCGCCGAGGACGCCGCCAAGCTGACCGTCCCGGACGGCGACTCCTACCGGCAGCTGGGCTTCATGCCGAACTACCACGGCTACGAGACCTCGATCGCGCACTACCTGGGCCAGTACGGCAGCACCTACTTCGGCCCGGACGGGAAGTCCGACGTGGCCACCGACCCGACCGTGGCCGCCGCCCTGGCCTGGCAGAAGCAGCTGGTGGACCGGCTGGGCGGGTTCGCCAGGCTGGAGAAGTACCGGACCTCCTTCGGCGACGAGTTCAGCGCCAAGAACCCGTTCGCCACCGGGCAGGTGGCGATGAGCATGGACGGCGAGTGGCGCGCCGCCTCGCTGGCCGAGGACAAGCCGTCCTTCGAGTGGGCCACCGCGCCGTTCCCGGTGCCGGACGACCAGGCCGACAAGTACGGGCGCGGCTACCAGACCGGCACCATCGTCGGCATCGCCAACGGCTCGAAGAAGCAGACCGCGGCCTGGACCTTCGTCAAGTACCTGACCACCGACACCGACGCGGTGGTCTCCTTCGCCAACGCGATCCACAACGTGCCCAGCACCCTGGCCGCGCTGGAGTCGCCGAAGCTGGACGCCGACCCGAACTTCCGCACCTTCCTCGGCATCGCCAAGAACCCGAACTCCGCCACCACCCCGGCCAGCATCAACGGCGGCGCCTACCAGGTGTCGCTGCAGAACCTCAGCTACGCGGTGGAGTCCGGCCAGCAGACCGACCTGAAGGCGGGCCTGGCGGCCACCGCCAAGGAGATCGACGACGCCGTCAACCAGGCGAAGTGACATGGCGACCGTGAGCCCCGCCCTCCCGCCGGCGCTGCGCCGCAAGCGCCGGCGGGAGCGGGCCAGGACCCTGGCCTTCCTCTCCCCGTGGCTGATCGGGTTCGGCGTCTTCTTCCTGTACCCGCTGGCCTCCACCGCCTACTTCTCGTTCACGCACTACGACGGGTACCTGGCGCCGACCTTCTCCGGCCTGAAGAACTGGGACTACGTCTTCACCAAGTACCCGCCGTTCTGGCAGGGCCTGGGCAACACGCTCTGGCTGGTCGCGGTGATGGTCACCCTGCGGGTGGCGTTCGGCCTCGGCATCGGCCTGCTGATCACCAAGGTGAAGACCGGCGCCGGGTTCTTCCGCACCGCCTTCTACCTGCCCTACCTGGCCCCGCCGGTGGCCGCCACGATGGCCTTCGCCTTCCTGCTCAACCCCGGCACCGGCCCGGTCAACCACCTGCTGGGCGAGGCCGGCCTGCCGCAGCCCGGCTGGTTCACCGACCCGTCCTGGTCGAAGCCGGCCCTGACCATGCTGGCCATGTGGGGCATCGGCGACCTGATGGTGATCTTCATGGCGGCGCTGCTGGACGTCCCCCGGGAGCAGTACGAGGCGGCCGAACTGGACGGCGCGGGCGCCCTGCAGCGGTTCCGGTACGTCACCCTGCCGAACATCTCGCCGATCGTGATGTTCGCCGTGGTCACCGGCGTGATCCAGACCATGCAGTACTACACCCAGGCGATCGTGGCCGGGAAGGTCGCCTCCGGCGTGATCGGCGGCTCCGGACAGCAGTTCGAGTCCGGTTACCCGCACGGCTCCACCTGGACGCTGCCGCAGATGGTCTACAACCTCGGCTTCCAGCACTACGACTACGGCTCCGCCTGCGTCGTCGCCCTCATCCTGTTCGCCCTCACCATGGCGTTCACCTCGATCCTGCTGCGGCGCAAGTCCGGCTTCCTGACGGAGGACTGAGCTCCCGTGACCCTCGCCTCCGCGCTCCCCCGCGAACGCCCCGCCCCGGCCACCGCCGCCGACCGCGCCGCCCGCCGCCGCGCCGCCCTGAACTGGGTCGCGGTGCACTCCCTGGCGATCGCCGCCGCGCTGTTCTTCCTGCTGCCCCTCGTGTTCGTCTTCCTCACCTCGGTGATGACGGACCAGCAGGCGCTCACCTCCGACCTGTGGCCGCACCACTGGCAGTGGTCGAACTTCGTCAAGGTGTGGAACACCGACGGCTTCCTCACCTGGTGGCGCAACACCCTGCTGTACGCGGTGGCCGGCACCGCGCTGACCCTCGCCTCCAGCCTGCCGGTGGCCTACGCGCTCGCCAAGTTCCGCTTCCGCGGCCGCAACCTGGCCCTGATGGCGGTCATCTCGATGATGATGCTGCCGCCCCAGGTCACCATCATCCCGATGTACCTGTTCTGGGCGAAGCAGCTGCACCTGTCCGGCACGCTCTGGCCGCTGATCATCCCGATGGCGTTCGGCGACGCCTTCTCGATCTTCCTGCTCCGCCAGTTCCTGCTGACCATCCCCAAGGAGTACACCGAGGCCGCCCGGATCGACGGCTGCGGCGAACTGCGCACCCTGCTGCGGGTGGTGCTGCCGATGGCCAGGCCCGCCGTCGCCGCCGTCGCGCTGTTCCAGTTCTTCTGCTGCTGGAACGACTACTTCGGCCCGCAGATCTACGCCTCCGACAACCCCGGCGCCTGGACCCTCAGCTACGGCCTGGAGTCCTTCAAGGGCGCCCACCACACCAACTGGAACCTCACCATGGCGGCGACGCTGCTGGTGCTGGCGCCGGTGATCGTTCTGTTCTTCTTCGCACAACGCGCCTTCATCGAAGGCGTCACACTGACAGGGGTCAAGGGCTGATGTCCGCACTGAAGTTGGCAATCGTCGGCGGCGGTTCCACCTACACGCCGGAACTGATCGACGGGTTCGCGCGGCTGCGCGACACCCTGCCGATCCGCGAGCTGGTGCTGATCGACCCGGCGGCCGACCGCCTGGAACTGATCGCCGCCCTGGCCCGCCGGATCTTCGCCAAGCAGGGCCACGGCGCCACCGTCACCACCGCCACCGACGTCACCGCGGGCGTCCGGGACGCCGACGCGGTGCTGCTGCAGCTGCGGGTCGGCGGGCAGGCCGCCCGCAACCAGGACGAGACCTGGCCGCTGGAGTGCGGCTGCGTCGGCCAGGAGACCACCGGCGCGGGCGGCCTCGCCAAGGCGCTGCGCACCGTCCCGGTGGTGCTGGACATCGCCGAGCAGGTCCGCCGCACCAACCCGGACGCCTGGATCGTCGACTTCACCAACCCGGTCGGCATCGTCACCCGCGCCCTGCAGACCGCCGGCCACAAGGCCGTCGGCCTGTGCAACGTGGCGATCGGCTTCCAGCGCAAGTTCGCCGCCCACCTCGGCGTGGACCCCGAGCTGGTCCGCCTGGACCACGTCGGCCTGAACCACCTCACCTGGGAGCGCGGCGTCACCCTGCTCGACTCCCCCGGCTCGGCCGGCGGCCGCGAGGTGCTGCCGCAGCTGCTCGCCGAGCACGGCGAGGCGATCGCCGCCGACCTGCACCTGCCGCTGCCGGTGGTCAGCCGGCTCGGCGTCGTCCCCTCCTACTACCTGCGCTACTTCTACCAGCACGACCTGGTCGTCGAGGAGCTCAGGGTCAAGGGCTCCCGGGCCGCCGAGGTCGCCGCGATCGAGCAGCAGCTGCTGGAGATGTACGCCGACCCGGCCCTGGACACCAAGCCCGAGCTGCTCGGCAAGCGCGGCGGCGCGTTCTACTCCGAGGCCGCCGTGCAGCTGATCGCCTCGCTGCTCGGCACCGACGGCCGCACCACCGTCCAGGTCGTCAACACCCGCAACGACGGCGTGCTGCCCTTCCTGCCCGACGACGCCGTCATCGAGGTCCCCGCCGAGGTCGACGCCGCCGGCGTCCGCCCGCTGCCGCAGCGCCCGGTCGAGCCGCTGTACGCGGGCCTGATCGCGAACGTCACCGCGTACGAGCACCTGGCCCTGGACGCCGCCCTGCACGGCGGCCGGGACCGGGTCTTCGACGCGCTGCTCGCCCACCCGCTGGTCGGCCAGATCGAGCTCGCCGACCAGCTCACCGACCGGCTGCTCGCCCACAACCGCGACCACCTGAGCTGGGCGTGACCGGCACCATGGCGGAGCACCACCGCACCACCACCGAGCACCACGGGGGGACCGGCCGATGAGCCACTCCGCACACCTGCCCGGCGTCCTCGCCATCGACGCCGGCAACAGCAAGACCGACCTCGCCCTAGTCGGCGCCGACGGCACCGTCCTGGCCACCGCCCGCGGCGGCGGCTTCCAGCCGCAGCACACCGGCCCGGCCGCCGCCGTCGCCGCGCTCGCCCCGCTGGTCGACGACCTGGCCCGGCAGGCCGGCGTCACCCGGCAGCCCGGCGGGCGGCCGCTGACCGACCACGTCAGCGCCTGCCTCGCCAACGCGGACCTGCCGATCGAGGAGCAGCAGCTGCACGAGGCGATAGCCGGACACGGCTGGGCGACGTCCGTGCACGTCGCCAACGACACCTTCGGCCTGCTCCGGGCCGGCACCGACGGGCCGCTGGGCGTCGCGGTGGTCTGCGGCGCCGGCATCAACTGCGTCGGCCTGCGGCCCGACGGGCGCACCGCCCGCTGGCCCGCGCTCGGCCGGCTCACCGGCGACTGGGGCGGCGGCGGCGGACTCGCCGAGGAGGCCATGTGGCACGCCGCCCGGGCCGAGGACGGCCGCGGCGAAGCCACCCTGCTCTCCCCGATGATCGGCGCCCACTTCGGACTGGCCGGGGCCAACGCCCTCGCCGAGGCCGTCCACCTGGGCCGGATCGCCCCGGCCCGGCTGCACGAGGTCTCCCAGGTGCTGTTCGCGGCCGGCGCCGCCGGCGACCCGATCGCGCTCGGCCTGATCGACCGCCAGGCCGACGAGGTGGCCCGGCTCGCGGTGGTCGCCCTCACCCGGCTGGAGCTGCTCGACCGCCCGGTGCCGGTCGTGCTCGGCGGCGGCGTGCTGGCCTCCCGGCAGCCCCTGCTGATCGACAACCTGACCGCCCGGCTGGCCGCCGACGCCCCGCTCGCCGAACCCCGCGTGGTCGTCGCGCCCCCGGTCCTCGGCGCCGCCCTGCTCGGCCTGGACCACCTCGGCGCCGCCCCCGCCGCCCACCGCCGCCTGCGCGACGCCTACCCGACCACCCACCCGATAGCGGCCTGACGGGCCGTCCGGCCACCGTCCCGCCCGCGAGCCGCCGCCGGCGGGGGCCTCCGAAGCACCGCACATGCCTCGGACGCCCCCGCCGGCGGTCCTCTCCCCGGCGGACGGGGCGCGCGGCGCGGGGTGCGGGGTGCGGGGTGCGGCGGGGTTCGGCGCAGGGTTCCCGCAGGTGACGGTACGTCACCGGGCCGACAAGTTCCCGAGTCCGGTATCAGTTGAGTGAACATCTGGCAATGGCGCCTGGGATGCCCGTTCTGTCCGTTGAACCCGGCCGGTGGGGTTGTTAGTGTCGCGCGCTCACAGCGCGTCCGACGGGGGCGTGCGCCTGGAGCACCGGGAGCAACGCCAGATGGCGATCCGCAAGTCCACGATGCAGGAGCAGGTCGCCGCGGCGATCGCCGCGATCGAGCCCAACGACCGCCCGGTGACGACGTTCCACACGGTCACCGGCCCGAGCCCGTGGCTGACCCAGCAGTTCGGTCTGATCGGCCAGCTGTTCGTGAAGTACTACTTCGTGACGCTGACCCACCGGGTCGTCGTCATCCACCGCGCCTCCCGGGTGAGCAACCGTCCGCTGGACCTGCTGCACGTCATCCCGCTCGACCAGGCCCGCGCCTCGATCGGCGACGTGCGCCGCAACACCCTGTGGAGCTCGCTGCGCTTCCAGATCCCGGGCGAGCCGCAGCCGACCCGCCTGAACATCCACCGCTACTGGCGCACCGAGATGGACGCCTTCACCGGCGGCCTGCTCGGCGGCGGCCCCGGTGTCCCGGGCCAGTACCCGCAGGCCCAGGCCCCGGTCCCGGGCCAGTACCAGCCGGCTCCCGGCCAGGCCCCCTACCCGCAGCAGGCCCCGGGCCAGGCCCCGTACCCGCCGGCGCAGGCCCCGGGCCAGTACCCGGCGCCGGGTGCCAACCCGTACCAGAGCTGACCGCGCCGCCGGGGCGCCCGTCCGACCGTCGAACGGTCCGGCGGGCGCCCCGGCGTTCTCCGGGGCCGCGGAGGTGCCGGGGCGTCAGCCGAGGTGGGTGCGGGCCCAGTCGGCGAGCAGGCGGGCGCAGTCGTCGACGGACTCCCGCCAGCTGCGGACCGCGCCGTCGCCCGCCTCGTCGCTGACGTGCTTGACCAGCCGGACGGGCAACTGGGCGCGGCGGGCGACGGTGGCGACCGCGTAGCCCTCCATGTCGACCAGGTCGGCGGTGCGGGCCAGCAGGTCGCGGTCGGCGTCGGCGGAGACGAAGCGGTCGCCGGTGGCGAGCACCGGGCCGCCCGCGGAGAGGTCGATCGGGCCGTCCATCGTGCGGCCGGTGAGCTGTTCGAGCAGCGGGGTGTCGAGGTCGTGCTGGAGCACCCGGCCGACCTCGTGGGTGCCGGCCAGGCCGGGCCGCAGGGCCCCCGCGGTGCCCAGGTTGACGACGGCGGCCGGCCGCCGTCCGCCGGCCAGCAGGGTGGCCAGCGCGGCCGCCGCGTTGAGCTTGCCCATGCCGGTGAGCAGCACCGGCAGGCCGCCGTCGAGGTGGGCGGCCTCCTCGGGCAGGGCGACGACGAGCAGCGGGCGGTCGGGGGTGACGGTTCCGGTCAGGCGCATGGCGTCCAGCTTACGAGGGGGCGGCGGGCGGCCCGGCGGGCCCGAGGAGCCTGCGGCAGGTCCGGCCCGGTGGCGGGCCCCTCGCCGGGCCCGGCGGTGGGCCTGGTCGGACCCGGCGGTGGGCCTGGTGGGGCCGGTGGGGCACAGATCGGTCACCGCCCGGCGAACTCCAGACCAACTCCGGCCCGGGGGCCGTTCCGCGTGGCGATACTGCCCGGAGACGGGGCCGGTGGAGCCGAGGGGGAACGGTGGCCGCACAGACACAGGGGGGCGTCCTCGCCCCGCCGCCGGGCCCTGCGCCGGGCCGGGCGCCCGACCGGGTCGCGGAGCCGGGCCGCGGCCCGCTGTCCGCCCCGCTGGCGCGGCTGCGGACGGCCGCCCGCACCCCGCCGGGGCGGCTGCGCACGGCGGGCGCGGTGCTGGTGGCGCTGGCGCTGCTGTTCGGCGTCACGGCGGCCTGGCAGTCCGCCGACCGGGCGGGCGCGGCCCGGCAGTTGGCGTCCCGCAGCGAGCCGCTCAGCCAGGACGCGGCGGAGCTCTACCGTTCGCTGGCGGACGCCGACGCCACCGCCGCCGCGGGCTTCCTGATGGCGTCCGCCGAACCGCCCGAGGTCCGCAAGCGCTACCAGGACGACCTGGCCACCGCCGCCCGGCTGATCCCGCAGGCGGCCGCGCGCAGCGGCGCGTCCGCCGACGCGCAGCGCCGGCTGGCCGAGCTGAGCGAGCAACTGCCGCGCTACGCGGGCCTGGTGGAGACCGCCCGGGCGATCAACCGGGAGGGCCTGCCGCTCGGCGGGGCCTACCTGCGGTACGCCTCCGACTACCTGCAGAAGACGGTGCTGCCGAACGCGCAGAAGCTGGCCGACACCGAGGCCGCCGCGCTGGACGGCGACTACGACGCGGCCGCCGCCGAGCCCTGGGCGGCGCTGGTGCTGGGCGTGCTGCTGCTGGGCGCGCTGGGCCGCTACCAGGTGCTGCTGTTCCGGCGCACCAACCGGGTGTTCAACCCGGGCCTGCTGACCGCCTCGGCGGCGGTGCTGGTCGCGCTGGTGTGGACGGTCGGCGGCACCGTGGCGGCCGGCACCGGCCTGCACGAGGCCCGCACCCAGGGCATCGACCCGCTGCGCGCGCTGAACCAGGTCCGGGTGGAGGCGCTGCAGGCGCACACCGCGGAGAACCTCGACCTGGTCTCGCGCGGCGCCACCGAGGCGTACAACGAGCGCTGGACCAGCCTGTCCCGGACCCTGAACGGCTCGCCCCGCAACGACGGTTCGGTGGCGGGCCTGACCGCCGCGCCGCCGGCCCGGGCCGGGGACCGGCTGGCCGAGGCGCAGCGCTGGTACGGCGAGTGGCAGCGGCGGCACGCGGCCGCCGCCGAGCTGGACGCGAGCGGCGACTACGAGGGCACCCTGCGGCAGACCCTGGCCCCGGGCCGGGACGACACCGCGGAGGCCGCGTTCAACGCCGCCGAGCAGCAGTGGGAACAGGCCGGACGGGCCGAGCAGGCCGCGTTCGACTCCGCCGCGGGCGGCGTCAGCGGGGCGCTGGCCGTCCAGGCGGTGGCGGCGGCGCTGCTGGCCGCGCTGGCGGTCGGCGGCACGGTGCGCGGCATCGGGCGCCGACTGGCCGAGTACCGGTAACGGGGGGAGCGAAGGATGCGCAGGGCTGGCAGGGCGAGGACCGGAACGCTGGCCGCGACCGCGGCACTGGTGGCGGGCCTGCTGGGGGTCGGCGGCTCGGCGGCCGGCGCGGCCGGGAACGCGGTGACCCGGAACGCCGTGACCGGGAACGCGATGCCCGGGAACGCGGTGGCCGGGAACGCGGTGGCCGCGGACGACTGCGATACCGGGGTGTCGCTGCCGCCCAGGGAGCAGGCGGGCGCGAAGATCCAGGAGATCCGCAAACGCGGCCGCCTGGTGGTCGGCGTCGACCAGAGCGCCTACAACTGGGGCTACCGCGACTCGCAGACCGGCAAGATCGAGGGCTTCGACATCGACCTGGCGCGCGCCGTCGCCAAGTCGGTGCTCGGCGACCCGGACAAGGTGGTGCTGAAGACCATCGCCACCGCCGACCGGATCAACGTGCTCAAGGACCACCAGGTCGACCTGATCGCCCGGGCGATGACCGTCACCTGCGAGCGGAAGAAGCAGATCGCCTTCTCCGCCCCGTACTTCAAGGTCTCCCAGCGGGTGGTCGCGCCGAAGGCCGCGCACGCCGGCAGCGTGGCGCAGGCGCTCGGCGGCAAGCGGGTGTGCGCGGCGCTGAACTCCTCCTCGCACACCGAGCTGAAGGCGAACGCGCACGGCGCCGCCTCGGTCGTCACGCCCGACAACCAGCTGGACTGCCTGGTCCTGATGGAGCTCGGCGAGGCGGACGCCACCCTGTCGGACAGCTCGCTGGCGGCCGCGATGGTCGCCCAGGACCAGACCATGGAGCTGGCCGGGGAGTCCTTCCTGCCCACGTACATGGGCGTGGGCATGAACCAGGACGACACCGACCTGATCGCCTGGGTCAACCAGGTGCTGGTCGAGTGGCGCGGCGGCGGCTGGCAGGCCAGCTACGACACCTGGCTGCGGCCCAGCATGGGGGTGCCCGACCCGTACCGGCCGTGGTGACCGCGCGGACGCGGGCGGCGCGGGCAGCTCAGGTGGCGCGGACGGCGCGGGCGGTACGGGCGGCGGGGCCGGGCCGGGCCGGTTTCCCGTCCCGGACCGGGAATCCGGGGGACCGCCGTCCGTGCGGTGCCGGGCGTCGGGGAGACTGGCGGCCCACGGACGGTCGTCCCGACCGCCCCAGGACCGACGCCCCGTCACCACGACCGTGGCCGAGAGGAGGAACCGCGTTGGCCGGAACGACCCGCCCGGTGATGAACCGTGAGGAGGTCGACCGCGCGCTGGCCCGGCTGGGTGCCGAGCGCGACGCGGTCGAGGCGGCGCTGCTGGCGCTCCAGGACCACCCCGGTCTGCGGCTGCTGACCGGCGCCGAACTGTCCGGGCGCACCCGGGAGCGCTGGGCGGTCGCCGAGGGCGGCGTCGCCCTGCTGTGGGCGCTGTTCGACCGGTACGCGGAGGCGCTGGCCTCCGCCCGCGCGGTGCGCTCCCGGCGCACCCGGCCGACCGCCGCCGAGCTCGGCGAGCTCGGCGAACTGCTCTCCGGCCGCTCGGTGACCGTCTCCGGCGGACGGCTGCCCGACGAGGCGGGCCTGATCGGCGGCCCGGCCCGGCTGGTCGAACAGGTCACCCTGGTCGAGCTGCTGGAGCGGATGAACGGCTGGTACGCGGTGGTGGTCGAGGTGGTGAGCGCCGTCGACGCGGTCTGGTCGGCGCTGCCCGCCCGGATCGACCTGCTGCTCGCCGAGCTCGGCCGGGTCCAGATGCTCGCGGTCTCGGTCGGGGTCCGCCCCGGCGGGCACCCGCTGGCCGACGACCTCGCCGACCTGGCCCGGCAGTTGGGCGCGCTGCGCGCCCTGGTGGTCGCCGACCCGCTGGCGCTGTGGCGGCCCAGCCGGGTGCCCGCGCAGCGCGGCCGGGCCGGCGAGGGAGCGGCCTGGGCCTCCCCCACCGGCGCCGTCGACACCGCGGGATTCGACCGGATGGGACGCCAACTGGACGACGTGCGCGTCGAGTTGGAGGGCCTGCTGCGGCTGCGCGACGAGTCCCACGAGCGGCTCCAGCAGGTCGCCGACCTGCTCCAGCGCGCCGACCTGACGCTCGCCGAGGCCCGCCGGGCCCGCGGCGAGGTGCTGGCGAAGATCGCCGCGACCGAGGTGCCCGCCGTGCCCGGCCCGCCCTCCGCGCTGCGCGAGGCGATCGGCCAAGCCGTCGAGTTCCAGCAGACCGGCCAGTGGCACCGGCTCGGCCCGCTGCTGGACGCGCTGGAGGACGCGGCCGCCAAGGAACTCGGCCGGGCCCGGCAGGCGCTCACCGAGGTCGCCCAGCCGCTCGCCGTCCGGGCCGAGCTGCGCGGACGGCTGGAGGCGTACAAGGCGATGGCCGCCCGGCTCGGCCTGGCCGAGGACCCCGAGGTGGTCGAACGCTTCGAGAAGGCCCGCTGGCTGCTCTGGAGCGCCCCGTGCGACCTGCGGGCGGCCGCCGAGGCGGTCGGCCGCTTCCAGCAGGCGCTGCGCGCACCCGAACGGCAGCCGCAGCCGCAGCCCCAGCCGGAAGCGGCGGCGCCGCAGGTCCAGGACACCGAACAGGGGGAGGACACCGATGGCTGACGCATGCGCCCGCCCGGGCTGCACCGGGGAGATCGACACCGACGGCTACTGCACCGAGTGCGGCCTCGCCCCCGAACGGGGCGGCACCGCCGCCGCCCCCGGCGGCCCGTGCGGGCGCGCGGACTGCCCGGGCACCGTCGACCCCGACGGCTACTGCGACGAGTGCGGCCTCGCCGCCACGTCCTCCACCGCCGCCCGGCTCCCCGCACAGCGCAGCGCACCCGCCGCCCCCGGCGCTCCCGCCGCTCCCGCCGCCGCCCCCGGCGGCCCGTGCGGGCGCGCGGACTGCCCGGGCACCGTCGACCCCGACGGCTACTGCGACGAGTGCGGCCTCGCCGCCACGTCCTCCACCGCCGCCCCCGCGCCCTCGTCCCCGTCCTCCGCCCCGTCCGCCCCGGCGTCCCCGTCCGCCCCCGTGCCCGGTTCCGTCCGCGGCTCCTCCGGCCGGTCCCGGTCGAGCCGTTCGACGCGCGGCGGCTCGGTGTCGGTGCGCAGTTCGCGGGGCAGCACGGGCACCGCGCGGCGCGGCAACCTGGGTGCGGGCCTGGTGGCGATCGCCCCGGTGCCGACCCAGGACCCGGCGCAGGCGGTGCTGGCGAACCCGGAGGTGCCGGAGCGCAAGCGCTTCTGCTCGCGCTGCGACCAGCCGGTGGGCCGGGAGCAGGACGGCCGGCCGGGCCGGCCGGAGGGCTTCTGCACCAAGTGCGGCACCCCGTACTCGTTCAGCCCGAAGCTGTCGCGCGGCGACCTGGTCGGCGGCCAGTACGAGGTGATGGGCTGCCTGGCGCACGGCGGCCTGGGCTGGATCTACCTGGCGGTGGACCGGCGGGTGAACGACCGCTGGGTGGTGCTCAAGGGCCTGCTGGACACCGGGGACGAGGACGCGCTGGCGGTGGCGATCGCCGAGCGGCGGTTCCTGGCCGAGGTCGACCACCCGAACATCGTCCGGATCATCAACTTCGTCGAGCACCCGGACGCCCGGACCGGCGTCGCCGACGGCTACATCGTGATGGAGTACGTCGGCGGCAAGTCACTGAAGGACATCGCCAACGAGCGCCGCGCCGCGGACGGGCGGCGCGCGCCGCTGCCGGTCGAGCAGGCGCTGGCGTACGGGCTGGCGGCGCTGCCCGCGCTGGGCTACCTGCACGCCCGCGGGCTGGTGTACTGCGACTTCAAGCTGGACAACGTGATCCAGTCCGACGACATGCTCAAGATCATCGACCTGGGTGCGGTCCGCCGGCACGACGACGACGGCCCGATCTACGGCACCGTCGGCTACCAGGCCCCGGAGATCGCCACCGCCGGCCCCTCGCCGTCCTCCGACCTGTACACGGTGGCCCGCACGCTGGCCGTGCTGACCTTCGACTTCGCCGGCTACACCGACCGCTGGCGGCACGAGCTCCCGGGCCCGGACGAGGTGGAGGTGTTCGCCCGCTACGAGTCCTTCCACCGCCTGCTGGTGCGCGCCACCGACCCGGACCCGGCCCGCCGGTTCGCCTCCGCCGAGGAGATGGCCGGGCAGCTGACCGGCGTGCTGCGCGAGGTGCTGAGCCTGCAGGACGGGCAGGCCAGGCCCGCGCCGTCCACCCTGTTCGGGCCGGAACTGCGGGTCGTCGACACCGAGTTGGCCGAGCACGCGCCGGACGCCCGGGCCGCCGCGCTGGCGCTGCCCGCGCCGCTGGCCGACCCGGCCGACCCGAACGCGGGCCTGCTGGCCGCGCTGCCCGCCGCGCCCGCCGAGGCGCTGGCCGTGCTCCGGGCGGCCGGCGCCGACTCGACCGAGCTGCGGCTGCGGGTGCTGCGCGCCCACCTGGAGCTGGGCGAGGCCGCGGCCGCCGCCGAGGTGCTGGCCGCCCTGGAGGCCGAACACCCCGGCGAGTGGCGGGTGGTGTGGCACCGGGCGCTGACCGCGCTGGCGGCCGGCCGGGCCGCCGAGGCCCGCGACTCCTTCGAGGCGCTGTACGACGCGTTCCCCGGCGAGGGCGCCCCCAAGCTGGCGCTGGCGGTCTGCGCCGAGCTGCTCGGCGGGACCGCGGCCGCCGCCGGGTACTACGCGCTGGTGGGGACCGTCGACCGGTCCTTCGTGAGCGCCGCGTTCGGCCTGGCCCGGGTCCGGCTCGCGGACGGCGACCGGGACGGCGCGGTCGCCGCGCTGGAGGCGGTGCCGGAGAGCTCCGCGCACTGGACCGCCGCCCGGATCGGCGCGGTCCGGGCCCGGCTGCGCGGCCGGGCCGCCACCGAGCCGCTGGCCGCCGAGCTCGCCGACAGCTCCGAGCGGCTGGCGGCGCTCGCCCTGGACGCCCGGCGGCGCGAGGAACTCGCCGTCGAGGTACTGGACTCGGCGCTGAACTGGGTGCTGGCGGGGGCCGCCGGGAAGCCCGCCACGCTGACCGTGCTGGGACATCCCGCCGCGGAACGGGAACTGAGGCTCGCCCTGGAACACTCCTACCGGATGTTGGCGCGGTTGTCCGACCGGGCCGAGACGAGGATCGAGTGGGTGGAACGGGCCAACCGGGCCCGCCCCAGGACATGGGTGTGAGCATGCCGCAGCAGACCGAGTGCCCGAACTGTGCCGAACCGCTGGGCTCGCAGGACGCGTTCTGCGGGGCCTGCGGCACCGCCCTGACCGGGCCGCCGACCCTGCGCGACCTGCCCGTCGTGCCCAGCTGCCCGCACTGCGGCTCCGCCGAGCTCGCGGACGGCTGGTGCCAGCGCTGCGGCCAGGCCCAGCCGCGCGAACGCGACCACCAGGAGCGGGAGCTGACCGGCGTCGCGGCGGTCTCCGACCGCGGCCTGCGGCACCACCGCAACGAGGACGCGTTCACCGTCGCCACCGCCGAGGCCCCGGACGGGACGCCCGTGGTGCTCGCCGTGGTCTGCGACGGGGTGTCCTCCTCGTCCCGCCCGGACGAGGCGTCCGCCACCGCCGTCACCGCCGCCGCCGACTCGCTGGTCGCCGCGCTGGCCTCCGGCCGCGAGCCCGACCGGGCGATGCGCGAGGCGATCGGCGCCGCCAACCGGGCCGTCACCGCGCTCGCCCACGACGGCACCGCCCCCGACGGCCGGCACAGCAACGCGCCCGCCTGCACCTACGTCAGCGCGGTCAGCTCCGGCGGCCTGGTCACCATCGGCTGGGTCGGCGACACCCGCGCCTACTGGATCCCCGACGACCGCGAGTCCGCCGAGCCGTACCGGCTCACCGAGGACGACTCCTGGGCGGCCCGGATGGTCGCCGCCAACCTGATGGCCGAGGCCGAGGCGTACGCCGACCCGCGCGCGCACGCCATCACCGGCTGGCTCGGCGCCGACGCCGAGGACCTCGACCCGCACACCGTCAGCTTCACCCCGCACGTCCCCGGCGTGCTGCTGGTCTGCACCGACGGCCTGTGGAACTACGCCGAGGCCGCCACCGACCTGGCGTTCTTCGTCCGGGCCGACGCCCGCACCGAACCGCTGGCCACCGCCCAGGAGTTGGTGCGGTTCGCGGTCGAACGCGGCGGGCACGACAACATCACCGTCGCGGTGCTGCCGATCGACCCGCCGACCGCGCCGGCCGTCCACGACGCCACCCTGCTCGACGTGCCGCTGCCGCGCGCCGCCGACCCGGACGCCACCGTCCCGCTGCGCCCGGCCGTCCCCGCCGCTGCTCCCGCCGCCGCAGCCGCGCCCGCGCCGCCGGCGCCGCCCGCCGTCCCGCCCGTGCCCGCCGCCCCGCCCGCCGTGGTGCCCGTCGCGGCGGCGGACGCGGACCCGGCCGGGAACTGACCCCTCCGCCCTCCCGCCCCTCCGCGACAGGAGCTCTCCGCATGGCCTCGTTGTCCAAGCCCGACGCGCCCCGGTTCGACGTCGACGTCTTCCAGAACGAGTACCTCGCCCAGGGATCCCGGGAGGTCAACGCGATCGTCACGGTGACCGCGACCGGCGGCGGCACCTCCGGCGGGCGCCCGATCGGCGCCCCCGGGCCGGACGCCGCCGTGGTCCTGGTGATCGACTGCTCCGGCTCGATGGAGTACCCGAACACCAAGATGCGGCACGCCCGCGAGGCCACCGCCGCCGCCATCGACGGGCTCCGCGACGGCGTGGCCTTCGCGGTGGTCGCGGGCACCCACGAGGCGAACGACGTCTTCCCCGGCAACGGCCGGCTGGCCGTCGCCGACCGGCACACCCGCGAGCAGGCCAAGGACGCGCTGCGCCGGCTCAAGCCGTCCGGCGGCACCGCGATCGGCACCTGGATAGCCAAGGCGCAGCAGCTGTTCGCCTCCCGCCCGGAGGCGGCCATCCGGCACGCCGTCCTGCTCACCGACGGCCGCAACGAGCACGAGAAGCCCGCCGCCCTGCAGCGCGCCCTGGACGCCGCCGCCGGGTACTTCACCGCCGACTGCCGCGGCGTCGGCACCGACTGGGAGGTCGCCGAGCTGCGGAAGGTCTCCTCCGCGCTGCTCGGCACCGTCGACATCGTCGCCGAGTCCTCCGGCCTGGCCGAGGACTTCCGCGCGATGATGACCGCCGCGATGGGCAAGCAGGTCGCCGACGTCGCCCTGCGGGTGTGGACGCCCGCCAACGCCCGGGTGAAGTTCGTCAAGCAGGCCGCCCCCGCCGTCGAGGACCTCACCGACCGCCGCACCGACGCGGGGACGCGCGCCGGGGACTACCCGACCGGGTCCTGGGGCGACGAGTCCCGCGACTACCACGTGTGCGTGGAGGTCCCGGCGGCCGCGGTCGGCAACGAGATGCTGGCCGCCCGGATCAGCCTGGTCCTGCCGCACCCCGACGGCACCGCCGAGGTGCTCGGCCAGGGCCTGGTGCGCGCCGTGTGGACGGACGACCTGGCCTCCTCGACCCGGATCAACCCGCAGGTCGCGCACTACACCGGCCAGGCCGAGCTGGCCGACTCGATCCGCGACGGTCTGGAGGCCCACCGGGCGGGCGACTTGGAGCGCGCGGGCGCCAAGCTGGGCGCCGCCGTCCGGCTGGCGTACAGCAGCGGCAACGAGGGCACCCTCAAGCTGCTGCGGAAGGTGGTGGACGTGGTCGACGAACGGGAGGGTACCGTTCGGTTCCGTAAGAACGTGAGCGAGGCCGACTCGATGACACTCGAGACCCGGTCGACGAAGACCGTGCGCGTGAAGAAGTGAGCCGGACACCCGCCGGACCCGAACCTGCTGGAGTGGGGACCTGATGCCGATCTGCCCTAGGGGACACGAGTCGCAGGCCGAGGACTGGTGCGACTACTGCGGCTTCCCGATGACGCCGCCGCCCGGCCTGGCGATCCCGGGCTTCCCGAACGGCCCGGCCCAGCCCGGCCCCCAGAGCCACCAGGGTCACCAGGGCCAGCAGGGCCAGCCCGGCCACCAGGGCCAGCACGGCGCCCAGGGCTACCCGGGCGGCCCCGCCGCACCGCCCCCGGGCCCGCCCGGCCCGCCCCCGTACACCTCCGCCGGCTACCCGCCGGTCGGCCCGGGCAGCACCCCGCCGTCCGGCACCCCCGCCGGTGGCGGCGGCTACTTCGAGCCGCGCCGCACCCCGACGCCGCCCGCCGGCACCCCCACCGGGCCCGCCGCGGGCGCCCCCGGCGCGCCCGGACCGTACGGCGCCCCGCCGCCCCCGCCGACCGCGGGCCTGGTCACCTGCCCGATCTGCCGCAGCCCGCAGAGCGGCCGGTACTGCGAGGAGTGCGGCTACGACTACAACCTGGCCACCTCCGCCCGCCCGCCGGGCGCCGCGCCCGCCCCGGCCGCCCCGTTCGGCCAGCAGCCGCCGGCCGCGCCGCCGGGCCACCAGCCCCCGCCGCCGGCCCAGCAGCAGGGCTACGGCTTCCCGCCGCCCGCCGCCGCGCCCCCGGCCCCGCCGACCGCGTTCGACCCGCCGGCGCCCTCGCCGTACGAGCGCCCGCAGCCGCCGCAGCCCCAGCCGCAGTCGCCCTACGAGCAGCAGCGGCCCCCGTACGAGCAGCAGCCGCCCGCCCCGCAGCCGCCGCAGTCCCCGTACGAGCGTCCGCAGCCGCAGCAGCCCTCGCCGTACGAGCGCCCCGGCTACCCGGCCGCGCAGGCCGCCCCGGGCGGGCCGGCCGCGCCGTCGTTCGAGAAGCCCCCGGCCGCGGGGTTCCCGGACGTCGACTACGAGCGCACCGGCCCGGTGTACGCCGAGCCGTCCGCTCCCCCGGCGGGCGGCCGGCCGCAGCCGGGCCAGGGCCCGGACTCCGGGACGTCCTTCCGGCTCACCCCGCCCGGGCAGCCGGGCGGCGGCGCGGCGCAGCGCGGCACCTGGTTCGCCGTGGTGGCGCCGGACCACGAGTACTTCACCGACATGATGACCCGCAGCGGCCCGGAGGCGGCCGGCCTGTACTTCCCGCAGTACACCTCGGAGCGCCGGGTCCCGCTGACCGGCCGGGGCCAGCTGCGGATCGGGCGGCGCAGCCAGCAGCGCGGCACCGTGCCGGAGATCGACCTGTCGGTCGCCCCGGAGGACCCGGGCGCCTCGCACCACCACGCGCTGCTGGCCGAACAGCCGGACGGCAGCTGGGTGGTGGTCGACCAGGACTCCACCAACGGCACCACCATGAACGGCGGCCCGGACACCCTGCCGCCGCACACCGCGATCCCGCTGAACGACGGCGACCGGATCCACGTCGGCGCCTGGACCACCATCACGGTGCACCTGGCCTGACGCCCCGCCCGTCCTGACGGCACCTCACCACCGGCCCCGGCCCGGGGAGTTCGCTCCCCGGGCCGGGGCCGCCGCCCGCACCCGGTCGGCGCGGAAAGCTCGGAAGCGGAAAGCTCAGAATTCGCACAGAAGCCCTCGTCCGGCGCGCCCCCACCCCCTACGCTTCGCCCCATGAGTGATGCAATAACCGCGGACGGGATCCGGAAGCGGTACGGGGATGTCCAGGCCGTCGACGGAGTCTCGCTCTCCGTCCGGACTGGCGAGTTCTACGGCCTGCTCGGACCGAACGGTGCGGGCAAGACCACCACGTTGGAGATCCTGGAGGGCATCCGGGAGGCGGACGAGGGGCGGGTCGAGCTGCTCGGCCTGTCGCCGTGGCCGCGCAACCCTAAGCTGCTGCCGCGGATCGGCGTGCAGTTCCAGGCCTCCGCGTTCTTCAACAAGCTGAGCGCGCGCGAGACCATCCGCACCTTCGCCTCGTTCTACGGCATCGGCCCGAAGGCGGCCGACGCGATGCTGGAGCGGGTCGGGCTGACGGAGTCCGCGAACGTGCTGACCGACAAGATGTCCGGCGGCCAGGCCCAGCGCCTGTCGATCGCCTGCGCGCTGGTGCACGACCCGGAGCTGGTGTTCCTGGACGAGCCGACCACCGGCCTCGACCCGCAGGCCCGCCGCAACCTGTGGGACCTGCTGCGCGACATCAACGCCGAGGGCCGCACCGTGGTCCTGACCACCCACTACCTGGACGAGGCGGAGATCCTCTGCGACCGCGTCGCGGTGATGGACCACGGCAAGGTGCTGAAGACCGGCGCCCCCGCCGCGCTGGTCCGCGAGATCGACGACACCGTCAGGGTCCGGATCGAGTCCGGGCAGCTGGCCGTCGACCGGGTGCGCGAACTGCTCGCCGCCGCGGGCGCGGTGTACGCCAACCTGGAGGACGACAGCGTCACGCTGGCGCTGTCCACCGCCGAGCCCGGGCCGGTGCTCGCCGTGCTGGCCGAGCAGAACGCCCTGCGCGGCCTCGAGGTCCGCGGCGCCACCCTGGAGGACGTCTTCCTCCAGCTGACCGGACGGGAGTACCGGGCATGACCGCCACCGAACGGCCCCCGGCCCCCGCACCCGCCCCGGCCGCCGCGGGCCAGGAGAAGGCCAACGCCTTCGTCGGCCTGTCCCGGGTGATGCTGCTGGGCTTCCTGCGCGACAAGGGCACCCTGTTCTTCACCCTCGCGCTGCCGCTGATGTTCCTGCTGCTGTTCGGCGTCCTCTACAAGGGCGGCGGCACCTCGCACGTCAAGGTCGCCGAGATCGGCCAGGTCAAGGTGCTGGACGACGCCAAGGCGCACGCCGCGGGCGCGCTGGACGCACTGGAGATCACCACCGGCCTGGACGAGGCCGACGCCCTCGCCAAGGTCAGGAAGGGCGACCTGGACGGCCTGGTCGCGGAGGGCCCGGACGGCACCCTGGTGCTCCGCTTCAGCCAGGCCGACCAGGTCAAGTCCGCCACCGTGCAGGGCATCGTCAACTCCCTGGTGGACGGCGCCAACCAGGCGGCCGCGAACGCCCCGGCGAAGTACACCCTGGACGCCTCCAAGGTCGAGGACGACTCCACCAAGCCGATCCAGTACCTGACCCCGGGCCTGCTCGCCTACGCCGTCGCCATGGGCGCGGTGTACGGCGCGTCCTTCACCCTGGTCACCTGGCGCAAGAAGCGGGTGCTGCGCCGCCTGCGGCTGGCGCCCATCTCGGCGGGCACCATCGTCGGCGCCCGGGTACTGGTCAGCGTGCTGGTCGCGCTCGCCCAGACCGGGCTGTTCCTGATGGTCGCGCAGATCGACTACTTCGGGCTGAAGCTCACCGGCAACTGGTGGCTGGTGCTGCCGCTGGTGGTCTGCGCCACCCTGGCGTTCATGTCGATCGGCCTGGTCACCGGCTCGCTGGCGAAGACCGAGGAGTCGGCGAACGGCATGAACCAGCTGATCATCCTGCCGATGTCCTTCCTCGGCGGCGCGTTCATCCCGCTGGACTTCGCCCCGAGCTGGCTGCAGGACATCTCCCGGGCGCTGCCGCTGCGCTACCTGATCGTGCCCGCCAAGTCGGTGCTCAGCCAGGGCGGCGGCCTCGCCGACGCGCTGCCCGCGATGGGCATCCTGCTCGCCTTCACCGCGGTGCTGTGCGCCGTGGCCTGGCGTTTCTTCAACTGGGACGACGCGTAGCCGCCGCCGCCCCGGGACGGGGGTCGTACGCCGGAAGTCCCGGTGTACGGCCCCCGTCGGCGTCTGCGACCATGGACGGGTGACTGACACCGGGCGCAAGACCACCACCGCACCAGAGGAGACCTTCTACGACCAGGTCGGCGGCGAGGAGACCTTCCGCCGGCTGGTGCACCTCTTCTACCGCGGTGTCGCCCAGGACGAGCTGCTGCGCCCGATGTACCCGGAGGAGGACCTCGGCCCCGCCGAGGAGCGCTTCGCGCTGTTCCTGATGCAGTACTGGGGCGGTCCGCGCACCTACAGCGAGCACCGCGGCCACCCCCGGCTGCGGATGCGGCACGCCCCGTTCCGGGTCGACCGGGCCGCCCACGACGCCTGGCTGGGACACATGCGCGCCGCCCTGGACGAGCTGGCGCTGCCCGCCGAGGCCGACCGCGAGCTGTGGAACTACCTGACGTACGCCGCCGCCTCGATGGTCAACACCGCGGGCTGAGCGGCCCTCCCCGGGCGTCCTCCCCGGGGCGTCCTCCCCGGGGCGCCCTCCCGGGAGGCCCTCCCGGGGCGTCCTCAGCGCAGCGGGCTGAGCCCCAGGCCCGCGCCGGGCGCGGCGGCGGTGCGCAGCGCGACGGACCCGGCGGGCGCGTCCAGCCGCAGCCAGGCCCCGGCCCGGTGGGCGGCGAGCTCGGCGCCGGGCCGCAGGAACCCGATCGCGTGGGCGGCGTGCGCGGCCCGCAGCGGCAGGCCCTCGGCGGCCGCCAGCGGCCGGGACCAGATCTCGTCGGCGATCGCGTCGACCGCCTGCCTGGTCCGGTGGTGCTCCGGCACCTCGGCGGTGCGCCGCTTGAACTCCGCGACGGCGGCGAGCACTTCGCCCACCACCCGCTCGACCGGGGGCCGCCCGAGCGGCCGCCAGCCGGAGCGCGGCGGGAGCAGCCCGGCCCAGGCCGGTCCGGTGACGGGCGCGGGCAGCCCGAGCCCGGCGCCCGGCTCGTCCACCGACTCCAGCAACTGCCCGGCGGAGACGGTCAGGTCGGCCGACCCGTCCAGCCCGGCCAGCCGCACGGTGCGCACCGCGAGGACCGCGGAGCCGCCGAGCGGCAGCCGCCCGAACACCGCCAGCACCCCGCCGCCGTCCGCGCCCGGCACCGCCTGGAGGCGGACCGCCGCGGCCCGGTCGAAGCGCAGCAGCCGGCCGAGGAAGGCGGCCAGGTCGGCGGCCTCCTGCCGGTCGGCGAGGTCGAGTCGGGTCTGCACGGTCACCGGTTCAGCTCGTTTCTCGGACGGGACTTCGGCGGGACTTCGACGGGGCGGCGGGCGCGGTCAGGCGGCGGCGCAGTCGGCCGGCTGCTCGTCGGTGAACCGGCTCAGGAACTCCCGCTCGACCGGGCTGATCCGGCGCGGGCGGGCCTCGGCGAGGTTGTAGGGGACGACCACGGTGGAGGCGGTGACGTAGACCGTCTCGGTGCCGTCGGCGGCGACGTCCTTGATCTCGTAGGAGACGGTCAGCGAGGCGCCGCCGATCTTCGTCACCCAGGTCTCGATGGTGACCGGCTCGGGGCGGTGCACCAGCGGCCGCTTGTAGTCGATCTCGTGGCGCGCCACCACGGAGCCGCCCGCGAACTCCCCGGCCCCGGCCTCGGCGGCCCGGGTGAACATGAAGTCGATCCGGGCCTCCTCCAGGTAGCGCAGGAAGACCACGTTGTTGACGTGGCCGAAGGCGTCCATGTCGGACCACCGCAGGGGGCAGGCGTAGATGTGGCGAGCCACGGTGTTCTCCTCGAATTCTCTGTACCCGGAGGTACCCTGCTGGGCAGCCTACGGGCGGCGGCCCGGCAGCCCGCCCGCGGGGGCAGTCTGCCGGGCCGACGTTGCGCCCCGGTGTCAGCCGCGGGTCAGCTTCTTGTAGCTCGCGCGGTGCGGGCGGGCGGCGTCCGCGCCCAGGCGCTCGACCTTGTTCTTCTCGTAGGACTCGAAGTTGCCCTCGAACCAGAACCACTTGCTCTCGCCCTCGTAGGCGAGGATGTGGGTGGCCACCCGGTCCAGGAACCAGCGGTCGTGGGAGATGACCACGGCGCAGCCGGGGAACTCCAGCAGCGCGTTCTCCAGCGAGGACAGGGTCTCGACGTCGAGGTCGTTGGTCGGCTCGTCGAGGAGCAGCAGGTTGCCGCCCTGCTTGAGGGTCAGCGCCAGGTTGAGGCGGTTGCGCTCACCGCCGGAGAGCACCCCGGCCGGCTTCTGCTGGTCCGGGCCCTTGAAGCCGAACGCGGACACGTAGGCCCGGGACGGCATCTCGACCTGGCCGACGTTGATCCAGTCGAGGCCGTCGGAGACGACCTCCCACAGGGTCTTCTTCGGGTCGATGTTGGAGCGGGTCTGGTCGACGTAGCTGATCTTGACGGTCTCGCCGACCTTGACCGTGCCGCCGTCCGGCGTCTCCAGGTCCTGGAGCATCTTGAACAGGGTGGTCTTGCCCGCGCCGTTGGGGCCGATCACGCCGACGATGCCGTTGCGCGGCAGGGTGAAGCTGAGGTCGTCGATCAGGACCTTGTCGCCGAAGGCCTTCTGGAGCTTGTCGACCTCGATGACGACGCTGCCCAGGCGCGGGCCCGGCGGGATCTGGATCTCCTCGAAGTCCAGCTTCCGCATCTTGTCGGCCTCGGCCGCCATCTCCTCGTAGCGGGCGAGGCGGGCCTTCGACTTGGCCTGGCGGCCCTTGGCGTTGGAGCGGACCCACTCCAGCTCTTCCTTGAGCCGCTTGGCGCGCTTGGCGTCCTTCTGGCCCTCGACCTTGAGACGGGTCTGCTTGGTCTCCAGGTAGGTGGAGTAGTTGCCCTCGTACGGGTAGGCGCGGCCGCGGTCGAGCTCGAGGATCCACTCGGCGACGTTGTCCAGGAAGTACCGGTCGTGGGTGACGGCGACGACGGTGCCGGGGTACTTCTCGAGGTGCTGCTCCAGCCAGTTCACCGACTCGGCGTCCAGGTGGTTGGTGGGCTCGTCGAGCAGCAGCAGGTCGGGCTGCTCGAGCAGCAGCTTGCACAGCGCCACGCGGCGCTTCTCGCCGCCGGAGAGCTTGGTGACCGGCCAGTCGCCGGGCGGGCAGCCCAGCGCGTCCATGGCCTGCTCGAGCTGGGCGTCGAGGTCCCAGGCGTTGGCGTGGTCCAGGTCCTCCTGGAGGGTGCCCATCTCGGCGAGCAGCTCGTCGGAGTAGTCGGTCGCCATCAGCTCGGCGATCTCGTTGAACCGGTCGAGCTTGGCCTTGGTCTCCTTGACGCCGTCCTGGACGTTCTCCAGGACGTTCTTGGACTCGTCGAGCGGGGGCTCCTGCTGGAGCATGCCGACGGTGAAGCCCGGCGAGAGGAAGGCGTCGCCGTTGGAGGGCTGGTCGAGGCCCGCCATCATCCGCAGCACGGTCGACTTACCGGCGCCGTTGGGGCCGACGACGCCGATCTTCGCCCCGGGGAGGAAGCTGAGCGTCACGTCGTCAAGGATGACCTTGTCGCCGTGTGCCTTGCGCACCTTGCGCATGGTGTAGATGTATTCCGCCACGTTGAGATCGCTCCGGCGTCGTCGTGAGTAATCGGCTTGCAGCCTTCCATTGTGCCGTAAGGCCGGGGCCGACCCGAACGCCGCTCCCTGGCGCCCGCGGCCCCGCCGGGCCGCCGGCTGCGGGCGCCCGTCATGCGAACGGCCCCGCCGCCCGGCTCCGGGCGGCGGGGCCGTTCCCCGTCCGGCGCGGGCGCCGGACGGGGTTCAGCTGGTGGTTCAGGAGGTGCGGCTGTGGCGGCCGCGGCGGCGCATGCCGTAGACCGCGGCACCGCCGGCGACGAGCAGCACGCCGGCCAGCGCGGCGGTCAGGCCGGAGCCCATGCCGCCGCCGGTGGAGGCCAGCTCCGGGCCGGTCGGGCTGGGCGACGGGGCGGTGGACGGGGTCGCCGACGGGCTGGCCGGCGGCAGGGTGTTGCTGTCGGTCTTGCAGTTCAGCACGCCGCTGAAGGTCTGCGAGAAGCCGCCGGGGCCGGTGACGGTGAACTTGTAGGCGGTGTCCTCCTCGACCGGGAGGGTGACGTCCTGGGTGGCGCCGGGCTTCACGGTGACGTTCTTGCCGCCGACGGTGAACGTCCAGTCCTGGTCGCCCTTGTTGGTGGCGGTGATGACCAGCGCGCCCTGGGTGCAGTCGACCTTGGCGGTGGCGGCCGGGATCGGGCCCTTGGGCGCCCAGGTCAGCGCGGCGAGGGCGTTGACCTTGACCTTGTCGGTACCGGCGAGGATCAGGGTCTGGCTGTGCTTGCCGTTGTCGTCGCCGACGAAGGCCCGGCCGAGGTTGATGGTGGCGGTGGCGTCGGCGGTGACGTTCGCGGTGCCGGCGGCGGCACCGGCCGGGACCTTGGCGAACAGCTGGTCGCCGCTCTTGGCGTTCTTCACCGCGGCGCCGTTCTTGTCGACGAGGGTGACGCCCGCGTCGGTGCCCTTCTTGTCGAGCGCGACGGTGACGCTGTCGGTGCTGCCGCCGGTGGTGACGGTGATCGGGCCGAGCAGGTCGCCGCTCTTGCCGGCCACCGAGCCGGGGTTGAGGGCGAGCGAGGGCTTCGGCTCCTCGGCGCCGCCCTTGGCGTCGGCCTGGGCGATCAGCCAGTCGGTGAACTTCTTGGCCTTGTCGTGGTCGTCGCTCTGCTTGGTCGGCACGTTCGGGTCGGAGTAGTGCCAGATGGCGATCTGGGTGGCCGCGGCCGCGTCGTCCTTGGTGAGGCCGTCGATGCCGGAGGCCTTGCTGAGCGCGCCCTCGTCGACGTTCGGGAAGGAGTGCTCGAGCAGCCACTGGATCTTCGGGCCGGCCTTGGCCTTGACCTTCTCCGGCTGGGACAGCGAGGTCGAGGCCCAGTCGGTCTCGTGGTAGGTCGCGTCCTTGAGCGTGTCGTTGAGCAGGTCGATGCAGTACACCTGCAGGATCGTGTCGGTGCCGGTCACCTTGAGGTTGAACTGCCCGGCGGTCACCGGCAGCCAGCGACCGGGGCGGACCTCGTGCTCGATCTTCTCGCCGTAGCGGATGCCGCCGTCCAGCTTCGCCGTGACACCCGAGGAGGGGTCCGCCGCGAACGCCGTACCGGACGCGACCAGGCTCGACCCGACGGCAAGACCCGACGCGAGCATGACAGCTGCTATGCGGGAGACGACCCGCCCCTGCTTGTGGAACATCTGCGATCCCTCCGGGCGGCGACGTGCCTTCGGCAACCCGCCCCCTGCAAAGCGGCACCCCCTGTGGCGCCGCTGCACGTGTGTGGACCAGACGCATCCTATTGACGCGCCCCGACCGGTTCACGCCCGTAGCGAATCAGGACGATTTCGTGGCTGTTCTGTTATCAAAGAGCTCTTCCGCAGGGCGAGTTGATGAGTCGACATAAAGCCACGGGGCGCCTCCGCGGCAATCAGGATTGCACCCCCCGGCTCAAGAAGTGCCCCGATTACGTCAGTTCAGAACCTCCTCCGCCACACCCGCACCTCCCTCCCCGGCCGCCCCACCCGCACCGCCGCCGACCGCGGCGGCCTCCTCCGCCCGGCGCCGGGCCGCGACCGCCGCCACGATCCACTCCGGCACCGCCTCCTCGACCAGCCGCACCGCCCGCGGCCCGCCCGCCGCCGACAGCACCGGCACCGCCGCCGCCGCACCACCGCCGGAAGCACCGCCGGGAGTTCCGCTCCCGGCCGGGGCCGCCCCCGAACCTCCCTGCCCCGGCGCCGACTTGCCCTCCAGCGCGCGCCGGAACACCGAGGTGCCCCGGGCCAGGTCGTGGCCGATCGAGCGGGCGTCGATCTCCACCTCCGTCCGCCGGCTGCCCTCCTCCCCCCACTCGCGGACCCGCAGTCGCCCGCTCACCACCAGCGGATCGCCCTTGTTCACCGAACCGACCACGTTGGCCGCGAGCCCCCGCCAGGCCACCACCGTCACCCAGGTCGTCCCGCCGTCCGTCCAGTCGCCGCGCTCCCGGTCGTAGCGCCGCTCCCGCGCGGCGAGCCGGAAGTTCGCCACCGCCACCCCGCCGGGCGTCTCCCGGTACGTCACGCCCGACGCGGCGTTGCCGACCATCGTCACCAGTGCCTCGTCCATTCCGACTCCTCCGTTCCCGGCCGCGGCGACCGGTGCCCTTTCCCGGCGGAATCCCCGCCGGGAAAGATCCTCCGCCTTCCGGGAAATCCGCACCAGCACCTTCCGCCCGCCTGTGGACAACTCCGCCCTGTGGAAAACCGGAGTAACTCCCCCGAGTGAATTGAATCGTTTTCCGGTCGAAAATCGACCATTTCAATGCCGTGTCCATGACAACAAAACGACCACCCCGGACAAATGCCGCTCCCTGCCCCGACCTGCACCCCGGCCCGCGCCCCGCCCCGCGCTCCGACCCCGCACCCCTTCCCCCGCAAGGACCGTTCGGGCACCCGCGTCGACCACCCCTTCCGGTGACCGCCCGCACACCCTCCGGACACCCCGGGTCCACCCCCGAAACCACGAACGGGTGGCCCTCGACTCGCCCCGTCCATGTCATCCAACCGATGGAACCCCTAAACGCGCCCCCACCCGCCGGCCGCTCCGGGCGATTGCCCCCGCCGAATCCATAACGGGTGGGGTTGCAGCCCCGTAACGACTGCACAACGTCCCGCTCCGAGAGCCGGTAGACCGCTGCACTCCCCGGCACTACCTGCGATTATCGGACCGCCCCGAGGAGGTCGACACACCCCGGTCCGGTCTTCGAAGTCCAGGGGGCGGAACTGAACACCCGTATCCTGTCCCGGAACATCCCGTCCCGGCCCAGGCCCGGCAAGCGGGCCGACGTCAGCACCCCGGCCCCCATAGCTCAGCGGATAGAGCACCCGCCTTCTAAGCGGTAGGTCGCAGGTTCGAATCCTGCTGGGGGCGCCCACCCACTCCGACCGGCCCCGTCACCACCGGACGAGCACGCGCCGGCCCCGCGGACCGCTTACCCCGTCCCGCCGCGCGCATGCTCCCGCCCCGCCGCCAGGTCGGCCAGGAATCCGTCCAGCAGCACGCGTTGGCGCTCCGGCGGGAACTCCCCGGGGGCGAACAGCGCCTGCACCACCAGCCCGAGCGCGAAGGACTGGGCCCGCGCGGCCAGTTCCTCGGCCGGGCGGTCGGCGGGGAGTTCGCCGAGTTCCTGGGCCTCGGCGCAGAGCCCGGCCATCCGCCGGCGGGCCCGGCGGTAGCGCTCGGCGTGCCCGGCGGTGAGTTCGGCGTCGCCGAGGGCGGCGTCCCAGGAGCCGACCCAGATCCGGTTGGCGGCGGCGCCCTCCGCGTCCAGCGGGAGGATGTCGAGCAGCGCGGCGCGCAGCACGGGCAGGCCGCGGGCGCCGGCGGCGGCCTCGGTGGCGGGCCGGTGGCGTTCGGCGGCCTGCCGGTCGAGGACCTCCAGCGCGTGGGCGACCAGGGCCCGCTTGTGCGGGAAGTAGTGGGTGAGCAGGCCGGTGGAGGCGCCGAGCTCGGCGGCCACCGCGCGCAGGGTCAGGCCGCCGAAGCCGCGGTCGGCGAGCACCCGCCGCACCGCCTCCGAGACGTCGCGCCGGCGTGCTTCGTGGTCGCCCCGTGCGGGTGGAGTCATGCGCGCTAGGGTACCTACCAAACGTTTGTTATGTACCACTGCCGTGTACCACTTCCATGCACCACCGCCGTGTACCGCGAGGGGATGCCGATGTACGCCGTAGCGCTCGCCGAGGACGCCGAGCTCCGCCCGTTGGAGCCGTGGCAGGCCGAGGAGTTCCTGGAGCACATGGACCGGGCTCGGGCCGGGGTCGATCCGTGGATTCCGTGGGCGACCCGCAGCACCGACCTGGAGTCCGCCCGCGCGACGCTGCGGAAGTTCGCCGACAAGCAGGCCGCCGACGCCGGGCGGATCCACGGGATATGGCTGGACGGGACGCTGGTGGGCGGCGTGATGTTCGTCCAGTTCGACGCCGCGGCCGGGGTCTGCGAGATCGGCGTGTGGACCGAGCCCGCCGCCCAGGGCCGCGGCCTGGTCACCGCGGCCGCCCGCCGGCTGCTGGACTACGCGCTGCTGGAGCGCGGCCTGTACCGCGCCGAGTGGTGGAACAGCACGGTCAACCTGCGCAGCCGGGCGGTGGCCCGACGGCTGGGCATGACGCTGGACGGCACGCTCCGCAAGCACACCGAACACCTGGGCGTCCGGCTGGACCTGGAGATCTGGTCGATGCTGGCCCCGGAGTGGCGGGCGGTCCGCGAGGGCGCCGGCCCGACGGAGGGTTGACGCGGATCACATGGCCCGCCCCGCGCCCGCGTGAAAGGCTGACGGCCCGTCCGGCACCGTCCCTCGAGAGGCCCGCCATGCCCGCGAGCACCGCCCACCCGCTGGACCGCCCGGGCCCGGGGGACGTCGAACTGCCCACCGGCGCGCCGGGCCTGCGCTGCTGGGTGGGCCCGGAGCGGGTGGCGACGCTGCTGCTGGACCGGCCGGAGCGGCGCAACGCGGTGACCGGCGCGATGTGGCGGGCGCTGCCCGGGGTGCTGGCGGAGCTGGCGGCGCGCCCGGACGTCCGGGTGCTGGTGCTGACCGGCGCGGCGGGCGCGTTCTCGGCGGGCGCGGACATCGCCGAGCTGGCCGGGGTGTACGCCGACCCGGCGTCCGCCGGCGCGTACCACGCCGCGAACGTGGCGGCCGAGCAGGCGCTGGCGGCGTTCCCGCGCCCGACCCTGGCGGTGGTCCGGGGCGCCTGCGTGGGCGGCGGCTGCCAGTTGGCGCTGGCCTGCGACCTGCGGCTGGCCGCCGCGGACGCCCGCCTCGGCATCACCCCGGCGAAGCTGGGCGTGGTCTACCCGGCGGTCCCGACGCTGCGGCTGGCCGCGCTGGTCGGCCCGGCCCGGGCCAAGTACCTGCTGTTCTCGGGCGAGTTGCTCCCCGCCGCCCGCGCGGAGTCGTTCGGCCTGCTGGACGAGGTGCTGCCGCCCGCCGAACTGGACGCCCGGGCACGGGAGTTCGCGGGCCTGCTGGCCCGCCGCTCACCGCAGACCATCGGCGCGGTCAAGGCCGTGCTGTCCGTCGACCCGGCGGACGCGGCGGCCGCCCTGGAGCCCTGGGAGCGCGCGTCCCGGACGGCGCCGGACGTCCGGGAGGGCCTGGCGGCGTTCCTGGAGCGCCGCGAGCCGCGGTTCTGACCGCCCGGGAGCGCCCGGCGGCGGCCGGCGGCGCCCGGTGCTGCACAATCTCCGATGATCGGACCACCGTCCGGTGCCCGGCACGGTCGAAGGAGCAGCATGTCCACCCCCGTCCACACCGCCGGAGCCGCCGGAGCCGCCGGAGCAACCGAACCCCCCGGAGCCGGAGCGGCGCCCGGCGCCGAGGGCGGCTGGGCCCGCCGGATCACCGACGGGGTCGAACCGAAGAACGTGGTCCTGGCGGTGCTGCCGCTGATCGGAGTGGTCCGCCACGGCTGGTCCGGCCTGGCCTGGGCGGCGTTCGCGGCGCTGTTCGCGGCCGTGCTGCCGACCTGGTTCATCCGGCGCGGGATGCGGCGCGGCAGCATCGAGGACCGGCACGTCGGCCGGCGCCGGCGCCGCCTGGTGGTGCTCCCGGTCGTCATGGGCTCGGTGCTGGTCGGCCTGCTGGCGATGCTCCTGCTGGGCGCCCCGGCCGACCTGACGGCGATGGTGCTGGCGATGTTCGCCTCGCTGGTGCCGCTCCTGGTGATCACGGCCTGGTGGAAGGTGTCGGTACACACCGCAGTGGTGTGCGGCGCGGTGGTCTGCACCGCGATCGCGCTCGGCCCGTGGTGGCTGCTGGCGCTGCCCGCGGTCGTGCCGGTGGGGTGGTCCCGCGTGGCGCTGCGGGACCACACCCCGGCCCAGACGGTGGTCGGCGCACTGGTGGGGGCCGCCACCGCCGGGCTGGTCTTCTGGTCGGCCCGCTGACGGACCGCCCGCCCCGGCAACCCCACCCCGGCAGACCCACGCCCCGACAGACCCACCCCGGCGTGGCTGACGGGCCGTCAGCGGATCGGCGCCCCCGAGATCGCCCGGGCGATGACCAGCCGCTGGATCTCGCTGGTGCCCTCGAACACGGTGTAGATGGCGCTGTCCCTGTGCATCCGCTCGACCGGGTACTCGCGGGTGAAGCCGTTGCCGCCGAGGATCTGCATGGCCTGCGCGGTGACGAACTTGGCGGTCTCGCCCGCGTACAGCTTGGACATCGAGCCCTCGGCGCTGGTGAACGGCTGGTTGTTGACGGCCATCCAGGAGGCCCGCCAGACCAGCAGCCGGGCCGCGTCGATCCGGGTCTTCATGTCGGCGAGCTGGAAGGCGACGCCCTGGTTCTCGATGATCGGCTTCCCGAACTGCACGCGGGTCTTGGCGTAGTCGAGGGCCACCTCGTACGCGGCCCGGGCGATGCCGATGGCCTGGGCACCGACGGCGGGGCGGGAGGCTTCGAAGGTGGCCATGGCGGCGTTCCTGCCGCCGCCCCGGGTGCCTTCGCGGGCCCGGGCGAGGCGGGCGTCGAGCTTCTCCTTGCCGCCGAGCAGGCAGTGGCCGGGGACGCGGACGCCGTCGAGGACGACCTCGGCGGTGTGCGAGGCACGGATGCCGTGCTTCTTGAACTTCTGGCCCTGGCTGAGGCCCTTGGTGCCGGGCGGGACGACGAAGGACGCCTGGCCGCGGGAGCCGAGTTCGGGGTCGACGGTGGCGACCACCACGTGGACGTGCGCGATGCCGCCGTTGGTGGCCCAGGTCTTGGTGCCGTTGATCACCCACTCGTCCTTGGCCTCGTCGTAGACGGCGCGGGTGCGCAGCGCGGAGACGTCGGAGCCGGCGTCGGGCTCGGAGGAGCAGAACGCGGCGACCTTGACGTCCTCGGGGGTGCCGAACATCTGCGGGGCCCAGGTGCCGATCTGCTCGTCGGTGCCGTTGGCGAGCACGGCGACGGCGGCCAGCGTGGTGCCGGTGATGGCGAGGCCGATGCCCGCGTCGCCCCAGAACAGTTCCTCCATGGCGATCGGGATGCCGACGCCGGAGGGGTCGAAGAACTGCTGGGCGTAGAAGTCGAGGGAGTAGATGCCCAGCTTGGCGGCCTCCTGGATGATCGGCCAGGGGGTCTCCTCGCGCTCGTCCCACTCCGCGGCGGCAGGGCGGATGACGTCGGCGGCGAAGCCGTGCAGCCAGTCGCGGACGGCGATCTGGTCCGGCCCGGGGTCGAGCGAGAAGGTGGTCATGTCGGCCTCCAGGAGACGGTCGGGCGGGCCGGAGGGTCCACGCCACTGCGCTGTTACCTCCGGTAACATGGCGGCGAGTCTGCTACCGATAGGTAACCGGTGTCAACGCCCGCCGAGCCGCATACCCGCCCGCACGAGGAGCAGCGCATGACCACCGAACCCCGCCGCGAACAACTGCTCAACGCCGCCGACCGGGTCATCCAGCGCGAGGGCCCGAGCGCCAGCATGAACGCGATCGCCGCCGAGGCCGGCATCACCAAGCCCATCCTGTACCGGCACTTCGGCGACCGGAACGGCCTGATCGGCGCGCTGACCCAGCGCCACACCGCCGGGCTGCTGGCCGCCGTCCGCTCGGCCCTGAACGAGCCGCTGGAGCGCCGCGACCGGGTCGAGCACGTGCTGGACGTCTACCTGGCCGCGATCGAGTCCCGCCCGCAGGTCTACCGGCTGCTCACCCACCCCGAGCCGGGCGACCCGACCGGCGCGGGCAACGCGCTGGCGCCCGCGCTGCGGCAGATCGCCGAGGAGATCACCCGGGCCATCCAGCAGCAGATCGACCTCGGCCAGGAGGGCCCGCTGCTCTCCGAGACCTGGGGCCGCTCGATCACCGGCATGGTGCTGGCGGCCGGCGACTGGTGGCTGGAGACCCGGCCCTGCCCGCGGGCCCGGATGGTGCAGGCCCTGGCCGACCTGCTCTGGGGGCGGCTCTCCGCCGCCGCCGACCTGCCGCCGATGCTGGCCGCCCCGGAGTCCCGGGCCACCGAGTCCTGAGCCCCGGAGCCCCGGAGCCCAGCCCGCCACCCACCGCCAGCTGCCAGCCACCCACCGCCAGCCACCCGCAGAAAACATGAGCCCGTCTCACCTCTTGTGCGGCGGGAGCGGCTCCGGCAGGATCGGCGCACCCCGCCCCCACCCCCCGCCGTGAGGTGCCCCGTGCGCGTCCGCCGCTCCGCCGCCGCCCTGCTGCTCACCGCCGCCGCCGTCCTCGGCACCGTCTCGGCCGGCCCGCCCGCCGACCGCGGCCCGTTCGACGCCCGCAAGGTCTCCGCCACCACCCTCGCCGACGGCCGCACCGCCTTCACCGACCAGCGCGGCCGCGTCCTGGACCTGCGCGGCTTCAACCTCGACAAGTACGACGAGACCACCGAGGCCGACCTGCGCGAACTCGCCGCGAACGGCTTCCGGCTGGTCCGGATCGCGGTCTCCTGGTCCCGCCTCGAACCCGCCCCCGGCCACTACGACCGGGCCCAGCTCGCCCGGCTCGGCCAACTCCTCGACTGGGCCGGGAAGTACCGCCTGTACGCCGTCGTCGACTACCACCAGGACGTCTACGGCCAGTACTTCCTCGGCGGCGACGGCGGCGCCCCCGCCTGGACCACCCGCGACGACGGCCTGCCCTTCACCCCCGACCCCGCCGACTGGTTCGCCGGCTACTTCCAGCCCTCCGTGCAGGCCGCCTTCCGCCACCTCTACGACGACCCCGACCTGCGCCGCGCCCAGGCCGACCTCTACACCACCGTCGCCCGCGAACTGCGCGGCAAGCGCGCCCTGCTCGGCTACGACCTGTTCAACGAGCCCTTCGGGCCCGTCCCCGGCGACCCCGCCGACCCGGCCGTCCTGGCCGCCGCCTCCGCCGCCCTCGAACAGGGCCGGCTCGCTGCCATGTACCGCCGCCTGATCACCGCCGTCCGCCAGGTGGACCGCGACGCCTGGCTGTTCGTCGAACCCACCGTGCTGGTCGGCCAGGGCGTCCCCACCAGCCTCCCCGCCTTCACCGACCCCCGCCCCGGCCCCGACCGGATCGGCTACGCCCCGCACTTCTACGACACCGCCGTCGAGGCCGGCCGGGACTGGGACCCCGCCGGCGGCTTCGTCGAGGACTACACCGCCGCCGTCACCGCCTACCCCCGCGCCCACCGCCTCCCCGTCCTGGTCGGCGAGTGGGGCCCGCCCTCCGCCGCCACCCCCGGCAACGCCGAACTGGTCCGCCGCCAGGTCACCGCCATGCGCACCTTCGCCGCCGGCTGGACCATGTGGTAATGGTGCCACGGCACCGGCGGCTACTGCGCCCTCACCCCCGACGGCCGCCCCGCCCCCGGCTACGGCCCGGTCTTCGCCCGGTGACCGTCCCCGCGCCCCGCCAGGGGCGCGGGGAACCGCGCGGGCGACCGCGCACGGCCGGCGCCGGGAGCACGACGGCCCCCGCGGCCCCGCCTACTCCAGCCCGCGCCGGGCGAGCAGCGGCCCGATCTCCGGCCCCCGCCCCAGCACGTCCCGCACGCACTCCAGCGCGTCCCGGCTCCCGCCCCGCGACAGCAGCCGCTCCCGGAACAGCTGCCCGCTCTCCCGCACGCCGCGCCCGCCGGTGCCGAACCACTCCACCGTCTCGGCGTCCAGCACCTCGGACCAGATGTACGCGTAGTACCCGGCGCTGTACCCGTTCGAGAACACGTGGTTGAAGTACCCGGTGCGGTACCGCGGCGGCACCGCCGCGACCGCGATGCCCGCCTCGGCGAGCGCCCGCGCCTCGAACGCCTCCGCGTCCTCGACCAGCGGGTCGGCGGCGGTCCGCGAGTGCCAGGCCCAGTCGAGCAGCGCCGCCGACAGGTACTCGACGGTCCGGAAGCCCTGCCCGTAGTTCTCGGCGGCGAGCATCCGCCGCACCACGGCCGGGTCCAGCGGCTCGCCGCTCTCGTGGTGCCGGGCGTAGTTGGCCAGCACCTCGGGCCGGGTCATCCACATCTCGTTGACCTGGGACGGGAACTCGACGAAGTCGCGCGGCACCTCGGTCCCGGCGAACGACGGGTACTCGACGTCCGAGAACAGCCCGTGCAGCGCGTGCCCGAACTCGTGGAACAGGGTCCGCACCTCGTCCCAGCTGAGCAGCGCGGGCTCGCCGGGCGCCGGGTGCGCGATGTTGAGGTTGTTGACGACCACCGGGCGGGTGCCCAGCAGCCGGGACTGGGCGACGAGTTCGTTCATCCAGGCGCCGCCGCGCTTGGACTCGCGGGCGTGGAAGTCGCCGATGAACAGGCCCAGCGCCGAGCCGTCCGCGTCGAACACCTCGAAGACCCGGGCGTCGGGGTGGTACGCCGTCAGGTCGGGCCGCTCGGTGAAGGACAGCCCGTAGGCGAGGCCGGCCGCGAAGAAGACGCCGTCGCGCAGCACCCGCTCCAGCTCGAAGTACGGGCGCAGCGCCGCGGTGTCCACCTCGTAGCGTTCGGCGCGCACCTTCTCGGCGTAGAACGCCCAGTCGTGGGCGGCGAGTTCGCCGATGCCGTCGGCGGCCGCGGCGGCGGCCAGGTCGGCGGCCTCGCGTTCGGCGTTGGCGACGGCGGGGGCGACCAGGCGGCCGAGCATCGCGCTGACCGCCCCGGCGGTGCCGGCGGTCTCGTCGGCGACCACGTACGAGGCGTGGGTGGGGTGGCCGAGCAGGGCGGCGCGTTCGGCGCGCAGCGCGGCCATCTTGGCGGCGAGCGGCCCGTTGGTGTCGAGGCCGCGGCGCAGCGAGGCGGTGAGCAGGCGCTCGCGCAGGGAGCGGTCGGTGAGGGAGGCGAGTTCGGTCTGGTTGGAGAAGTTCTTCAGGCTGAGCACCCAGCGGCCGTCCTGGCCGAGGGCGCGGGCGTTCTCGGCGGCGGCGGCGACCGCGGCCCCGGGGAGGCCGTCGAGGGCGTCGGCGCTGTCCACGGCGACCGCGCCGGCCAGTGAGGCGGCGTGCGTGTTGCGGCGGAACGCGGCGCTGTCGGCGGCGAGTTCGGCGTTGATCTCGCGCAGCCGGCGCTGGCCGTCGGCGTCCAGTCGGGCGCCGGCCCGGACGAAGGCGGTGTGCCGGCGTTCCAGCAGGCGCAGCGACTCGGGGTCGAGGCCGAGTCCGTGGCGGGCCTCGTGCAGGGTGTCGAGGCGGGCGAACAGCGCGGCGTCGAGGTGGATCGCGTCGGCGTGCGCGGCCAGCAGGGGGCTGATCTCGGCGTCGAGTTCCTGGACGCCGGGGGTCGTGTCGGAGGAGTCCTGGTTGAAGAAGACCGCCGAGACCCGGCGCAGTACCGCTCCCGAACGCTCCAGCGCCACCACGGTGTTGTCGAAGGTCGGCGGCTCGGAGTTCGCGGCGATCGCGGCGGTCTCGGCGAGCTGGTCGGCCATGCCCCGTTCGAAGGCGGGACGGTAGTGCTCTTCCCGGATCTCGGCGAAGGGCGGGAGCTCGTACTCCAGGGTGCTGGGCGAGAAGAAGGGGTTGTCGCTCATGGCGGCGACATTACGGGCCCCCGGGCCCTGGCGGAACACTGTCACGCCAAGCCGCCGCTCCGGCCGCCGCCCCTCGTGCCGCACCGCCCGCTGTCACCCCCACCGGCTACCGTCGACAGGTCCCGCCCCTGACCGGCCGAGAGGAGCCGCCGCCGTGCGCTACGCCCTGGTGCCCGACCCGCACGGCCCGGGCGGGCGGCTGCAGCCGCTCGACGAGGACGGCGCGCCGCTGGGCCCGCCGGAGCCCGCGCCGCGGCTGGCCGAGGCGGTGGCCGCGGTGGAGGCGGCGCACGCCCCGCGCTGGGTGTGGCCGACGGCGGACACCGCGTACGGCCCGCTGCTGGCCGCGCTGCCGGAGCGGCTGGCCCGCTGCCACGACCTGCGGCTGACGGAGGCGCTGCTGCTGGGCCGGGAGGGCCGGTTCGGGTCGCCGCGGTCGCTGGGCGCGGCCTGGGCGCGGCTGCGCGGCCTGCCGGTGCCGGCCGACCTGCCGGAGGGCGCGCTGCCCGACGAGGACGGCCTGTTCGCTCCGGACCGGCTGCAACTGCCGCCGGGGACGGACCAGTTGGCGGCCGTCGTGGCGGTGCACGCGGAGCAGCTGCGGCGGCTGGCGGCGATCGCCGACCCGGCGGCCCGCTCCCGCTTCCGGCTGCTGGTGGCGGCCGAGTCGGCGGGCGCGCTGCTGGCCTGCGAGATGGCGCACGACGGCCTGCCCTGGCGCTCCGACGTGCACGACGCGCTGCTGACCGAGCTGCTGGGCCCGCGGCCGGCGATCCCGGGCGCGCTGCCGCCGAAGCTGGCCGAGCTGGCCCTGGAGGTGCAGCGGGCGCTGGGCTCGCGCCCGTTCAACCTGGACTCGCACACCCAGGTGATCAAGGCGTTCGCGGACCGGGGCATCCAGCTCTCCTCGACCCGCTCCTGGGAGCTGAAGGCGGTCGACCACCCGGCGGCGGCCCTGATGGTGCGCTACAAGGAGCTGTCCCGGCTGCACGCCGCGCACGGCTGGGCCTGGCAGGCGGCCTGGGCGCGCGGCGGCCGGTTCCGCCCGGAGTACGTGGTGGGCGGCGTGGTGACGGGCCGCTGGGCCTCGCGCGGCGGCGGGGCGCTGCAGATCCCGCGCACCCTGCGCCGCGCGGTGGTGGCCG